>CAZIEI010000029.1:4745-30268 GCA_964538705.1 uncultured Spirochaetales bacterium | reverse complement strand
GCGAGCTCCAGAACGCCGTGGCATTCGCCTGCGCCCAATCGGATCGCGACGGCGTTGGATCCTCCGACTTGCCCCTGAGGATACGATACGCGCTCGCCGAGCGGGATTCCGCTGCCGGACGCGTCACGGAGCCTTCGAGCGGGGATGCTCAGGGAGGCGGATTCAGCTTGAAGGGGTATCTTCGGGAGATCGAACGGGACTTCTTCGCGAAGGCGCTCGGCATGACCGGAGGAAACGCATCGAAAGCCGCCGAGATCCTCGGGATGAAGGGCCCTTGCCTCAGGCAGGCATTGAGGGAGCGGTTCGCGGAAGGAACCGGTTCCTCTGCCGGGACGGGTTCGTCCGGACACGAGACCGAGGAGCCCGTCGGCTTGGAAGCCTGAAACGGGAGTGATATCGTGACGCCATGAGGACGATGGCGTTCCTGCTCGGCGTATGCTCCCTCCTCTCATGCCCTGACTGCGGCGCTGACCCGATGAAGGCAGGAGCCGAGGATCGGGAAAACGGGAGATTCACCCTCGGCGCCGCCGCGAGGATCATGGCGGCGAGTGAGGGTTTTCCGGCGAAGCGCGACGATCCCGACATGGACGCTTACATCGCGCACTACGCCCTCGCGGTACCGGGAGCCCGCCGAGCCTGGGGCTTCGTGGACTCGCGGTCCGGAAGGCTCTTCGTTCAATCCTACACTCCCGAGAAGCCGCGCGGTACGGCGCTCTTTCTCCACGGATACATGGACCACGGCGGGACGCACGCCCGTCTCTACGAGTTCCTCGTCGAACGCGGATGGTCTGTCTACGCGATGGACCTGCCCGGGCACGGGCTCTCCTCCGGCGAGCGTATGGCGGTGGGCGATTTCTCGGAATACGGCGAGGCGGCGCGGGCCCTACGCGAAGCCGCGATTGAGGACGGGGCTGATCAGGAACGGCTCGTCGGCGTGGGGCATTCTACGGGATGCGCAGCCTGGATAGAATACCTTAAGCAGTACGGCTCCGGTCTTAGGATGCTCGTATTCGCCGCGCCCCTGGTGCGCTCCGCCCATTGGGGCGCTTCCAAAGCGGGCCTCGCAATAATCGGGAAGGGCATTCGAGCTATTAAGCGGAAGAACGGACCGAGGAGCAGGCGTGATTCGCTGCCGTACCCTTTCTCGTCAGATCCCCTCGACCCTACGGAGTTCCCCTCGAGCTGGGTTGAATCGCTCATCCGTTGGGACTCGCGCAATACCGCCTACGGTCCCTTCGATACTCCTCTCGTCGTCATCCAGGGGACGGACGACACAGTGCTCGATCGAAAATATTCCCTGCGGTACCTCGAAGAGAGGTTTGCCCCCGAGTTCAAGGTGGTGCGCATCAAGGGAGGAAGCCACTACGTCTTCCGATACTCCGGGAATGCCTGGGAAGAGACGGCGGAGATCCTGGTTGAGGCGCTCGGGCGAGCGGCGGGTGGAGACGCGGGCGAACGCCCTTCCGCGCCCGGCGCCCCCGATCACGGGAGCGGCTCGAGGCTTCCTGAACTCGATGGGACCGCATACGGCGTTTTAGACGCCGAAGAAAATTCTTGACGCGAGGGGGATGGTCGCGAGCGATGCGAAGGTGCTCATAGTCACGAGCATGGACGCCGCTTCGGCGTCTCCCCCGGCCGACTCCGCGAGGATGGCGGCGTTGGCCGCGACCGGCATGGCGGCGACCATGACCGGAACCTCTATCGGGAACGATGAATCCCTGATGACGAGCTTGAGCGCGAGGTAGACGAGGGCGGGGGCCGCCGCGAGGCGGAAGGCCGTGACAGCCCAGAGCCGCCAATCTTTGAGGAGCTGGACGGGAGACGACCGCGAGAGCAGCGATCCTATGAACATCATGGAGAGCGGCGTCGTCATGTCGCCGATGCGCGCGATCGACTCGTGGAGGACCTTGGGGAGCGGTATGCGGATCAGGAAGAAGGCGAGCCCGAGGAGGGCGGCGATCGTGTTGGGGTTGAGAATCTCCTTGAAAGCGCCGCCCCTCCGCTCGCTGGATTCCCAGCCGAGGAGTACGAGGCCCACGGAGAAGGCGAGGACCTGGAAGGCGATGTTATAGACCGAGGCGTAGAAAACGGAATTCCCGCCGAAGAGCGATTCGAGGACGGGGAAGCCCATGAAGCCCGCGTTCGAGAAGATGATCCCGTAGCGGTAGACTCCGCGTCGCTTCTCGGGGCCGCCGAGGGGGCGCGTCATCGCAACGGCGAAGGCGATGCAGACGGCGTAGACCGCGAAGGATACGCCGATGAGGACGAGTACGCGGGGGAGGAGCTCGCTCTCGTAGGGCCGCACCATGGCGGAGAAGATGAGGCAGGGGAGGGTGACCTTCACGAGGAGGGCGGATAAGCCCCGGTCCCGCTCGGGATTGAGGATGCCGATCTTGGCGCAGATGAAACCCACGGCCATGAAGCCGAAGAGCACGGCGGTCTGGATGATCGATGGGGGCATGGTCAGTCTCCGTTCGAGATGGCCGAGAGGCCGCGGTGTATTCCGGCGAGGCGATCACGCGCCTCGATGAAGAGCCCGTAACTTTCCGAGTACCGCTCGTGGGCGCCGAGGTCCGGCGTCACGGAGCCCGAGGCCGCGGCGACCGCGGCGGACGCCTCCATGAGGGTCTTGAAGCGCCCAGACGAGCGGAGCGCGATCGCGGCCGATCCAAGCACCTCTGCTTCCACGGAAGCGGGAAGCACGATTGGGACGCCGAGGACGTCGGCCTTGATACGGTTCCAGAGCGCGCTCCGCGACGGACCGCCCGAGCAGCGGATCTCGCTGACAGGGAGCCCTCCACGTTCCATCGTCTCCTTGACGTCGCGCAACGCGAAGGCCACTGACTCGAGGAGAGCGCGGACGAGATGGCGTGGGCCGTGGGACATCCTGAGACCAACAAAAGCTCCTCGGGCGAGGGGATCCCAGAGCGGGGCGCGCTCTCCCGAGAGGTAGGGGAGGAAAAGGAGACCCTCGGCGCCAGGTTCGACGGATGCCGCCTCGTCGATGAGAGCGGATGTTCCGCCCTCGTGGGACGGATTCCCGCCGAGCAGGGCGAGAAGCCACGCGAGCGCGGAACCGGAGGTGGAAATCCCGCCCGAGACATTAAAGAGGCCGGGAGCGGGATGGGGGAGGCTGAAGAGGATATCCGAAGAAAATGGACGTTCGGCACAGAGATTCAAGGCCTCGCTCGACCCGGCGCGATCGAGGGCGAGTCCAGGACTCGAGACCCCCGCGCCCAGTAGGGCGGAGAGGAAATCGGGGAGACCGGCCGCAACGACGCAGTCGCGTGGGAGTCCCGATGCCTTGGATGCTTCCGCGTTCAGCTTTCCCACGGCCTCTCCGGGAGCGATGATGCAAGGGATCTTGCCCGCGTCGACGCCGGAACGAGCGGCGAGGGCGGGATCGAGCGAGAACGGCTCGTAGCCGGGAGCGGGAAGCACGGCGCGCGCTTCGCCCGTGAGGCGGTAGGCGACGTACTCGGGACAGGGGAGGAAGAACGCGGCGCTCTCGTAGACGCCGGGCTCGGCGCGCATGAGCCAGAGGATCTTGGGCAGGTAGAAGGCGGGATCGACCCGTCTCCCCGCGATGGCGCTCACGGCGGTCGCCTCATCGATGGCTCTCCTGTGGGTCCACAGAAGGGCGGCACGGAGGGGCCGGCCGTCCTTACCGAGGGCGACGAGGGTCGGGCCGTTTCCGCCCACTGTGACGCGCTCGACGGGATCGCCGCGGAGGGATTCGAGCGCGAATGAGGAGAGTTCCCGGAGAAGGCTAAAGGAGGCTTCGGTCCAAGCGTCGGCATTCGCCTCCGTACCGTCGTTCCCGGGAGCGCCTGAGCGCGTCGTGGTATCCGTGGCGCGGGAGCGGAGGGCGAGGAGCTCGCCATCTGACGAGAAGAGTCCTGCCTTCACGGTGGACGTGCCGAGGTCTATGCCGATGACGCTCATGCCCCGGTCTCCTCCCGGTTAGCGAGCATACGGATATCGCAACGTTCGGGGAAGGGGCATGAGGCGCAAGCCGAGCCGGGGCACTGGAAGAAGTCCTCGACTTCCTTCAGCTGCTCCACGTGCCAGCTCAGGTCCTCGACGTAAGCGTCGAGGGATGCCTTTCGTTTACGCGCGTCCGCGAGCTTACCGCGGTATACGGAGAGGAGGCCCTCGCGGACCCGAGCGCCCGTCCTGTCGCTCCGCGCGAGGCGGAAGAGCTCCGCGATCTCCAAGAGGGAGAGGCCGTAGTCCTTGAGCTCTTGGATGCGCTTCAGGTGGACCGCGCTCCGGGCGCTGTAGCGCCTGTGACCCGAGCCGTCCCGAGGCAGGGATTTGAGGAGGCCGATTTCTTCATAGTAACGGATGGTGCGGAGCGTCACGCCGAACATCCGGGCGAGTTCGCCGATGGAGTAGTTGTTTTCTTGCATCGAGCTTACGCTTTACGTAAGTTTCATACTAGGTAAGCTTCGCGACCTCGTCAAGGAGGCCGCCCCCTGGCTAGGATGCGATCGTAACGGAGGTATCACTGAGCATGCGCGTATCAAGAATGTCGTTTTTGAGGCCGTCTCTCGCGGCCGCCATCCTCGCCTCGGGCCTCACGGCGATTCTCGCCGCTTCCTGCGCGAAGGGGGCAGTGGGGAAGAAGGTGGAGAGCGTTGCGGTATTCGTCCCGGGCATGGTCGCGGGCAGTCCCATATACGAGAAGCTCGTCGAGGGCGCCAAGAAAGCCGCGGACGAGGCCGGCGCTTCGTTCCTGGCGCTGGAGGCGGGATTCGACCAGTCGGCCTGGGAGTCAAAACTCACCGAGCTCGCGCTCTCGGGCAAGTGGGACCTCATCGTGAGCTCCAATCCCTCGATTCCGGAACTCTGCGTGAAGGCCCTCGAGGCCGCTCCCAAGCAGCGCTTCTTCGTGGCCGACGGCTACCTCGCGGGCAACCCGATGATCGCGACGGCGCTCTACAACCAGGTCGAGCAGGGATACGTCGCGGGCTACATGGCAGGACTCGTCGCGAAGGAGGCCGGCGCGGGACCGGGGGTCGCGGCTGGCGTCGTCGTCGCGCAGCATTATCCTTCCTTCGACAAGGCCATCTTCCCAGGCTTCGAGCTCGGCCTCGAGAAGGCCTTGCCGGGAGCGAAGGCCGAGCTCCGCGTCGTCGGGAACTGGTTCGACGCGCAGAAGGCCAAGGAGCTCTCCGAATCGCTCGTTGAGGCGGGCGCGCGCGCCCTCTTCCCCGTAGCGGGCGGAGCCTCGCAGGGCGTCGTGGCCGCCGCGCAATCCGAGGGCGTCAAGATTGTCTGGTCGGACGCGACGGGGTACGACCTTGCGCCGGGTACCGTGGCGGGCTGTGCGGTCCTGAGGCAGGACAGGCTCGTTTACGAGCGGGTGAGCGCAGCGCTCAAGGGGAAGCTCGCGTACGGAAAGGCGGAGATTCTCGGCTTCAAGGAAGGCTACGTCGACTTCGACGATGCGCATCCCCTCTATGCGAAGGGATCGAGCGATGCGTCCCGGGCCGAGATGGCGAAGGTTCTCTCCGATCTCCGAACGGGCAAGCTCGTACTGGAATCCCCCTCGTTCTGACATGGCGCTCCTCGAGGCCCGGGGCGTCGTGAAGCGCTTCGGGAAACGGGCCGCCGTGGACGGCGCCTCGCTCTCCGCCGCGGCGGGGCGGATCGTCGCCGTCCTCGGCGAGAACGGCGCGGGGAAGACGACCCTCATGCGCGTCCTCGCGGGCGAGCTCGAGGCCGATTCGGCGTCCCTCGTCATTGGAGGATGGACCTGGATCTCGGGTGCGCGCAGAATGCGCAAGCGCCCTCCCGTCGCCCTCGTTCACCAGCATCCCCTCCTCGCGGATGACCTCACGGTCGCGGAGAACGTCTTCCTCGGGAGAGAGCCACTCGCGCTCGGCTTTATCGCGAAGCGGAATAAGATGCGCGAGATGGCGCGGGAGCTCATCGAGGAGTTCTCGCTCGGCATCGATCCCGACGCCAGGGCGGGAGAGCTCTCTTTCGCAGACAGGCAGAGGACGGAGCTCCTCCGGGCGATGAGCCACCGCCCCTCAGTCCTCATCCTCGACGAACCCACTTCGAACCTGAGCGAAGAAGAAGCAGATCGGCTATTCGTGGGCTTGGCCGCCCTCAAGGCAGGAGGTACGGGCATCGTCCTCGTGACGCACCGCATCCGGGAAGCCATCGAACGCGCAGATTCCTTCATGGTTATGAGGGATGGGAAGACAACGCTCGAGACGAACGCAGCGGACCAGGATCTCCTCGTGCGCGCCATGTTCGGGGAGCGGAGCTCCGCCGGGGACGAAGCCCCGGGCAGCGATGGCGCCGAACGAGCGGAGACCGTGCTGGAGGTCGAGAGGCTCACGACCGAGCGGAGGACGGGAGATTCCGGACTCGACGACGTGAGCTTCTCCGTGGACCGCGGCCGCGTGCTATGCGCGCTCTCGATCACGGGAAACGGAGAGCGTTCGCTTGAGGACGCCATCTCGGGCATGGAGCGGAGAGCGCGGGGATCAATACGGTTTCTCGGCACGGAAGTCGTCCGGTCGAGCCCCGAAAAAAGGCGAGCGCGGGGCATGGCCTACGTCCCCCGGGAACGCATGAAGCGGGGTGTGGCCACCGGAGCATCCATCGCGGACAACATCCTCATCCATGAGAGCGGCGCCTACGCATTCCCCGGCCTCGGGAAGGCCGCTCGATCCGCGATGGCGGCGAAGGCCTTGAGCGGGATCGGCATCAGGGCTGATCCCGCGGATGACGCGTCGACGCTTTCGGGTGGACAGATCCAACGTCTCGTCTTGGAGCGCGAGCTGAGCCTTCCCGCCGCCCTCGTCGTCATAGCGGAGCCGACCTGGGGAATGGACGCGAAGCGCGCGGCCGAATGCCGGAAGCGCATCAGGGAGGAAGCGCGGAAGGGGAAGGCTTTTTTCATAGCGCTCTCGCAGATCGGCGAGGCGCTCGAGCTCGCCGACGAGATCGTGGTGCTCTCGAGGGGGCGCGTGACGCTCCGCGCCGTGAACGACGGATCGGCGGGAATCGAGGACAGGATCAGGCAGGCCATGACCGGAGGAGCACCGTGACGGCCAGAGCCCGTTCGCGGACGCTCCTCCGCAGACGCCTTGCAGCTCTCGCCGTCCCGGCCGGAGCCATGGTCGCCGCTACCCTGTTCGCGGCGACGGGGAAGGGAGGCGTAGCATCCTTCTATCTCGGGCCCTTCTCTTCCACGTACGCGTTCGGGAATATGCTCGAGTCCGCTTCGGTTCTCGCGGTCGCGGCGGCAGGGGCCTTCATCGCCCTCAGGGCGGGAGCGGTGAACCTGGGTGGCGAAGGCCAATTCTTCCTCGGCGCACTGGCGGGGCACGCGGTCCTCATCGCCTCGGGGGGCATGAGCCCATTTATCGCCTTTACGCTCGGCACGGCAGCCGCGCTCCTCGCGGCAGCGGCGCTCGGCGCGATCTCGTCGGGCTTGAGACGGCTTTCCGGCGCCGACGAGCTCATTACAAGCTTCCTTGCATCGCAGGCGGCCCTGCCTGTGCTGGACTGGGTCGTAGCGGGGCCGCTTAAGGACCCGAGCAGTCAGCTCATCGCGACGCGCGCCTTGCCCAACACTCTCGGCCTTGCACGCCTCATGCCGCCGAGCGCGCTGAACGCCGGAATCTTCGGAGCCGTTGCGGCGGCGGCCGCCGCCTGGGTCCTCCTCAGGAGGACGAGGACTGGTTACCTCATTCGCATGGAGGGCCTGTCCCCCGATTTTTCCGCGGCGAGCGGGCTTCCCGGAGCGCGCGTTCGCGCCTTCGCCATGATCGCGGGAGCGGGGCTCATGGGCCTCGCGGGACTCTGGGCGGCGCAGGGCCGGAGCCTTCGGGTGTTCCAGTCCTTCGCGGCGGGACGGGGATTCTCGGCCCTCGCATGCGCCCTCGTAGCCGGATCCCGCCCGGCGCTCGTACCGGTCGCCGCGCTCTTTTTCTCATTCCTTGAAGCCGGTTCCCGTTCTGCGCAGGCCGCGGCCGGCGTACCGGCGCAATCGGCGGCGATCATCCAGGCCCTCGTACTCCTCGCCGTAGCGGCGGGCTCGGGCCGGGAGGGAAAACGGTGAGCCTCGCGTCGGCCGCTGAATTCGCTGGCCCCCTCCTCGCGGCGTCGGCGGGAAGCCTCGTCGCGGAGAAGTCGGGACGCACAAACATGGCCCTCGAGGGCCTCGTCACCGCGGGCGCCTTCTGTGCGGCCGCCGCGGCTCGTTCAGGCGCGCCACCGGTCCTCGCCCTGGCCGCCGCCATCGCCGCCTCGGGCGCGGTATCGCTCGTCTACTCGTTATTCCTCTCGCGCACGAGAGCGGATCCAGTCATATCGGGGATAGCGCTCAACCTCCTCGTTCCGGCCGCGGTCGCGGCCCTCGCCGAGGCGGTCTCGGGATCAGCGGGGCTATGGAGATTCGGATCGGGCGCGGATTCGAATGCGGCCTACGCTTCGCTCGCGGCAGGAGGGCTCGCATACGCGGCCGCCTGGCTTTTTCTCGTGAGGACGCGCGACGGCCTCAGGATCAGGGCGGCTGGATCATCGGAGGCGGCCCTCGTCTCAGCGGGCGGCTCCCCCGACGCCGCGAGGGCCTCCGCATTCCTCGTTTCAGGCGCCGGAGCCGGCCTCGCGGGAGGACTCATGGCGCTGAGCCTCGGGGCGTTCTCGCCGGGCATGAGCTCCGGGCGGGGCTGGCTCGCCATTGCCTCGGTGTACGCGGGAAGGAAGCAGCCGCTTCCCTCGCTCCTCGCGGCCCTCGCATTCATCGGCGCGGACGCCTTGGCGGTGTTCGCGCAATCCTCGCTTCCCTTCCCGCACGAGCTCTCCTCGTCGATCCCGCCCCTTGTGGCTCTCGCGGCTCTCGGTATCGCGGGCGCGAGGAAGGCGAAAACCCCGCTCTAAGGCGGCCTCCCGCACGAGACTTGCTCGCCTCCACCTATTGCGTTAGATTCCTACTGGCCGGAGGCTCGTTCCCGGCGCGTGCCTCGGTCGACGAGCGCGCTCGATGGAATCGCCGGATCGCGGCACGGACCGCGGCTCCGATCGGGGGTGGCGCTTGAAGGTCGTCGTCATAGGGAACGGGATCGCGGGGATCAACGCGGCGGAGGCCATGAGGTCGATCCAGCCTGATCCGCTTGAGCTCGAGATCGAGGTGCACGCGAAGGAGCCGCACGGTCTCTATTCACGCATCCGCCTTCCCGAGGCCATCTCGGCCGGGCTATCCGTGGAAAGCATCATCCTCCACGACGACGCGTGGTACGCGAAGCGCGCTATCGGGGTGAAGACCTCACACGGAGCGGTATCGATCTCGACCACCGAGCGTACGGTGGAATTCGAGGACAGATCGCGGACCCGGTACGACGCGCTCCTCCTCTGCACCGGATCCGAGCCCATGGTATTCGACGCTCCCGGCGTTCGGAACGACGGCGTCCTCACTCTGAGACACTACGAGGACGCGGCGCGGATCAGGGAGCGCATAGGGCGAGGCGATCGCCGCGTAGCGGTTATCGGGGGAGGCCTCCTCGGGATCGAGGCGGCCCACCACCTCAAGCTCGGCGGGGCCGATTCCGTTACGATCGTCGAGATAGCGCCGCGGCTCCTCCCGCGGCAGATGGACGAGCGCGGCGCGGCCATACTGTCGCGGATCCTCGAGGGGAAAGGCCTTCGATTCAGGCTCGGCGCGAGGGTGGAGCGCTATGAGGGCGATGGCTCCCTCACGGCGATCTCCCTCGCTTCCGGAGAGCGCATCGATGCGGATTTCGCACTGCTCTCTTCAGGAATAAAACCGAACACCGAGCTCGCATTGCGCGCGGGAATTCCCTGCGGGAAGGGCGTCACGATAGACGAATACATGGAAACGGGGGCGAAGGACATATACGCCGCGGGCGACGCCGCGGAATTTAAGGGCAGGGTCTGGGGGATCATCCCCGCCGCCCTCGATCAGGCGCAGGCAGCGGCGCGGGCCATCCTCGGAGACAGAAGCAGGCCCTACGCAGGAACCGTTCCGCGCACGAGTCTCAAGGTGGCTGGCATCGACCTCCTCAGCGTCGGGCTCGCCGTGCCCGAGAGTGCAGAAGCGGAGGGCCTCGATTTCGTCGTCCATGAGGACGCCGATAACGGACGCTATGAGAGGTTCGTTCTCAAAAACGGCGCCCTTGCCGGGGCGATCATCCTCGGCTCCAAGAAGAATCAGGGCTGGGCCGGTTCGAGGATCGGGAAACCGGTGAAGCTCGAGGAAATCCCCGCGCTCTGAACGGATAGCCGTATCCGTGAGCGCTTGGCGGCGGTCTCTTGATCCGTTCGCCTCATCGCTCTTGACCTTTTATCCATAACGATATATATTCCTACCATTCCCATAGGAATTAGGGGTATATGTTCAGCGTACCGACGAAGACGCAATACGGTATCCGCGCCCTGATCAGGCTTTGCCAAGCCGAAACGGGAGAGCTCTCCATTAGCGAGATCGCCGCGCTCGAGGACATATCCCCCAAATACCTAGAAGGCATTGCCGCCCAGCTCAAGTCCGCCGGCCTCATCGTGAGCCAGCGGGGAAAGCACGGCGGATACCGGCTCGCCCGCGACGCTGGCAGGATCAGGATGAGCGAGGTGATCGCCGCGCTCGAGGGCGACATCGTCCCCGTGGAATGCGCGAGGACGGAGGGCTCCTGCGGGAAGTCCCCGACCTGTGCGTCGAAGCACTTCTGGGACGGCCTCAAGGGACGGATAGACGAATACTTGGACTCGACCGACCTCGCCGCGGTCTCGAGCGGCATGAAGGCTTAGGAGGCGACGTGGGAAGGGACCGCGTCTACATGGATTACAACGCGACGACCCCGCTCGATCCCGAGGTCGCCGCTCTCATCAGGGACGAGGCGGAGGTGTTCGGCAACGCGTCGAGCATGCACGCCTCGGGACGAATGGCCCGGGCGCGGGTCGAGGAAGGGCGCGAACGCGTCGCCTCGCTCGTAGGGGCCCGGCCGGAGGGCATCGTGTTCACCTCGGGCGGCTCGGAGTCGAACAACACGGTCTTCCAGACCGCCTTCGAGCTCGCGCGGAAGGATCCGTCACGGAAGAAGATCGTCATCTCGGCCATCGAGCATCCCTGCGTCATGAACGCGGCGCTCCGCCTCGAGGAGCTCGGCCATCCGCTCGCGGTGGTGGGCGTGGACTCCAAGGGGCGGTTGGACGAGGCAGCATACGCGCGGGCCCTCGAGGGCGATCCCCTTCTCGTCTCTGTCATGGCCGCGAATAACGAGATAGGGACGCTGCAGGACATACCCAGGCTCGCTGCAGCGGCTCACCTGGCCGGTGCGCTCTTCCACACGGACGCGGTCCAGGCCGCGGGAAAGGTTCCTGTCGATTTCAAAGCCTGGAACGTCGACTACGCGAGCCTTTCCTGCCACAAGATCTACGGGCCGAAGGGCGCCGGGGCCTTGTACTTCAAGTCCGGCCTTCCGCTCGAGCCCCTCATCAGGGGAGGGCACCAGGAAGGCGGCTACCGATCCGGCACCTACAACGCGCCGGGCATCTCCGCCTTCGGGCTCGCCGCGAAACTCGCAAACGAGAGGCTCTCCTCCGAATTCGCGCGGCTCTCGGCTCTCAAGGAGCGGCTCAGGAAAGGGATCCTCGAGCGGATTCCCAAGGTGCGGGTGAACGGTGACCGGGACCATGGGCTCCCGAACACACTCAACTGCTCTTTCCCGGGAGCGGAGGGCGAAGCGATCCTTCTCTCCCTCGATCTCGAGGGGATCGAAGTGTCGACGGGATCGGCTTGCGCGTCGGGGAGCCTCGAGCCCTCGCACGTCCTCGTGGCGACTGGCGTCGGGCCGGAGCTCGCGCATGGATCGATCCGCTTCTCGATGGGGCGGGGTTCGACTGAGGATGA
Organism: uncultured Spirochaetales bacterium; assembly: GCA_964538705.1. Classification (GTDB taxonomy): domain Bacteria; phylum Spirochaetota; class Spirochaetia; order Treponematales; family JBGSOB01; genus CAYNQK01. Next base: position 18,378 of record CAZIEI010000029.1, on the reverse strand, counting down.
CGTGGACAGGGTCGTCGAGATCCTCGTCACAGCGATAGACCGGCTCAGGCGGATGACGACGATCGATTGGAAGAGCGAGGAAACGGGAGGAGAGGACTGATGGCGGGCATGGATTGGGTCTATTCGGAGATCGTGAAGGATCATTTCACGAATCCGCGCAACATTTTCGATTCTTCCGAGGAATTCAAGGCGGACGCGCAGGGTCTCGTGGGCAACATTAACTGTGGGGACCAGATGCTCCTCATGCTCAGGATCGAGGACGACGTGATCAAGGACATCCGCTGGAAGACCTACGGATGCGCGAGCGCCATCGCATCCACCTCGATGCTATCGGAGGTAGTGAAGGGCATGCCCATCAAGGACGCGTACACGGTTAAGCCGGAGGACATCGCCAAGAAGCTCGGCGGCCTCCCCGACAGCAAGATCCACTGTTCCGTTATGGGGGACAAGGCCCTCAGGGCCGCCATCGACGATTACCTCGAGAAGACGGGGAGGAAGGGGCTCTTCGGCGGCGAGGAGGCGGTGGTGATCTGCCAGTGCCTCAACATCACGGACAAGGACATCGAGGCCGCCGTGAAGGCCGGCGCGCGGACCTGGGAGGGCCTCCAGGCGAGGACCAAGATCGGGACTGTGTGCGGGAAGTGCAAGGGCAAGGCCGAGGAGCTCGTCCACGAGTACCTCCACCTTTACGGCTGAGGACGGCGCGTTCAGGGAGGCGATACTCTCCTATTTTGCGGAGCGTGGCAGGCGCTTCCCCTGGCGCTATATCGACGATCCCTACGCCGTTCTAGTTTCGGAGTTCATGCTCCAGCAGACGCAGACGGCGAGGGTCATCCCCAAGTACGAGGCGTGGCTCGAAGCCTTTCCCGGCTTTCGTGAACTCGCCGCCGCGCCGCTTTCCGAAGCACTCCGGCTCTGGAGCGGCCTCGGGTATAACCGGAGGGGCAAGTGGCTCTGGGAAGCGGGGAGGGCCGTCATGGAACGCCACGGAGGCCGGCTTCCCGCGGACGAGGCGGCGCTCGATGCGCTACCGGGCGTGGGGCCGTATACCGCGAGGGCCGTGCTCGCGTTCGCCTTCGGCCTTCCGTCGGCCTTCATAGAAACGAATATCAGACGCGTATTCATCCACTTTTTCTTCAACGAGCGGGAGGGGGACGTTCGGGACGACGAGATCCTTCCAATCGTCGAACGCACGATGGACCGCGACGATATCCGCTCTTGGTATTACGCCCTCATGGATTACGGCGCCGGGCTTCCTGGGGTGACGCCGAATCCGAACAGGAAGAGCGCGGCGTATACCAGGCAATCGTCGTTTATAGGTTCAAACAGGGAGGCGCGGGGAGCGATTCTCAAGGCTCTCGTCGCCGGAAAAGGGACCGAGTTCGAAGAGATTTCTCGCGACACGGGGATCGAGCTCGAGCGCCTCGCTAAGGCGGGAGCGCAACTCTGCGCCGAAGGCCTTATTCAAGAGAATGGTTCTGGTGGCTATACCATTGCCTGAAAATACATAAAAACTGCATATTCATGCATGAGTTGACAAAAACCGAATATTGGATGTATAAATATACATTATGAGCGTAAATTTGAAGGGAAGGAGTTTCCTAACACTCAAGGACTACAGCCGGGAGGAGATCGAATATCTCCTCGACCTCTCCGACAAGCTCAAAGCCAAGAAGCGTTCGGGCCAGAAGGGCGACCTCCTCGCGAGGAAGAACATCGTCCTCATTTTCGATAAAACCAGCACGCGTACCCGTTGCGCCTTCGAGGTGGCGATCTGGGACGAGGGGGGCAACGCCACCTTCCTCACGAACAGCCAAATGGGTAAGAAGGAATCGCTCGAAGATACCGCGAAGGTCCTTGGCCGCTACTACGACGGCATCCAGTTCCGCGGCTTCAGCCAGAACACGGCGGAGATCCTCGCTCGGCATTCGGGCGTTCCCGTTTGGAACGGCCTCACGGACGAGGACCATCCCACGCAGGTACTCGCGGACCTCATGACGATGCGGGAGGAGCGGAAGGGATCTCTCGAGGGAGCCGTCCTCCTCTACGCAGGCGACGGAAGGAACAACATGTCCAACGCCCTCCTCATCGGCTGCGCCAAGATGGGGCTCACGTACCGGATTCTCTCCCCGCAGGAACTCTGGCCGAGGAAGGACCTCCTGGACGAGGTCAAGCGCGTATGCGGAGAAAGCGGCGGAAAGATCGAGCTTTATTCCATCGCCGACAAGGCGAAGGCGCTCGCGGGCGTGGATTTCATTTATACCGACGTCTGGGTATCCATGGGCGAGGAGGACAAGATGGAGGAGCGGATCAGGCTCCTGGAGCCCTATCGCGTCACCAGCGAATTCCTCTCCCTCACCGGCAAGCCGGGAACGGTGTTCCTCCATTGCCTTCCCGCCAACCACGATACGGAGACGGATACGGGGCGGGACGCTTTCGAGACCTACGGCATCAGGGAGATGGAGGTCACCGACGAAGTCTTCCGCGGACGGGCCTCGAGGGTGTTCGACCAGGCGGAGAACCGGATGCACACGATAAAGGCGATCATGGTAGCCACATTGGCGGGGCAACAGTAGAGAGCGACGTCTACGTATCGAAGCGTAATCGCGCGGGAACCGTCATATACGGCTCCGCGCGATTTTTTTTTGCTCTGCCTGAAGAATTTTGAGGATTTCTCGCGCAAAGCTCGCAAAGGCGTAAAGAAGAGAAGAGAGTACGATACCCTTTGTTTCGCAGCATCTCTAAGTCTCTGCGTGTGTAAGGGAAATATCGCGCAAAGGCGCAAAGAAGTGAAGAGAAAATACGATCTCTTTAATGTCTCTGCGACTCTGAACGCGTAAGATATGTCGCGCAAAGCTCGCAAAGGCGCAAAGAAGAAGAGAGAATATATTTTCCTTAGTTCCTCTACGTCTCTGCGCGCGTAGGAAAAATATCGCGCAAAGGCGCAAAGGCGCAAAGGCGAGAAGAAGAGAAGAAGAGAAGAAGAGAAGAAGAGAAGAAGAGAAGAAGAGAAGAGAAAATACGATCTCTTTAGTGTCTCTGCGACTCTGAACGCGTAAGATATGTCGCGCAAAGCTCGCAAAGGCGCAAAGAAGAAGAGAGAATATATTCTCCTTTGTTCCTCTTCGATTATGCGTGTGAAAGAATAAAATCGCGCAAAGCTCGCAAAGAAGAGGAGAGGGGGAGACTCGTTATCCTTGGAGATTATGCCATTTTTTCAATTTAATAATTCTATTCGTACCGGATATGACGTATACAAAGCATGGTTTTATCTTCTTTGCGTCTTTGCGTCTTTGCGCGAGTATTTCTATAGATAAATCGATCATAACACCAATGGCGCGACTAGAACTTTTTTCTTTAATCTTCGCGAGCTTAACGGCATTTCACGATGTATCCCATTATGAAACCCGGTCGGGCATTAAACGAAAAGCTCCTCAGAGCTGATAAAGGCTAATCCCTCTGAATCGGACGGCTCCTCGAAGAACGCGTTGAGGAATGAGAGTTGGTCCGTTGTGAAGGAGTAGGTTCTATCAATAGAGGAGTTTCGCGCATTGATGCGTTGCTTCTGCTCATCATCAGAGACGGCTAAATAAACAAAGACGACATCTCTTCCCTTAAAGCGCTCGGAGGCCGCGCGTCTTTCCGCCCTCGTCCAGAAGCCGAAGTCCATAACCACGGAAACGCCCGAATCCAGTATTTGATCGGCGATCGAGTAAGCGTACTCGGCGCATACCGCGAGGGCCTTCACATGCCGCTCCCGGCCGAGGGTCTGGCCGAAAAGCGGTTCCATGAGCTGGTCGAGATTGAAGGCGACGGCGCCGGTCTCCTCGTGGATGTGGCGGGCCGCGACGGTCTTGCCCGAGCCGATCTTGCCGCAGAGAAGATAGGCCGTCGGAGTACCAGGATTTCTTTCGATCATTTCTCTAGAATATCATGAACGAGGGACGCGAGGAATGGGCCGCGGCCGAAACGAAACGTCCTTATCAGCCGCGACGTCCACGGAAGAAGAGGATGATCGAGTGCCAGGCGCGTTTGAAGATGTTGCCGCGAGGGACATCGATCGCGGAGACCAGGGGAATGCGTTTGATCACCCTGCCGTCGATGGAAAAGACGACTTCGCCGAGGGCCTGTCCCGCGATGACGGGTGCGATGACGTCCTCGTCAGCCTGGACGAAGAAGCGGAGTCGGGATTCATCCGCTTTATGCACGGTCGCCGCCGCTTCGGCCTTGAGGGCGACAGCTGCGGACGAGGCTTTCCCCTTCCATACCTTGACGCTCGGGAGAGGATCGATGTCGGGGCGGACAGTAACGAATGAGCTGAAGCCGTAATCGAGGAGACGGGACCCGTTATCGGCCCTGGTCTTGGAGCCCTCGGACGTGGATACGCCGTAACCGCCAAGGATGACGGCGATGAGGCGCGTGCCAGAACGATGCGCGGTGAGGGCGATGTTGTATCCGGACTCGTCGATATAGCCCGTCTTGAGGCCGTCGCATCCCGGATAGTCGCGGACGAGCGTATTCCGGTTCTCCTGGTATACCGCCCGTTCGGGCCCGGAGTAGCCCGGCTGCATGTTCTTGAGGAGAGGGAACGCAAGGCTCCACCGTGAATGGAGGTTCTTGAGCGCCTCGGGGTGGAGCTGAATGTATTGTCTGCAGAATTCCGCGAATTCCCGAGCTGTGGTCATGTTTCGCTCTGAGAGGCCGGAGGGTTCCACGAACCTCGTCTTGGCGAGGCCCATGGACCTGGCCTCGGCGTTCATATCCTCGGCGAAATCCTCGATGCTGCCGGAGAGGGCTCGCGCTACCGCGAAGGAGGCGTCGTTGCCCGAGGGGATGGCGAGGCCGACGAGGAGTTCCCCGAGCGTGACGCGCATCCCGCCGCCCAGGAACATGAGGCTGGAACGGTAGGGGAGCTCGGGGTAGCAGTCTTCCTTCAGGATAGGGATGTAATCATCGAGCGAGAAGCGTCCCTCCGCGACCGCCTCGTAAGCGAGGTGGATCGTCATGAGCTTGGTGAGGGACGCGGGAGGTATGGGAATATCCGCATCCTTCTCGTAGAGGACGTCCTGCGTGGCCGCGTCGATCATGATCGCGGAGCGGGCAAGGATGGAAGGCGGGCCGTCGGGAGGCGCGGACGCGTCCTCGCAGACGGCGGCCGCGGGCAGGACGAGGAACGCGGATAGGCGAAACACCGAGGCGGAAATTGCCCGAACGGTCCTACTCGGGCCTCGGGGCGCGCGGAAGGACATGCTCGCTCCTTAGAATTCGGCGAGCTTGGAAGCGCGCGGATAAGGGATGACGTCCCTGATATTCGCCATGCCGGTGACGTACTGGACGACGCGCTCGAAGCCGAGGCCGAATCCCGAGTGGGGAACGGAGCCGAATCGGCGGAGGTCGAGGTACCAGCGGTAATCCTCCGGACGGAGCTTCCTGCGTTCGATCTCAGCGATGAGGACGTCGAGCCGCTCCTCGCGCTCCGAGCCTCCGATGATCTCGCCGATACGCGGAACGAGCACGTCCATGGCGCGGACGGTCTTCCCGTCATCGTTCTGGCGCATGTAGAACGCCTTGATGTCGCGCGGGTAGTCCGTGACGATGACGGGGCCGCCAACGACCGACTCGGTGAGGAATTTTTCGTGCTCGCTCTGGAGATCGCACCCCCAGTAGGGCTTGAACTCGAAGGCAGAGGCGTTCTTCTCGAGGGTCTTGACCGCCTCGGTATAGGTCATGTGGACGAAGTCACTGGACTTGACCTTCTCGAGGGTGCCGATGACGCCCTTTTGGACGCGGTCCTCGAAGAACCGCATGTCGTCGGAGCACTTTTCGAGAACCCACGAGAAGAGGTATTTGAGGAAGTCCTCTGCGAGGGCCATGTCGTCCTCGAGACGGGCGAAGGCGACCTCGGGCTCGATCATCCAGAACTCGGCGAGATGGCGGGTGGTGTTTGAATTCTCCGCTCTGAAGGTGGGGCCGAAGGTGTAGATCCGGCCCAGGGCGCAGGCATAGGTCTCGCCGTTGAGCTGCCCCGACACCGTGAGGCCGGCCCGCTTTCCGAAGAAGTCGTCCGCATAATCGGGAGCCTTGCCGGACTTGGCGAGATCGAGGGTGGTCACCTGGAACATCTCGCCGGCGCCCTCGCAGTCGCTCGCCGTGATGATGGGCGTATGCACGTACTGGAAGCCGCGTTCGTTGAAGAACGAGTGGACGGCGAATGCGAGCTGGCTCCTCACGCGGGTCACGGCGCCGAAGGTGTTGGTCCGAGGCCTTAAGTGGGATATCTCCCTGAGGAACTCCAGGGAGTGGGCCTTCTTCTGGAGCGGATAGGAATCCGCGGGAGCGTCGCCGAGTATCTTGAGGGAAGCGGCCTTGACCTCAGAGGCCTGGCCCGCGGCGGGGGAGGGCACGAGAGCGCCCTTGACCTCCACGCTCGAGCCCGTCTGGACGGATTGGAGCGCTTCGTCGGCTATGCCGGCCTCGAAGACGCACTGGATTCCCTTGAGCGAGGATCCGTCGTTCACCTCGAGGAAGGTGGCGTTCTTGGCCTCGCGTTTTGTCCTGACCCAGCCCTTGACGGCGATCTCCCTGCCGTCGGCCTCCGACTTGAGAATGTCCTTGATGAGCGGAACGAGCATGGCAACCCCCGCGTTAGTGGTACCATGGAAGGGAAATCATAGTCAAATGCCGTCAGGAAGTGGTATATTGTCCCCGCCATGAAAGAAACGAAAACGGCCTACCTCCTCTGGCTGTTCAGCCTCCTCGGCTTCTGCGGAATCCATCGGTTTTACCTAGGCAAGATAGGAACGGGGATCCTCTGGCTCTTGACGGGGGGCCTCTTCGGCATTGGCGCCCTGTACGATCTCGTCACCATGCCGGCCCAGGTGAGGGAGGCGAATTTCCAGCTCTACGCGCGGAAAACGCTGGACTACGGCGGACAAGCCCTGCTTGCCGAGCCCCAGCGGGTGCAGAAGGAAAGCATCGAGAAGGTCATCCTCCGCTGCGCGAAGAAGAACTCCGGCTTCGTGACGCCGGCCGAGGTCGCCCTGGAAGGGAACGCGGGCATCGAGGAGGCGAGAGTGGCCCTCGAAAAGCTCGCCGGAAAGGGCTTCGCAGAGATGCGGGTCAGGACGAACGGCGTGGTGGTCTACGTCTTCGCCGAATTCCAGCGCGAGGGCGCGACGGACTTCGCCGTTTAGGGAAAAATCGTATGCGCCGCTAGGCGTTTATCTAGATTCTATAAAGTTCATTGGAGGAAACGATGCCCGAGATCGAATACGCCATCGTGAGGCACGTCGGCGTGCTTGCGGAGTCCAGCAAAGGCTGGAAAAAGGAGCTCAACGTCGTATCGTGGAACAAGAGGGACCCCAAGTACGACATCCGCGAGTGGGACCCGGGTCACGAGAAGATGGGGAAGGGGCTCACGCTTTCGAAGGAGGAGGCGGAATCTCTCGTTGCGCTCCTCAAGGGAGATCTCGAGTCCACTGGCGGGCCGGGAAAGGCCTAGGATCGCCGTGACTGATATTTTTACTGACGGAGGCTGTTCGGGAAATCCCGGCCCTGGCGCTTGGGCCTACGTCATGCGAACGGCCGCGGGCGAAACCGAGGATTCCGGCTACGATCCGGCGACGACGAACAACAAGATGGAGCTCACCGCCGTCATCAAGGCGCTCGAAAAGGCGATGGCTTCGGCGAACGCGGACGGCATACGAGTCCACACCGACAGCCAGTACGTCAAGAACGGCATCACGGATTGGATAAAGAAATGGAAACGGAACGGATGGCTCACGAGCGGCAAAGAGCCCGTCAAGAATCGCGAGCTTTGGGAACGGCTCGACGCTCTCGCTTCTAGGCTCAAGCCGGCGTGGACCTGGGTGAAGGGGCACGCGGGCCATCCCGAGAATGAGCGCTGCGACGCCCTCGTCAGGTCCCGCATGGGCATCTAGCGGGCATCACGTAAATTAGCGCATTTATCCGGCGCCGTTTTCGCGGATCATCGGGCGCCGCGCTCCGGCCCCCTCATTGACCCTTCCCTAATACCATGCTCAGCTCAGGAATTTCGTCGTTGCCGAGATCGCGAAGGCGATCATGGCGCCCGAGAGGATGAAGAGGAGAAGGGCCTTCCCGTCTGAAACCGACTTTGTTCCGTCCTTGGATCTCCCGCGTTCGGCGAACCCGGCGACTGCGAGGACGTTCGCCATGAGCGATGATGTGGCTCCGCTGTATGCCGGTACGCCCGCTCGTTTTGCGAGGATTCCTCCCGCGATGGCGCAGGCGATAGGAGGAAAGAGCGCGGCCGCGAGTGGAATGGCGCCGAACGCGTACAGGAAGAAAACCGCCGCCTCCGCGCCGATGCCTGCGAAGGTTATGATCCTTCCCGTCCTTCCAAAATTCTTCAGCGTTAAAATGACGAAGGCGGTCCCGGACGCTATCGCGAACCCCGAATAAGCGATTCCGGCGGATACTTTCCCGAGCGGCGCGAGCGAGAAGGCCTTGCCGAGCGAAGCGAATACCGTATTCGTGGAAAGCCAGGGCACGTACGTCACGAGGACGAGAACTCCGAGCTGGACGAGGAGGAATGGCGCGATACTCCTATAGATCCTCGTGAGGGGGCGGTCGAATGTGTAGCTCGCGAGGAAAAGGTTCATGCCTACTGGCGGGGTGAGAAAGCCGATGCAGAGGTTCACTAGGAAGATCGACGCGAGGTGAACGGGCGCGACGCCGAAATGGGCGGCGATTCCGAAGAGGAGAGGAGCCACGACGGTGATGGCTGAAAAAATGTCAAGGAAGCATCCGACGACGAGGAGGAGGATATTTAGGATGACGAGGAAGGCGAATTTGCTCGTCACGAAGGAGGAGATCCAGGCGGTGATGACGGACGGGAGATCGACGAGGATGATGTACAGGGAGAGGCCGCGCGCGGCGAGCAGGATGATGAGGGTTCCCCCGACGACGGACAGGGCCTTGAGCATGATGCCCGGAAGCTTCTTGATCGGTATCTCCCGCTTGATGAGGACCTCGACGGCGAGCGCGTACACGAGGGAGAAGGACGCGGTCTCGGGAATAGTGGCCCAGCCGAGGGCGTAGGCGGCGAAGATGCCGACGGGGAGGAGGAGCTCCCAGGCCGCGTCGACGATCGCCGCCCGGGCAGCCCGGAAATCGAAGCGGATGGTCGGCGCCTTCATGCGGAGGGAGAGGAGGATCCCCGCTATGCACATCGCGACGACGAGGAGTATGCCGGGGAAGGCCGTGGCGCGGAAGAGGTCCCAGATGTCGATGCTGCCCGACACCACCGAATAGATGATCACGGCGAGGCTCGGCGGGAGGAGGGCTCCGATCGATCCGGACGAGGTGAGGAGGCCGTGGGTGAAAGTATCGTCGTAGCCGCCTGATCCAGAGAGGATTATCGCGAGAATGCCGCCGAGGGCGAGGATGGTGATGCCCGAGGCGCCGGTGAAGGTCGTGAAGAAGGTGCAGGCGAGGACGGAAACGATGATCATCCCGCCGGGCAGCCAGCCGAAGAGGCTTTTGAACACCTCGATGAGGCGCTTGCCCGCGCCGCTCTCGGAGAGGACGTAGCCCGTGAGAGTGAAGAGGGGGAGGGCGGGGATCATGTCACCCCTGAGGAAGAGGAGGGGCTCGGAGGGGAGGGACATGATGGGCATGGCGTCCCGCGTGAAAAACGAGAACGCGAGTCCTCCGAGGAGAGTGAAGATGGGCGCACCGGTGAAGGCGCTCAGGACGAGGACGACGACCCAGGCGGGGTGGATGAACGCGTAGGCGCCCATCATGGCTTCATAGGCCCTGAGGAGGGCTCCGGGGACCTCCCCGCGCGAGGACAGGAACTCGACGAGGGCGGGGAACCCGAGAAAGAGCCCGAGCGGATAGGCGACTACGGCCGCGGCCAGTTTCGCCCTCGCGGGAATTTTGGCCTGCGTGATGAAGTAGACGGACATCACGAGGAACGCGAGCGGCATGACGGCCGTGAGGATCCGCTCCGGAATGAAGAGGACGCGTCGGTCCCAGGGGACGCCGGCGAAGATGAAGGCGAGAGAGCTCGCGAGGTATACCACGGACACGGCCGAGGCTATGGCCGCATTGAAGGCGAGAAGAGCGTCGCGCGCGCGGCCCTTGAGCCGGTCCGCGAGGAGCCCTACGTTCAGGTGCTTGCCGTCCCGGTTCGTGAGGATCGACGCGGAGAAGCAGAGCGCGATGACGGAAAACGAGACGAACACGTGGGAATCCCGGATCCCGCCCGACCCCGGGACGAGTTTCTGGACGATCTTGTCGAAGAAGGGGACGAACAGGATGACGGCGAGGGAAGCGAAGGCGATGCCTTCCTCGAGCCAGAGGACGAGGCGCGGTTTCGATCTCATTTCCGCGCCTTGCGGTGCTCGGCGATGGATTTCCCGATGAGATCGAGCATTTCCTTGGTGTAGACGGTCCCCGTGCCCTTTGCCACGGCCTTGGCGAATTCCTCCCTCCAGAGGGAGAGCTCCGCGTCCGAGAGGCTCGTCTCGGAGAGGCCGTAGCCCTTGAGGCTCGAGATGATGCCGTCCTCTTTCAGGATAAATTCAGCGGAAATGCTCTCAGCCGCCTCGACGCAAGCCGCGGCAAAGGGCTCCTTGAGGTCGTCCGGTATCTTCGCCCAAGCGCGGTTGGAAAGGATGACGCCTCCGATGACGGGACAGACCTTGAGGCCGACCATGCGGCTCCCGACGTCCTTGTAGGACGACCACTGGTAAGAGAGGTAGGTCGGCGTCGTGTAGAAGACGTCGACCGACTTGGCCTGGAGCTGTTGGAGAATGGTGGTCATGGGGGCGAGGACTACCGTGAGGCCCGCGTATTTGTAGAGCTGGATAAGCTCTTTCTCGTAGGGATTGACGGCCACCCGGTACTTCTTGAGGTCGGCGGGAGTCCTGATATCGTACCTCGAGAAGAAGCGTATCCAGCCGATCGTCGCGAACGCGAGCGAACGGTAGCCCTTCGCGGAGAGCTTGTCTCGCATGAAGGGCGCGGCGGTTTTCATCACGTAGTCGAGTTCCGCCTGGTCGATGATGAGCGCCGGCGCCGAGATCGCCATGGCCTCAGGGGAAATATGCGTGAGGCCGAAGGTATCGAAGAGGGCGCCGTCGAGGAGTCCCGTGTCCATCTTCTGGCGCATGCCCTCCTCGTCGCCCTGGGAGCCGTTGTGGTAGACCTTGATCGAGACCCTCCCGCTCGAGAGCTTGAGGACGTCCGCGGCGAGCTTGGACATCCCCGCGCCGATGGGCGTGTTCTCAGGCGCTTGCGAGGCTATCCTCAGGCTCACGGCGGGAGCCGCGTGCGCGGCGGCGGCCGTAATGAGGATGATGGCGGCGGCGAGGCTTCTCGTCATGTCGTGGCGCTCCTTTTTGCTATCGCGCCGCGGCGATGGGCTGCGGCGGCATCGATTATCGTTCTTGTGCGTCATTCGAGGAAGAAGTCGTCCATGTGCGCGAGATAGTGGGACGCCGTCCTCTGGGAGAGGACGGTCATGAGACGGGTATCGGGATCGTCGTCTGGATTGATCGCGAGGGCCTGCTCCATGAGGGCCCTGAAAGACGCGGAATCCTGGGCGGGCACGGCCGTGGCCATGGCGTAGGAGATGAAGGTGCCCGCGGAGGTCCCCCCGCTCAGCTTGAGCGAGAGGCGGTAGAATTCATCGACCCGGGACTTCTCGCCCCCGAGGACGTCCGGAACCCCCGCATGGAATGAAATGAAGAAATCGGGGATCGCGCATTTCATGAAGGAGGGCTCGAGCTCGAGCGCGCGCTCCATGAGGGCCTTCGCGGCCGGTATGCGCATGGAGAGGGGGATGTCCATGGGATCGAGGGCGAAGGCCGCGGCTGTCCCGGCCGAATACCAGTAGAGATAGGGAACCCAGGCTCGCTTCATGGATCGCGCGGCGGCCTGCGCCTTGGCCGCGTCCTCGGTAGCCCCGCGCCAGGAACGCTCGATGGCCGAACCGACGAAATTCGCCCCGCGCTTGTAGAAGTTGAGCGCGCGCTTCTTGGCGAGGGCTTTTTCCTCGTAGCGCTCGTCGCCCATGAGGATCGCCGGGCCCTCGATGAAGGCGTTGGCGTACATGATATACGCGGAACCGACGGTGAGGGAGAGCTCGCGGTTGCCGGGGTCGGAGGCGAGGAGCGCTTCCAGGGCCTTGATGAGGGTGGGGAGCGCGTCCCCGACGATCTCGGGATCGTTCTCCCGCATGAAGACGCCGAGCGCCCCGCCTCCTCCGCCCGAGCCGACAGCCTTGGCCGCCGCGGAGGTCATCGAGCAGGAGACTGAGAGGAGGGCGGTTAGGCAGAGAGCCGCATGGATGACGGCAGAACGCACATTCGTAAGCATCGTACGCATATTCTGAATCCTCGCGGTGATTTTGTCAAAGGCGGCCCGATGCTCAGGGCCGCTCCCCGAGAAGGGACTTGAGCTCCTGGATGTCCCGGACCAGCTTGGCCCGATCGAGGCCCTGGAAACGCTTGGGAACCATCTCGCGGCTCGTGCACTCGAGGACGGCCACGAGGTTCTGGAGCTCGATCTCGTAGGGATAGGCGGGGGGCACGAAATCGGCCATGGTCTCCTCGAGGTCCTCCTTGGTGACGAAGGTCCTGTCCTCCATGGCGGCCTTGAACTTCGCGCGGATGAGGACGGCCTCGAGGTCCGCGCCCGAGAATTCGTGCTTGAAGCGTTTCAAGAGGTCGGGGACGGAGAATTTCCTGATGGAGAGGTCGAGCTTGCGCACGAGGGTATCGAAGAGAGCTTCCTTCTCTCCGTCCGAGTCGGGATAGAAAAGCGCGAGATGCTCCTCGGCACGTCCCTGGCGCTTCAAGTCGATAGGAATGAGGTCGGGTCGACAGGTGATGAGGAACCAGATGATCTTGCCGCGGTAGGCCGTGTTGCCCATGAAGCTCGCGATCTGCGCGAATATCCGATTCGAGGTACCCGAGTCGCCTTCCTGGTTGCGGTCGCCGAGGAAGGCGTCGGCCTCGTCGATCATCACGGCAACGGGAGCCATGGCGGCGAGGATGTTGAGGACCTTCTCGAGGTTGGACTCGGTGACGCCCTGCCACTGGGAGCGGAAGTTCCGGAACTTCACCATCGGGACGCCGATCTCGCCCGCGAAGGCCGACACCATGAAGCTCTTTCCCGTCCCTACCGGGCCCGCGATGAGGTAGCCCATGGGGAGGACGTCGAGCCTCCCGTGCTTGATGGCCTTGGCGGCGCTTTTAAAGCGCTTCTTCACGAAGTCGTGCCCGGAGACGTAGGAGAGGTCGTGGCCCGTCTCGAGGAACTCGAGGAGTCCCGCGGCCTCGTTCTCGATGATCTCCTTCTTGCGGGCCCTGAGGTAGTCCATCCCGATGACGCTGTCCTCCTGGTAGGATTCGGCGGCGAGCTGGTTGAGGTTCACGAGGTTGAGCCCGCTCGTGACCTGGGCCATGGCGTACGAATCGATGCCGCGTTCCATGTTGAGGGTCCCGCGCTTTTCGAGGAAGAGGAGGAACTGCTCGCGCACCTTTTCGTCGGGGATGGGGATGCGGACCTTGATGGTGGTGGGGGAGGACGCGATGCGCGGGGAGATATCGGCGAGGTTCTCCGTGAGGAGGATCACCGACAC
>CAZIEI010000029.1:4231-4735 GCA_964538705.1 uncultured Spirochaetales bacterium | reverse complement strand
CGCCTCGCGTGAAGATGGGATCGTGCGACCAGCGGTTCAGGGTGACGAGGGCGTAGCGGTCCTCGTCCGTGAGGCGGGAGAGCTCCGCGGCGGGGATGACCGTCTCCGCGTAGTCCGCGATGAGGACGATGCGGAGCTTCTCCTTGATGCGCGCGAGGAAATACCGCTCCAGGTGGGGAAAGGCCTTGGCCGGATCGGGATTGAGGAACTCCTCGGGCTCCGCTCCGGGATACCGGGCGGCCATGTCCTTGAGGTACTCGTCCTTCATGGCCTGGCTTCCGAAGGAAACGCCCGAGGAGCGGTCGTAGTAGACGATGATGTCCCGATTGCCGAAGAGCACCTCGGCGATGTACTCCTGGATGCGCGCGAAGAGGAACTCCCCCTCCTTCATCTTGTGCGGTAGGAAGTCGCGGATGTTGCCGTGGACGATGTAGAGGTTCGCCGTTTTGGAACAGTACTTGTAGGAGAGCTCCTGGGCCCAGGACGGGAGGATCTTGATGAAAG
>CAZIEI010000029.1:0-4221 GCA_964538705.1 uncultured Spirochaetales bacterium | reverse complement strand
CAGGGGAACCCCGGCCTTGGCGGCCATGTCTTCTCCGCCGCCAAGTATAGCGCGGAGCGCCCGGGAGAGGAAGACCGAGGGGGGAAAAAGGGACTGCGGAGCGCCGCCATCAATCGTAACAGGCCATCGGGCTATATGGCGGCTGGCGTGTCCAAGGAATGCGCGGGAACGCGCCGATCCTTGACCTAGTCGGAAAAATCAAGTAATTTTGCTCATCCTATTTGAGCAGAGGGAGTCTCATGGCTTATAAGATCACCGATGCGTGCGTGAACTGCGGGGCTTGCGAGGGCGAGTGCCCCTCCAGCGCTATCTCCGAGAAGAACGGGGCGCGCTGGATCAATCCGGACGCCTGCGTGTCCTGCGGCGCCTGTGTCGATTCCTGCCCCACCGAGGCCATCGTAGCGGACTGAGTTCCGACACTCCGCGCGCCAAACGGAAATTCCCGAGCGCGGCGCGATCGATGGCGATGAAGCCGCGTCCCGAGGGGCGCGGCTTTATTATTGCCCCCACGCGATTCCGTCTTAATCCGACACGCGGTCGCTCACGACGGCGGAATCGTGTTTTTCTAGCCTGGAAGGCGATATATTTAGTGAAAAGGATTAATAATCCGCATAGGAGGATAACCATGAAGAAAACCATGATCGTACTGGCCGCCTTCGCGCTCTCTCTCTCCTGCCTTCCCGCGCAGAACAGGTTCTACGGCATCGGAGCTTCCTACATTTTCCAAGGATACGGCTACGAGGGCGCGCTGGGGGAGGAGGCCATGAGGACGCAGTCCATCGGCCTAAATTATACTAATTTCACGGGCGGCTTCCTCGGCATGTATACTGCTGTCGACCTGGGCTACGTCCTGGCAGCCGATCACACGATCGCGGGAACGTCATCATCGTACCGGTTTAACGATCTCAGCTTACAGATTGCTATTAACGGATTCACCGGCCTGGGCTGTAAAATGGAGTTCGGTTCGATGACGGCTCTTTTCGGAGGCGGCCTGGGCTTCGACATCACCATGCTCCTTGGGGATGAATACCAGGAAGAGTATTTCGGGTTCTCTGCGATCGGGATGGGCCCCGGGCTAGCGGCTACTTTCTCATATTCCTTGAGCGAGAATTTCGGTTTTTACGTGGGTGTCCGCGCAACATACGAGCTTCTGGAAACCATGCACGATCTCGAATCGGAGACAGGGGATTTACGGTACAAGGGAGGATTGAGCGTAGTTCCGAGCCTCGGGATGATGATCAGGACCTGATAACGTCTTTAGACGGACAGAGAAGGGCCGCCCCGCGTGGGGCGGCTTTTTTTTGAGAATGCTCAATGAATGACGCGCAGGCGTTCGATGATGGAACGACCGACGGCAGAAGCGCGGAGTCTCAGCTGCAGCCGGTCGTTCCCCCGCAGGTCTCGCATTTCAAGCAGGTGCCGTTGCGGACGAGCGTGAAATGTCCGCAGACGGGGCAGGGATCGCCCTCGTAGCCGCGGGCGCGCGCCTCCTCGACCTTTTCCCGGTGCTGTTTGCGCGTGGCCTTCTTAGCGTCGGTCTTCGCCCGATCCCCGGGTTGGGCGGATTCGTCCTGGGTGGCGGTGGAGAGGAGGTCCTCGGGCTTCACCTGGCCTAGATCGGTGCGTTTCAGGTAGCTGATGGCAAGATCTCGGAAGATATAGTCGAGGACGCTCGTCGCCATTTTCACGTAATCGTGCCCCTGGACCATGCCGTTCGGCTCGAAGCGCGTGAAGGTGAAGGCGTCGACGTACTCCTCGAGCGGGACCCCGTACTGGAGTCCGAGCGACACGGCGATGGCGAACGAATTAAGGAGGCTCCGGAAGGCCGCGCCCTCTTTGTGCATGTCCAGGAAAATCTCGCCGAGGCGGCCGTCGTCGTATTCGCCGGTGCGGAGGAATACTGAGTGTCCCCCGATCTTGGCTTTTTGCGTGTACCCGGACCTTCGGTTGGGGAGGCTCGTCCTTCCTGATCCCGTCCCTGCGGCCGCGGTCGCGGGTGCGGAGCGTTTGGCCGGAACGGCCCTCGCGTCATCCGCGCCATCCTCGAGCTCCTTCTGAAGCGAGAGGATGGAGCGGGAAAGCGGGCTCGCGAGGGGGCCCGAGGCCATGAGGGGCTGGGAGAGTTTGGAGCCGTCGCGGTAGACCGCTATGGCCTTGATCATGGACTTCCACGCATCGATGACGGCGGCCTTCACGTCCTCGAAGGTCGAGCCTGAGGGCATGTTCACCGTCTTGGATATGGCGCCGGAGATGAAGGGCTGGACGGCGGCCATGAGGGAAACGTGCGCCTCCCAGCGGATCGAGCGGCCCTCGGGACCGGCGGGCGTAGCGGTGTCGAAGACGGCGTAATGAGCGCGGTCGAGGCCGGGCGCGCCCTCCACCGTGCCGCGCTCCATGCAGTATTCGGCGATGGCCTTGGCGTCGGCCGCGGAGTAGCCGAGGCTCCGCAGGGCGGCGGGCACGCTCTGGTTCACGATGCGGAAGGATCCGCCTCCCGCGAGCTTCTTGTGCTTGACCAGGGCGTAGTCGGGCTCGATGCCGGTGGTGTCGCAGTCCATGAGGAGTCCGATGGTGCCTGTAGGGGCGATGGCCGTCGCTTGGGCGTTCCTGTAGCCGTGCTTCTCGCCGAGTGCGAGGGCGTCGTCCCAGGAGTCCCGCGCCGCCTTGAGGAAGGCCTTGGGGCAGAGCGAGGCGTCGATGCCGACGGGTTTCACCGAAAGTCCCTCGTAATCCGTCTCGGGGGCGCCGTACGCGGCGCGGCGATGGTTGCGGACGACGCGCAGCATCGCGTCGCGGTTGTCGGCGTAGCGCGCGAAGGGCCCGAGCGAGGCGGCCATGCGCGCCGACTGCGCGTAGGCCTCGCCGGAGAGAATGGCCGAAAGCGCGGCCGCCACGGCTCTCGCCTCGGCTGAATCGTAGGGAAGGCCCATGACCATGAGGAGGGCGCCGAGGTTCGCGTAACCGAGGCCGAGCGTACGGTAGTCGTGGCTCCTCCGCGCGATCTCCTCCGAGGGGAATTGCGCCATGGCCACGGAGATCTCGAGGACGCTCGTCCAGACGCGTACGGCGTGGCGGTAACCATCCATGTCGAACATCCCCGAGTCCGGGGAACGGAAGCGGAGGAGGTTGAGCGAGGCGAGGTTGCAGGCCGTATCGTCGAGGAACATGTACTCCGAGCAGGGATTGGAGGCGCGGATCTCCCCGCCCGCGGGGCAGGTGTGCCACTCGTTGATGGTGTCGTGGAATTGGAATCCGGGATCGGCGCAGGCCCACGCGGCCTTGGCAGCCTTGTCGAAGAGCTTGTCGGCCTTGACGGTGGCGGAGGGCTTGCCGTCCGATCGCACGCGGAGGTCCCAGTCCCGGTGCCGGAGGACCGCTTCCATGAAGTCGTTGGTGACGCGGAGGCTGTTGTTGGAGGACTGGCCGGAGACGCTCGCGTAGGCCTCGTCGTCCCAAGCGGTGGAGTAGGCGGGGAGGCTGATGTCGGACTCGCCCTGGGCGAGGGCGGTGAGGACCTGGTTCAAGTACTCGGGCGGGAAGCCGTCGGCTAAGGCGTCGGCAAGGGCGGAGCGGAGGGCGTGGTTCGACTCCGGATCGAAGCCTCCCTTGCCGCGCGCCGCTTCCTTGATGCGTGTAGCGTGCTTATGGATGAGGCCGGAGCCAGCGGCCAGTGAAGCGACCTTGTGCTCTTCCTCGCGCTTCCACTCGATGTACGGGAGAACGTCGGGATGGTCGGCGTCGAGGATGACCATCTTGGCAGCGCGCCTCGTGGTGCCGCCCGACTTGATGGCGCTCGCGGAGCGGTCCGCGATCTTCAAGAAGGAAAGAAGGCCGGAGGAGTAACCTCCGCCCGAGAGGTGCTCGCCCTTGCCCCTCAGGTTCGAGAAATTCGTCCCCGTGCCGGATCCGTATTTGAAGAGCCGCGCCTCGCGCGTGACGAGGTCCATGATGCCGCCCTCGTTCACGAGGTCGTCCTTCACCGAGAGGATGAAGCAGGCGTGCGGCTGGGGGCGCTCGTAGGCTGATTCGCTCTTCCTGACCTCATTCGTGGCGGGATCCACGTAATAGTGGCCCTGGGCGGGACCGGATATCCCGTAGACGGCGTGTAGGCCCGTGTTGAACCACTGGGGCGAATTAGGCGCGGCCATCTGCCGGGCGAGCATCGCGAGGAGCTCGTCGTAGAAGGCCGACTCGTCCTCATCGCCGTCGAAGATCCCCTCA
>CAZIEI010000028.1:1213-30719 GCA_964538705.1 uncultured Spirochaetales bacterium | reverse complement strand
GGGAATCCGTCGAAACCGGCGACCGCGACGTCGCGGGGCACGCTCAGCCCCATGGTCTCCGCCCGGTCCATGATCCAGGTAGCCACGGGATCGCAGACTCCGACGAAGGCTCGTACTCCGGACGCTATCGCCTCCTTGAGCCAGGGGTCGAATTTCTCGTGGGCCGGCCGACCGTTCTCGTCGTTCTCCCAGGGAAAGGAAGCGCTCATGAGGGTTTCGTCGGGCGCGAGGCCGTGGGCCGCGAGGCTGTCCTTGAAACCGTCCAGCCTCTGCGCGAAGACGTGGAAATCGCTCACGCCCACGAAACCGATCGAGCGGTGGCCATGCTCCTCGATGAGGTGGTCGGCCATGAGGCGCATGCCCTCTCGGTTGCCGTAAGTGACGCCGGGGAAGCCGGAGACGAGGCCCTCGATGGTCACGGTCGGAATGCCGTAGGAACGGTAGAACGAAACGATTCCGGGCTCGTCCAGCTCGGCGGTCAGGTGGCCCTTCCACGCGACGAGGCCGTCGAGGAGCCCGCGTTTCGCGAGATCGTAGATCACGTTCGACTGCTGCGCGTCGGGATTGGCGGAGCCCGCGGCGTTTCCGTGGAACGAGAGGAGCCGGACGCCGCGCCGGGCCGCGCGCTTCACGATGCCGTTCCAGGGTACGTAGGACCATTCCTGGGTCAAATGGAGATTGAAGTAGCCGATCGTGATCGTTCTCGCCATGCGCGTTACGCCCCTGTGGTGAATCCTAAACCATCGCCCGGCCGAAGGCTAGGTAACCCTTCGGCCGGGCGGACGCGCCTTTGTGCGACGTTTTTACTGGTAGTAACGATTGGTATTACGGAAGGGCCCTCACGCCAGCTTGAAGGACGCGAGGCTCGCGTTGCCCTCGCCGACGAAGGCGATGTAAATAGGATGGACGCCGTCGGGGATGGATACCGCGCCGGAATGCTCCTTCCATACGTTCGCGAAGTCGTCCACGTGAACCTTGCCGACGGCGGGCCCGTTCCACGAGGTCCTGATCTCGAAGTCGCCCTTGCAGTAGCCCCGTACGCGGATCGTCGCTTCGCGCAGGCCGCGGCAATCGAAATACTTGTAGCCGGCGACCGCGCCCGGATTCATGTTGGCCACGTAGCCCGGCTCCTCGTCGCCGTCTCGGCCGTCCTTCGGGCCCTCGTAGGCGGGGCCGGCATCGTAGATGAGGTTGCAGGCGATGTGCGCGGGGTATTCGCCCTTGCCGGGGAGGGGGCCCCCGTTCAGTCCGCAGGATGTCATCTCAACCTGGGCGATGGAGCCGTCCTCGCCGAACCGTATTCGTTCCGCGCAGCCCTGACGGCTGAAGCTCGTCCCATTCGTGTGGCGGTGGTAGAAAATGTACGACTCGCTCCCGATATCGACGAACCCGCCGTGGTTGTTCCCGCCGTAGTACATGGGCTTCTCCGCGGGCTTGTAGGAGCCGATGTGGAGGTCCGCGTTGCTCACGATGACCCCGCGGTAGCGGAAGCCCTTCGTCGGATGGGAGCTGGTCGCGTAGCAGAGCTCGTGGAAGACGATGGACGAGTAGACGAGGTAGTAGGTATCCCCCCGCTTGCGGATGGAGGGCGCCTCGAAGAACTCGTGCCCCTCGTAGCCGCTCCCCGCGCTGTAGGGCGCGCTCGGCGCGACGATGACGGTCTCCTCGACGATGGTGAGCATGTCCTTTCCGAGCACGGTGGCCATGGCCCCCGTGCGGGACTTGTCGGTGAACCAGCAGAACCCCGTGTACAGGTACGTCCGCTCCCCCTCGGTGAGGACCGCGGGGTCGTACTGGGGCTGGTCGCCGGGACGTTCGCCGAGGCGCGTCCCGTCCGCGTGGCGCACGTAGCCGAGGAATTCGTATTTTCCGGCGGGCGTGTCGCAGACGGCCACCGAAACGACGGGCCTCTTGTCGAGGGCGTAGTACAGGTAGTACCGGCCGTCCGGGCCCCGGGTGACGTCGGGCGCGTAGAGGCACATGCTTCCGTCCGGGTTGAGCGGGTCGTCCGTCTTCTTGAAAATGACGCCCTCGTATCGCCAAGCGCCGAGGTCCCCGACCGGGGCCGACCAGCAGACGTAGTCGTTCAGGCAGAATACGTGGCCGTTGAAGCGGTCGTGCGAGCCGTAGACGTAGATCCGGTCGCCGAAAACGTGGGGCTCGCCGTCGGGGGTGTATTCCCAGGACGGGAGGTAAGGATTGAAAGCGGGCGTCTTCATGGGCGCAGTATAGCACGAGCGCCGGGGAGGACGAGAAGGCGCCTAATCGGACGCCGCGGACTCGGGCGGGGAGGCGGCGCGGGGCTGTATCGCGGAGTCCGGCGGCGGTATGATCCCGGGATCGGAGGTCCCCATGGCCGTACTGGAACGCTTTCTTCCGGGCGATATCGCGCTCCTCGATCCCCTCCTCCTGCAGAAGCGCGAGGCCGACAGGGCCTATCTCCTCAGGCTCTCCACCGACAATCTCCTCCGGCCGTTCAGGCTGGAAGCGGGCCTCTGGTCGGAGGCCGCGAAGCCCGAGGGCATCCACTGGGGTTGGGAATCGCCTACGAGCCAGCTCAGGGGGCACTTCCTCGGGCACTGGCTCTCCGCGGCCTCGCTCTGCGCCGCGTCGACGGGGGACCGCGAGATCCGCGGGAAGGCCGAGGCGGTCATCGAGGGGCTCGCCGAGTGCCAGGAGGCGAATGGCGGCGGATGGCTCGGCTCGATCCCGGAGAAGTACCTCGAGCGGATCGCCGCGGGGAAATGGACCTGGGCCCCGCACTACACCGTGCACAAGACCTTCATGGGCCTCCTGGACGCCTATTCCCTCATCGGGTCCGAGCGGGCCCTCGCCCTCGCGGAGAACTGGGCGCGCTGGTTCCTGGCGTGGACGGCGAAATTCACGCGCGCGGAGATGGACGCCGTCCTGGACTACGAGACGGGGGGCATGCTCGAGATCTGGGCCGAACTCCTCGGCGCGACGGGAAGGCCGGAGTACCGGACGCTCATGGAACGCTACGAGCGCCGCCGCCTCTTCGATCCCCTCCTCGCGGGGAAGGACCCCCTCTCGAACATGCACGCGAACACGACGATCCCGGAGATCCTGGGCGCCGCGCGCGCCTTCGAGGTCACGGGCGAGGAACGCTGGCTGGAGATCGCGAAGGCCTACTGGGCCCTGGCCGCCGAGCGCCTCCCGCGCTCCGCGACGGGGGGGAGCGGGACGGGCGAGGTCTGGGTGCC
Organism: uncultured Spirochaetales bacterium; assembly: GCA_964538705.1. Taxonomy (GTDB): domain Bacteria; phylum Spirochaetota; class Spirochaetia; order Treponematales; family JBGSOB01; genus CAYNQK01. Next base: position 27,498 of record CAZIEI010000028.1, on the reverse strand, counting down.
CGAGGGCAGGCTCCCGCACCGCCTCGGGGACAAGAACCAGGAGCTCTGCACGGTGTACAACATGATGCGGCTCGCGGAGTTCCTCCTCCGGCACACGGGCGAGGCCCGCTTCGCAGACTACTGGGAACGGAACCTCCGCAACGGAATAATGGCCCAGGGCTTCTGGAAAGGCTCGCTCGTGAATGGCGAGGTTGCGACAATCCCCCTCTCGGGCCTCGTCTCCTATTTCCTCCCACTCCGCCCAGGCTCGATGAAGTACTGGGCCTCGGAGACCGATCACTTCTTCTGCTGTCACGGCACTAACGTCCAGGCCAACGCCGCTCACACGGGGTGCACCTTTTACCGGAAGGGTGCGGGCCTGCTTATCGCCAATCTCGTGGCGTCATACTTGTCATGGGAGCGCCCGGAGGGAAAGGTCGAGGTCGAAGTTGCCCGCGTCGATCAGACCGGGAGCTGTCAGATCCCGGACGGCGTCGCGCAGGCCCACCCCGCCGCCCCCGACGCCGAAGCCTTCGATGTCCGCGTTTCCGCCGCGGCCCCCTCGTCCTTCCCCGTCTCTATAAGACTGCCCTGGTGGCTCGCGGGAGAGGCCCGCCTTTCCGTGAACGGCGAGCGGATCAGGATCGATTCGAGGCCATCGTCCTTCGTCGAGATGACGCGCGCATGGAGAAACGATGTCATCAGGGTCGAGCTCCCGAAGCGGCTCGTTTCGGAACGGCTTTCCGGTTCGGATAACGAGTACGCCTTTATGGACGGCCCGGACCTCCTCGCCGGCCTCTGCGATGCGGAGCGAATCCTGTATTGCGATGATCCGGGTGTTCCGGAGCGGAACCTTGGTATCGACGACGAGCGCGAGTGGAGCAGATGGAAGGGGAGCTATAAGACGAAGGGACAGAATCCGGGGATCCGATTCATCCCCCTCCGCGACGTCGGCTACGAGCGCTACGCTGTGTATTTTTCCGTCGCTCCGCGGAGAGAAAAGCCCTAGCGGGGTGTTGGATATCATTGATCGACCGTATTCCGCATCCTGCTAGGGAGCCGTTTTCCCGTTCTGGCTTTTTCGCCACACGCCCGGGCTCGAGCCCTCGGAAGCCTTGAAGATTTCATGGAAGCGTTGGAGTCCGCCGAATCCTGACTCGGCCGCTATCCGCTCCATGGTGAAGCCGGTCTCCCTGAGGAGGCGCTTGGCGCGTTCGACGCGGGACCGGATAATCTCCTCGTGCAGGCTCCTCCCCATGGCCGCCCTGAAGCGCGTCTCGAGGCGCCTCCTCGATGAGGCGGAGGCGCGCAGGACCTCCGGCACGCCGATGCCCTCGTGGGCGTGGGCCCTGATGTAGGTGGCGGCCCTCGCGACGAGTTCGTCATCGCAGGCGTAGACGAGGGTCGACTCCCGCTCAGCGACGCCCTTAGGCGGTACCGTGAGCCTGATGCCTGGCCCGCCTCCCTCCATGAGCGCGTCGAGCGCTTCGGCGGCGCGGTAGCCGATGGCCTCGCAATCGAGCATGACGCTGGAGAGGCTCGGATACGCGAGCTCGCAGAGGACGTCCTCGTTGTCCACGCCGAGGATGGCGATGGAGGAGGGCACGGAGATCCCCGCCCGCCTCGCGGCGTCGGTGGCGCGGAGGCCGGAGGTGTCGTTGCAGGCGAAGAGCGCGACGGGCTGCTCGAGGCCGGAGAGGAACTCCTCGAGGCCGGCTGTCCCCGCGGCGCTCTTCCCGGACGGCGACGCGCTCCTGCCCTCCCACCACTCCAGGGGGCGCTCGAAGGAAGGGAAGGACGCGGCGGCGCTCGCGCCGCGCTTCGATCCTTTCCCAGATAAGCCCGCCTTGATCCCCTCCTTGAAACCCGCCTTCCGCTCGGACGACCACTTCGTGCCCGACACCCCGAGATAGGCGAAGCGGGTGAATCCGTGATCGACGTAGAGGAGCGCGGCCTGGTAACCGGTGAGGTAGTCGTCGTTCGTGACCGAGGAGACCGCCTTCCTCGGGTAGGCTCCCGCGACGTCCACGACGGGAATGCCCAAGGCGGCCAGGCGATCCGCGCTCCGGCCGTCCTCGATCCTGGCCATGACGCCGTCGCCTTTCCAGCGCCGCATGTCCTCGATGGGGCGGAACATCCAGGAAAAGCCGTAGAGGCGCCAATCGGCCTTCTCCTTCGCGTAGCGGACGAAGCCCCGGGCGATGCCGTGCTCGTAGAAGTCCGTCAATCCCATGAAGATCGCGATGTTGCGCATTACAGGATATAGTATACGCATTTCGAGTATTCCCGTGAACCATCCCCCGGGATAGCCTTCAAGCGACGGGCGGGGTCTATTAGTCCGCCGCCCGGGGAGGCAGCGCATGGAATACGAATTCCCCAAGGCGAAGGAACCCATCCCCTCGGCGGGGAAGGACGACCTCATCGTCATCGCGGGCGCGGGCGGCTTCATAGCCGGCAACCTCGTCGCCTATTTCAAGTCGAAGGGCTTCAAGCGCATCCGCGCGATAGACAAGAAGCCGCTCTACGAGTGGTACCAGATCATTCCCGGAGCAGAGAACCTCTGCCTGGACCTCTCCATCGAGGAGAACTGTAAGCGCGCGGTCGAGGGCGCCTTCGAGGTCTACAACCTCGCGGCAGACATGGGCGGCATGGGCTTCATCGAGACCCACCGCGTCGACTGCCTCCGCTCCATCCTGATCAACACGCACATGGTCGATCACGCCTGGCGCGCCGGCTGCAAGCGCTTCTTCTATTCGAGCTCCGCCTGCGCCTACAACACCGACCTCCAGAAGGATCCGCGCGTGCGCGCACTCAAGGAGAGCGACGCCTACCCGGCCATGGCCGAGCGCGGCTACGGTTGGGAGAAGCTCGTCTCCGAGATGTTCTGCCAGGAGTACTGGGCCGAGCGCGGCATGGCCACCTTCATCGCGCGCTTCCACAACGTCTACGGTCCCTTCGGCACCTGGATGGGCGGCCGCGAGAAGGCTCCCGCCGCCATCTGCCGCAAGGTTCAGGAGGCTATCGACTCCGGGAGCGGGACGATCGATATCTGGGGAGACGGCACGCAGACGCGTTCCTTCATGTACATCGACGACTGCGTGAAGGGAATCGACATGATTACCCACTGCGACAATCTCGTCGCCACGCCGCTCAACCTCGGTTCTTCCGAGCTCATCGAGATCAATAATCTGGTGACGCTCGCCGAGGGGATCGGGGGCGTGAAGCTCAAGCGGACCTACGACCCGAGCGCGCCCAAGGGAGTGGCCGGGCGTAATTCGGACAATACCTTCATCAAGAAGGTTCTCGGCTGGGAGCCCTCCACGTCCTTCAAGGACGGGCTCAAGAAGACCTACGACTGGATCGCGACGCAGCGCGCGGCCCGCAAAGCCGGCAAGCGCGTTGTCGATTGAAGATGGAAGGCGGCCCCGTCGGGAGAATCCATGGCTGAGCGCATCACGGACGTCATCGGGGGCATCCCCTACCGCCTCGCGCTCTGCGGTGGCTGGATCGATCAGCCCTTCGTCTCCCGGCTCGATCCCGAGCCTCCCGGTTCCATGACGGTCGTCGCGGTTGAGCCCGATTTCCGGTTCATGGACATGGCGGGGATGGCGACGAGCACGCGCAAGGTCGCGACCCGCCTCTGGGGTGGAATCCTACCCGACCGTCCGCCTGCGGACTTAGTCCGCGAGCTCTACGCGGAGGAGAATCGTGGCAAGACGGATCCCTCCGGCGCCCAGGACATGGTCGGACTCTGCTACCCCGGCATCGTCCGCATGGATTTCGATTCCGCGATCGAGGGCGGCGTATTTCCCGCGCGGGTCGAAGTCCGTGAGGATTCGGAATCGATCGAGTGGATACAGCGCGTTCTCAAGATCGTTCCCGTCTGTCAGCGGCCCCTGGGTTATTCGCCCCTAATCGAGAAGCGCCTCGAGCCGGACTGGGTGCGACGTCTGGGCAAGTCCGGCCGCGACTGCTTCGACGCGATCGTCGGGCAGGACCTGGGCCTTCTCCAGTCGTCCATGAACGAATCGATGGCGGCCTGGGATGCCCTCCTACCCGCAACGCTCAGGCATCCCCTGCTCGCGGTCGACCTCGCCGGCCTCCTCGCGCACTATCGACGTGAATACGGCGGGGCGATGTATTCAGGCTGCGGCGGGGGCTACCTCTACGTGGCCACCGAGCGCGACGTACCCGGCTCCTTCGGTTTCAGGGTGCGCCGCTCACCGGGGGGCGCCCGATGAGCGCGGTCAGCCCGACCGATCGGGTTCGCCTCTGCGGAGCCTTCGACTTGATAGGCTCGGGGCATCTCCGCCTCCTCCAGGAAACCGCGAGGAAGGGTCCTCTCACGGTCTTGCTGTGGAGCGACGAGACGATAAAACGCCTCCTGGGTGCGCCGCCCGCCTGGCCCCTCGCCGAGCGCCGTTATTTCCTGGAGACCCTACGCTACGTCGATGCGGTTGAAATCGCTTCCGACGAAGCCGCTTCCGCGGCCATGACCGGAAGCGGCGGTGCCCGGATCGAGGATGAAGCGGCGTTCCCCGGCTTTCCCTACGAAGCACCGCCCCTCGATGTTCCGCTCAAACGGGGACGGAAACGCGTGGTCGTCACGGGCTGCTTCGACTGGCTCCACTCAGGACACCTCCAGTTCTTCGAGGAAGCCGCGGCCTACGGGGAGCTCAACGTCATCATCGGATCGGACGCCAACGTGCGCCTCCTCAAGGGCAAAGGGCATCCACACTTCAACGAGGATGAGCGACGCTACATGGTCGGTTCGATGCGACCGGTAGACCGTTGCCTCGTCTCCACGGGCTCAGGCTGGCTCGACGCCGAGCCGGAGATCCGCGCGCTCGGGGCGGAGCGATACATCGTGAACGAGGACGGCGACAAGATCGAGAAGCGGCGCTTTTGCGAGGAGCGCGGTATCCAATACATCATCCTGAAGCGCGTCCCCAAGGAAGGACTCCCTAGGCGGAGCAGCACCGACCTCCGCGGCTTTTGAAGGAGCGCCCATGCGTTACGCCATCGTCTTGGCCGGCGGTTCAGGGACGAGGCTCTGGCCCCTGTCCCGGGAATCGCTCCCCAAGCAACTCGTGCCCCTCTCGGGCGGCAAGAGCCTGCTCGAGGAAGCGTACCTCAGGCTCGAGGGCCTCGTGCCCGAGGATCGCCGCTTCGTCTGCGCGCTGGAGCTTTTTCGCGGAGCCACCCTCTCTCGCCTGCCGGGCCTGCGGACCTCTTCAGGCTCGGGACTCGATCGCTATATCGGAGAGCCCGAGGGACGCGACACGCTCGCCGCCCTCGCCTTATCGTCGGCCCTCATCGCCCGGGAAGATCCCGAGGCCGTGATAGCCGTCTTCACCTCGGACCACATCATCCGTCCTCTGGGGGATTTCCAGGCCGCGGTCGATCGGGCATTTGAACTCGCGGAGCTCCGGCCGGATCTGCTCGTCGCCTTCGGTGTGAAACCCTCACGGCCCGCTACTGGTTTCGGCTACCTCGAGCTGGGGGAAAGCTTGCCTGGAATGAGTGGGGCGCGTTCTGTACGGCGTTTCCTCGAGAAACCCGGCAGGGATTCGGCTCGCGTTTTTGTCGAGGCCGGTCCCGAGCGCTATCTATGGAATTCGGGCATGTTCGCCTGGCGCGCATCGCGTTTCTTGGAACTCGTCGCGCGTTATGAACCCGAGCTCGCCGCCGAGGTTGTCCGCCTTGCCGCGCTCGCTGGAAGTCCCGGCTGTGCCGAGGCCCTCGCGGAAACCTACCCGCGCCTCAAGAAAATCAGCGTGGACTACGGCGTGATGGAGCCCGCCTCCAAGGATCCCCAAGCGGGCATCGCCGCCCTTCCCCTCGATCTCGATTGGCTGGACATCGGGTCATGGACGGCTTATGGCGGATTGATCCAGCGGGACGCGTCAGGGAACGCCGTCCAAGGCGAAGCGGCTCTGTCCGAATGCCGCGACGACATCGTCGTCTCCACCGTCGAGGGGCACCTCGTTGCCTGCTTGGGAGTGGAAGGCCTCGTGGTGGTCCATACCAGGGACGCGACCTTGGTCTGCCCGGCATCGAGAGCGGACGAGCTCAAGAAGCTCCACGCAGAAGTCGCTCGCTGCTCGAGCGGAAGGTACCGCTAGATGCCCGGGCTTCGCGTCGATATAGCCTTTCCGGGCGGGGCCCGGTTCCCAGCCCATGGTATACTATCCCGATGAGTCCACGCTCCGCGGCGCTCGCCATGACGTTCATGATCGCACTCTTTCCGGGTTGCGGCGCATGGAAGACCCAGGCGCCGGCGAAGCAGCCCCAGCGGAAGATCCAGGTCATGTCATCGGACGGATGGATCTACGATGTGATGGCGGAAAACGCGAAGCTCTTCGAGAAGGAGACGGGCATCAAGGTCTCCTTCGCCGTCTACGCGCCGCACGTCTACTTCCGGGCCCTCGGGACCATGCTCGACTCGGGCGAGGCGACGGACGTCTTCCTCATGCAATCCACGCGCTGGTACCTGGGGACGGAAATCGATCCCCGCGTCTCCTGCCTCGACTTCACGGACGAGGAGTGGACGAAGCGCCTCAAGCCCGCGTGGCTCCCTGCCGCCTCCTACCTTGGGCGCGTGTACGGCCTCATCATCTGGGACGATTCGCTCGGCTGGGTCTACACCTACAACGACGCGGTGTTCAAGCGCCTCGGGCTCTCCGCGCCGCGGAGCACGGCCGAGTTCATGGCCGTCTGCGAGAAGATCAAGCGGGCGGGCATCCTCCCGGTCTACGAACCCGGAGCCAGTCGATGGCATTCGGCCCTGACCTTTTTCGAGATGGGCTCGACCTTCGAGGAGCGCGACCCGGGTCTCTACGCCCGCCTCAACGCCAACCGCCAGACCTTCGCCGGTTACAAGCCCTTCCTCGACGCGCTCGGGCAGATCATGGCGGCCATGAAGGCGGGCTACTTCGGTCCCGACTTCATGGCCAACACCATCGAGGGCGCGAAGAACGCGCTCATCTCCGGATCGGCGGCCATGACACTCAACAAAATCGGATTCGCCCGCAGCGTCCTCAAATCCGACCCCGCTTCGGGAGCCGAGTCCTGGGGCATGTTCCCCATACCCTGGCTGGACAACCGGACCGTCAGCATCGAGCGCTCGGCTCCCACCTGGTTCGGCAACGCCAAGACGCAGGACCCGGAGGCGGTCAAACTCTTCTTCCGCTTCCTGACCCGGGAAGACAACCTTTACCGCTACGCCCTTGAGCAGCCGGAGGGAACGAGCCTTTCCTTCCCCACGCGCGAGCTCCCGCTCCTCAAGAACGAGAAAGCCTTCTTCGCCGATGCCCGGCTCGGAGGGGAGCCCTTCCAGGGGGGCGTCACGTACATCATGGGCCAGTGGATGGAGATCGAGGCGGACTTCGTGAAGATGCTCGCCGGAGTGGTGAGTCCTGAGGGTTTCCTCGCGGGCATCGACTCGCGACGGGGGAACATCGCCCGCGCCGCCAAGGACCCCGCCTGGCGCTAACAGCTTGTTGAAAAAGGTTCGTTCAAGCTTTCTCAAAACCTTGCGAGCGGCCCTTGGCCTCGCGGAAGGCGGAGGGGCTCATCCCCGTCTCCTCCTTGAAGAGCCTGGAGAAATAGAGCGGGTCGCTGAAGCCCGAGGCCGCCGCCACCTGTTTCACCTCCAGGTCCGCGTGTCCCACGAGGAGCCGCTTGGCCCGTTCTATTCGCAGAGCCTTGAGGTCCTGCGTCGGCGCGCTCCCCGTCACTCGCCGATAGAGGCGGAGGAGGGCCGCCGGTTTGAGAGCGAAGGCCGCGGCCAGGCGTTCAAGCGAGTAGTGCTGCCTGAGGTTTTCCTGAAGGTAGAGCTTGATGGACTGGACGAGTTCCTTTTCCCGGGCGCCGATCCTATCCAACCCGAATTCGCTTTCCACCACGCCCGAGCCCGAATCGAGGCGTATCCGGACGCGCCTCAGGGCCTCCGCTAAGGCGGGGAGCTCCACGGGCTTGAGGAGATACTCGTCGACCCCGAGCTCGATCCCGCGCCGCGCGTATTCGAACTCGCTGTAGCCCGAGACGATGATGATGCGCATGTCCGGGTTGGCTTCGCGAATGCGCTCGATGAGTTCGAGCCCGCCCAGTACGGGCATGCGGATGTCCGTGATGAGGAGGTCCGGGAGGACGCGCTCCGCCAGTTCCACCGCCTCCTCGCCGTCACGGGCGGTCCCGGCACAAGTGAACCCGGGGGCCAGCTCGGTAGCCTTGCGGGCCAGGTAGTCCCGCATGCGTTCCTCGTCCTCGGCTACGATGAAGGAATAAGCGCGTTCAGCCACGGCGCGGTCCTCCCAGGATGATGCGGGCCCCGCCTTCCGGGTTATTGCCCGCCTCGAAGACCGCTTCCTCGCCGAAGGTGAGCCTTAAGCGTTCTCGCGAGCTCAGGAGGCCCATGCCCGGGCTGGACAGGGGGACGAGGCCGTCTCCCGCCCCTCGCCGTTCCTTTAGACGCGCCGTGAGCCGCGCGAGTGTCTCCTCGGAAAATCCCGGGCCGTCGTCCCGTATTTCCACCGTCCATCGATCTCCGGACTCGCGCCCCCTGAGCTCGATGCGCCAGGGCGGCCGCCCGGTCGTTCCGTACTTGAAGCAATTCTCGATGAGGGGCTGGAGGATGAGGCGGGGCACCTCGATGCCGCGCATGGATTCCGGGAGTTCGACGGAATACCCGAGTTCCTCGCCGAAGCGCGCGCGCATGGCGGCAAGGTAGCTCTCGGCGTAGTCGACCTCCGTTCCCAGAGTGGCCGTGGCCCCCTCGGAGGAAGAAGCGTAGCGCAGGACCCGGGTCAGGTTCTTGATGAGATCCTGGATCGCCGAGGGCGGGCTCTCCTCCGCCATGATGGCGATGGTCTGCAGCATGTTATGGAGGAAGTGCGGATTGAGTTGGGACTGAAGGGCCACGAGCTGCGCCTGGCGCTCATGCTCGCGGAGTGAGACCGCCTCCTGGATGGATTCGTCGAGCTTGTGCCTCATGTCGCGGAAGGCGAACCTGAGCTCGTCGATCTCGCCCAGCCCGGGGGCGTGCGGCAAAGCCCCGGGGGCGCGCAGGTTCTCGATATCCAGCGATTCGATCTCGGTGTGGAGGGCCTTGAGCGGGACCGTCACGCGCCGCGCGATGAAGTAGGAGGCTCCCAGGGAGAGGAGGATGGCCGCCAGGGTGATGAGGGCGATACGGGCGGCGTACTGGTAGATGCTGGCCGTGAGACCGGCCGCCGGTTCGCCGATGAGGAGGATCCATCCGGATTCCACCGAGGTCGCCGCCGCGATAACGCGTTCGGACCTCTCTCCGGGGAACAGCCCGGTGACCGTCGTGTGGTTCTGCGCGCTGGCTGCCAGGGCTAGGAGCCGCTGTTCCTCGTCGGCCTCGCCCTTGCGGGGGTAGAGCAGTCTCCCGTCCCCGCCCATGACGTACACGACCGTGTCCTGCCCGGCTATGAGCTCGAGGCCGCTGAAGAGGGAATCGCAGTACTGCTCTACTTCCACGATGCCGGTCGTGGAGAGGAGTGGGTTGCTGAAGGAACGGATGAGCGACACGTAGCGCTTCCCTTTGACGATGACGGAGGTCTCCTCGAGGAGGGGGTCCAGGTGGGGCGGCAGGATGACTCGGCTGCCTTCCGCGGCTACGACCGCCGGGTGCCAGGTTTCGCGCTTCGCGTCTCGTTCGATGAGGCGGCTGTAGAATCCAGCGCCGATCATCTCGCCCCGTGGATCGTACACGTTTATCTGCGGGGCCGACTGGTTCGGACCCAGGATGGTATCGCCGATCTCGATGAGGGCCTCCACGTTCTCGAGCCGCGCGATGCGTTCCCCGACTGTTCGGGGAGCGCGGGGGAGGGCGAGATGACGGGCGTAGAGGCCTTGAAACACCCGCGAGTAGATGAGGGTCAGGCTGAGTCGGTCCATCTCCCCGACACGAGCGTCCAGGTTGGACACGAGCGAGCGGGAGAGCGAGGTGAGGGTTTCCGAAAAACGTTCGCGAGCGACTGCCGAGGCGTAATCGTAGACGAAGAGCGAGAAAACGAGGAGGACGACCGTGAGGAGGAGGGAGACCGAAAAGAAGATGGATTCTCGGACGCTGCGGTAGCGAGGCACGCGGGAATGATAGCACGAGGCGGGCCGACGGGGGAGGCCGGCGTGTCGTTTTATCCATGATGTCGCGCAATCGCCTCCATTTACGGCGGGCCCTAGCGGCCCCATGGTGTCCTGAGCTTTTTCCATGCATAGGAGGAGACCGTGATGAAAAGAAGGTTGATGCTCGCGTTCCTCGCGCTCGTCTGCGTGGCGGCTTCGCTATCCGCCCAGAAGACGGTGAATTTGACGGTATGGGATTTCAAGTTTAGCGAGGTCGACGGCGCCCAGCCGCCCATGAAGGCCAATGACGCGGCCTTCGAGAAGGCGAACCCGGGCGTGAAGGTCGTCCACGTCGCCCAACCGACCGACGCCACCCAGTACTACCAGCTCATCCAGAGCGCCGCTACCTCGAACGTCGGGCCGGACGTGGCCATGTTCCATCCGGGCGGCCGCGTCGACGGTTTTGCGGACGTCATCGTGGACCTGGATCCCTATATCAAAGACGTGAAGGGCCAATTCACGACGGGCAGCATTGAAATGTGCTCGCTCAACCAGAAACTAGGCAAGCCCGTGAAGATCCTCCCGCTCACCATGCAGGGCTTCGACATCTACTACAACAAGGGATACTTCAAGAAAGCCGGATTAAATCCTGCGAAGCCCCCGAAGACCTCCGCTGAATTCCTCGCCGCCTGCGAGAAGCTCAAGGCCGCCGGTATCGTTCCGATAACCACGGGTCAGACATACACCATCGATTTCTTCCTTCGCTGCGCGGTAGCCAACATCTACGGGCCGAACGTGGCCGGGCTCGTGGATAAATCGAAGAAATTCGACGACCCCGCTTTTAAGGCGACTATCGAATTCGTGAAGACCCTGATCGAAAAAGGATACATCGAGAAGGAAGGCCTTTCGCGGCCTTACTTCATGGATGGCATCGACAAGTTCGCTTCGGGCGGCGGAGCCATCTTCGTGGGTCTCCTCTCGGACGTGGGCAACTGGAAGGTCTTCTCGGACAAGCTGGGGGCGGACAACGTGGGGTATTTCCCCGCGGTCAACCTCCCGGGTGTTAAGTTCAAGGATCAGCAGGTGGCCCAGGGCGCCGGCATCGGCTACGGGGTCATGACCTGGTCCAAGAACCAGAAGCTCGCGGCCGCCTACGTCAAGTTCGTATCGACCGGCCAGGGCGCCAAGACCTACGCGTCGGCGACGGGCGCTCTCTCGCCGAATACCGCGGCCGTCGGCGGCGCGTCGTCCTATCCGGTCCTCAAGGTGATCCAAGGCTACCTCAAGTCAAGCCAGAAGGATTACGTCCCTCTGTTCTATAACGGCTACGAGGACGATTCCAACCGGCTCCTGGACCAGGTCTTCGTGACCAAGGAACTCAGCGTCGACAAGTTCTTAGTCGAGTACCAGAAGCTCGTCGAGAACATGGAGTAAGGGCGCGAAAAAACGCCGATCATCGGATTCCATGGAGGGGCGGGGTCTGCGGATCCTGCCCCTCCGATCGCGGGGAGGAACAGCGCATGAAGCAAAGGACTCTGGAGAGGGACGGCGTCGCCCCCTATGTCTTCATCGCGCCGCTCATGGCATTGATGGCGACGTTCATCGTGTATCCCGTCGTCATGAACGTGGTCGTCAGCTTCACGTCCTGGAAAGGCTACGGCCCGTGGAAATGGGTGGGCCTCGCCAACTACAGGACGATGATCGGCGATCCGCAGTTTTGGACCTCCCTTCGCAATACCGGACTCATGATTCTCTATATCCCGGTCAGTACCATCGTCACCGTCCTCATCGCGGCTCTCCTGCGCGAGGGGATCAGGGGATGGAAAGCCTATCGGGCCATACTCTACATCCCCAATCTCTTGGGCTACGTGCTCATGGGCGTTATTTTCTCGATCTATTTACGCGACGAGGGTCCGATTAACGCCGTGATCAATGCCCTCACGGGATCGACGGTGCAATTCCTCATCGATCCGGCCATCGCAATCAATTCGGTGGGGTTCCTCCTCGTGGTATGGCTCCACCTGGGCTTCGGCCTCATCTACTTCCTGGCCGCGATGAATGGCGTGGACTCGTCTATTTATGAAGCGGCCCTCATCGACGGATCAGGCTTTTGGCGGACCCTGTTCAAGGTGACCATCCCGAGCGTGAGCTTCGCGATGGAATTCTGGGTGGTCTTCAATTTCATAGAGGTCTTTGCCCGGATGTTCCCCTTCATCCATACCTTGACGCAGGGCGGGCCCGGTTACAGCACCTTCACCCTGGAATACGGGATCTACATCACGGCTTTCTCGAAATTCAAAGTCGGCTATTCGAGCGCATGGGCGGTCGTGCTCTTCCTCTTCTGCGCTGGAATATCCGTAGCCCAGGTGAGGCTCATGCGGAAGAGGGAATCATGAAAGCGGCGTCGCAACTCGGATACGCGGGCCGAACCCTCGTCCAGGCCTTCATGGTCGTCCTGGCCGTCGTTTCGCTTCTGCCGTTCATCCACGTCATCACCGCCAGTCTCAAGTCGATCGACGAATACCCGGTCAACCCCCTGCTCATCCCCTTGCGCCCGACTCTCGAAAATTTCCGGTACGCGGCCTTGAGCGGCCATCTCCTCAGGTTCACCCTGAACTCGCTCCTGTACGTACCGCTCGGCCTCGCGCTGTACATCGTGATATGTGTCCCCGCCGGCTACGCCTTCGGCAAAATGCGTTTTGCGCTCAAGCGGCCGTTTTTCCTCATCGTCCTCCTCATGTCGATCTTCCCCCAGCTCCTCTTGGCCACGCAACTGTCGAAGCTCGTTTCACTCATGAAGCTCACCAATACGGCGATCGGGGTGATCCTTCCCTGGGCGGCCTACTTCGCGCCCTTCGGCACCTACATCATGACCACCTTCTTTTCCGACATGCCCTACGAGCTCGTGGAGGCGGCGCGGATCGACGGCGCTTCGCAGACACGGATACTCGTGAGCGTGATGGCCCCGATGGCCATGCCCATGGTGGCAACCATCGCCATCATCGGTTTCCAATCCATGTGGAACGAGCTTCCCTTCTCCATGCTCATCCTGCCCAAGGAGGCGCTCAGGACAGTTACCGTCGGCATCGCCGTCCTGAGGGGCCAGTACGGGCTCAGGGTTCCCATCTTGAGCGCGGCGCTCGTGATCGCCATGGCCATTCCGCTCCTCGTGTTCCTCGTCTTCCAGAGGCGTGTGACGCTGGGGGTCACGGCGGGGGCCATCAAGGGCTAGGGCTTGAGAGCCGTATCCGCGTTCGTGCGGCAATTTCCCAAGAGGAGCGAGGATTGGATACATTCGACATCGTGTTCGTGGGGCATCTCTGCTTCGACGAGATCACCCCGTATCAAGGAAAGGCGAGCGTAGCACCGGGAAGTGCCGCGCTCTGCGGGGCCATCGCGGCGGCGCGCATTGGCCGACGGGTCGCCGTCGTCACCCGGATGGCGGAGCGCGACGTGGACGCGTTCGGAACCTTGAGGGAGCTGGGAATTCCGGTGTTCGTAAGCCCGACGCCCGAAACCACCTATTCGGTTGTCCTGCTTCCGACCTCGAACGTGGACGAGCGCGTCCTGATCCTCAAGCGCTCGGCCGGCCCCTTCGCCCTCGACGACATGCCGGACATCGCCGCGAAGGCGGTGCACCTCGCGGGCATCTCCGACCAGGAATTCAACCTGGACTTCATCCGGGGCCTGAGCGAGCGCGGCTACGCCCTCTCCGCGGACATGCAAGGTTTCGTCAGGCAGGTTGACCCCGCTACCAAGGAAATACACTTCAAGGATGTCCCCGCCAAGGAAGACATCGTCGAGCTGATGGGACGGGTCAAGCTCGACGTCGTGGAAGCGCGTGCGCTCACCGGTACGGACGACATCGAGGCGGCCGCCGTCCGTTTTGAGGAGTGGGGCTGTCCCGAGACCCTCATCACTCGCGCTGAAGGCGTCCTGGCGCGCGCGGGCGGAGCGACCTACTACGAGCATTTCACCAATCGGAGCTCGGTCGGCCGGACGGGACGCGGCGATACGGTCTTCGCGGCCTACCTGGCCCAGCGGAGCGATCACGGCGTCGCCGAATCCTTGAAATTCGCCGCCGCTCTCGTTTCGATCAAGATGGAAACGCCGGGGCCCTTCCGCGGGTCCCTCGCTGACGTGTTCGCGCGCATGAACGGTAAGGAGTGACGGATGCATCTTTTTAAAACTTCGGAGAAGTATTTCAAGGTCGATCCCTGGCTCGTCGTGGAAGAAGGCTTCGATCCCGCCAAGCAGCGCCTGTCCGAATCGATCTTCTCGCTCGCCAACGAGCGGATGTGCGTCCGTGGCTATTTCGAGGAAGGCTACTCGGGGGACCGGCTCCTCGGGAGCTACTTCAGCCAGCTCTACGAACCGCTCGAGGTGAAGTACCCGCAGGTATTCAAGGGCTTCGTCACGGAAGCTGCCGCCATGATCAACGCGTCGGACTGGCTCTATACGCGGATCGTCTTGGACGGGGAGATGCTCGACCTCGCGACCGCGAAGCACACGGGCTTCCGGCGATCCCTCGACCTTCGGGACGCGACCCTGACGCGCGAGTTCGTCTGGACCACGAAGAGCGGGAAGCGGCTCGCATTGAAATTCGTCCGGTTCACGCACATCGCCGACACGGCCCTGGGCTGCCAGCGCATCGTCCTCGTGCCTGAAAACTTCTCCGGGGATGTGAAAATCGTCTCCGGCATAGACTTCAACACCGTCTATGAGCTCGCCGCCGGCTGGGACCAGACCCAGGGCTCAGGCGCGAGCAGGGACCTTGACGGCGCGCGGACGAATTTCTGGGTCGAGGAGCAGCGCGAGGCGCGGGACGGGCTCTACGCCATCCAGGCCCGCACGATGAAATCCGGATGCAGGCTCTTCTCCGCCTTCCGAGTCAGCGCCAACCAATCGATTAAGCCCGAGCTCGTCGAGCGCGAGAAGTTCATCGGGATGGAGGCCTCCCTCGCGCTCTCGCTCGGAAGCGCGACTGTCTTCGAGAAGATCGCCGCCAATCATTGGGAACAAGCCGACGACGCGGAACGGGTCTGGAATACCGGGTTCGAGCTGGCTCAATCGCGCTCGGGCATTATGTTTGACGAGGCGTTCGTCGGACACCGAGCGCCCTGGAAGCGCTTCTGGGACCGGATGGACATTAAGATCGACGGGGACCCCGAGCTCCAACAGGGCGTTCGCTACTCGCTTTTCGCCATGTACATCAACTACCACGGGGAGAGCGACAGGCGGAACGTGCTCTGCAAGCTCGGCGGCGAGGTGTATTCGGGCGTGAACTTTTGGGACACCGAGGTGTACTGCCACAGAATGTACATGTTTTTCGATCCGGAGATCGCGCGGAAGCTGCTCATGTACCGATACCACTACTTGCCGAGGGCCATCGAGAACGCGAAGCGTCTGGACCTCGAAGGCGCGCGCTATCCCTTCTCCACGATAACCGGGTACGAGGACTCGGGCACCTGGCAACACGTGGATCTCGAGCTTCACATGAACGGCGCCGTCTTCTACGCCATCTGGCACTACGACCGGATCTGCGGGGACAAGGCCTTCCTCTACCGGGAGGGCATCGAGATGCTCCTCCAGATCTGCCGTTGCATGGCGAGCGCGGGCGGCTGGAGTCCCGTTAAGGGGGACTTCGGGTTCTACGGGGTCATGGGGCCGGACGAGTTCCACATGATGGTAAACCACAACTGCTATACCAACTACCTCGGCAAGAAGATGTTCGAATACGCGCTCGAAGTGCTCGACGAAATGGAGCGAGAGGCGCCCGAGGCCCTCAGGAAAATCACCGTCAAGGTCGGCCTTAAGAACGCCGAGGTCGCGGAATGGAAACGCATGGCTGAAAAGATGCGCATTCCCAAGGACGAAAAGACGGGGATATACGAGCAGCACGAGGGATATTTCGACTTGCCGCACGTAGACGTGAAGGGCATCCCCATGTTCCAGGTCCCGATCTATAAAAACTGGGCCTACGTCCGCATCTTCCGCATGAACATGCTCAAGCAGCCTGATTTCCTCAATCTGCCGTACTTCTTCAGCCGTGACTTCAGCATGGAGGAAAAGCGCGTCAACTACGAATTCTACGAGGCTAGAACGAGTCACGAGTCCTCGCTCTCGCCGTCCCTCCACGCGATCCTCGCTGCCGAGCTCGGGAAGACGCAGGAGGCATACGACTTCCTGGCCTACGCTGCGCGGCTCGACCTAGACAACTACAACCGCAACACGGAGCAGGGCATCCATTCGTCGTCAGCGGCGGGCGTCTGGGCGAGTATGGTCTCGGGCTTCGGGGGCATGCGAACGGACGGACCGGAAATCGCCTTCGCTCCCTCGATCCCTGAGTGCTGGAAGGCATTTCGCTTCAAGATCCTTTATAAGGGTTCCTTGATATCGGTAGAGGCGGAAAAGGGCAAGGCGCGGTTCGCGGTCGTCGAGGGCGGGCCCGTTCGCGTGACGGTCTACGGCCGCGAGCGGGAAATCACGCGGGAGGGACTGGAACTATCCATGCCGGCCTGAGCCGGTTAGGCAAGCGCTTTCCTTCCCTGTATGAATGAATCGTTAGGTAGAGGAGGCTCCCGTGCTCATCGGAATTTCCCCCTGCATATCCCCCGAGCTCCTTTCCGTCCTGTACCGGATGGGGCATGGAGACGAGATCGTCCTAGCGGACGCCTTCTTCCCCGGAGATAGCTGCAACTCGCGAGTCATACGCGCGGATGGAATCAGGATACCGGCGCTCCTGGACGGCGTGCTCTCCCTCATGAACCTGGACGTCTACGTCGACGCGCCCGTCGCCATGATGGCGCCGGTTCCGGGTGACGTGCTCGATCCCTCGGTCGAAGCGGCGTACCGCGTCGAGATCGACAAGCATTGGCCCGCCACGCCGCGGATCGAGCGCGTCGAGCGTTTCGCATTCTACGAACGAGCCAAGAAGGCCTTTGCCGTCGTGATGACCGGCGAGACGGTGAAGTACGGGAACGTGATATTGAAGAAGGGCGTCATCCCCGTCGGGGCCTGAGGCCCGTCGCGAAGAATCCACGAGCCGTTCACGCGCCGTTCACATTCAGGCCGTACATTCCCCGCGGAGGAACCTGAATGGATGGACAGAGGACTTCTGCCCGCGTGAAGGGCATGACCTGCCCGGCCTGCGCGGGGCGCGTCGAGAAGGCCCTGCGCGCCCTGCCCGGCGTCGCGGAGGCCTCCGCGGACCTCAGGCGGGGAGCGGCGGACCTATGCTGGAAGCCCGGGGCGGTGCCCGATGCGGCTGCCGTGTCCGCCGCCCTCGCGGCCGCGGGATATTCCTACGGAGGCCCTGCCGATGCCTGGAAAGCCGGAGCCTCGGGTGGAGCCGCGGCGATAGCCTTGGGCGTCCTCCTGGCGGCGGGTTATTTCGTCCTGAGCGCGCGCGGGTCCTTCAACGCCATCCCGGAGATCGGTTCCGCGATCGGCCTGGGAGCGCTCTTCATCGCGGGCCTCCTCACCTCAGCGCATTGCGTTTCCATGTGCGGCGGCATCGCGCTCTCGCAGGGCTTCCGCACCCCCGGCGGGAAGGAAGGCGGCGAAACCCGCGTCTCTTGGCGCGCGCGGGCGAGGGGCGCCGTTCCGACGATGCTGTACAACGCGGGCAGGGTGATTGGATACTCGGCGGTGGGCGCGGCGGTCGGCGGTTTGGGAAGCGCCCTTTCCTTTTCCGATACCGCGAAAGCGGTCATCACGCTCGCCGCGGCCGCCTTCATGGTCCTCGTCGGCCTCAGGAACCTCGGGCTCGTCAGGCTGTCCTCGATCGGGCGGCGTCTTCCAGCGCGGGTGCGCGGAGCCATCGAGTCCGCGCGCGTCTTCGTCGCGAAGGGCGGGCCCTTCGCCGTGGGCGTCCTCAACGCGTTCATCCCCTGCGGCCCCCTCCAGGCCATGCAGCTCTACGCCCTCGGCACGGGAAGCGCCCTCATGGGCGCCCTCTCGATGGCGGCCTTCGCCCTCGGAACCGTGCCCCTCATGGCCGGTTTCGCCCTGACCGCCGTCCTCCTCCCGCGGAGGATCGCGCCGATCCTAGTCAAGGCCGGCGCGGTGTTGACCCTCGCCCTCGGATTCGCGACTTTCGGGCGGGCGGCCGCTCTCGCCGGGATTCCGCTCCCCGGGACGGGCGGGGGCGCCGCGCTCGCGGCGGAACCGAAACCGGCCGCGACGCCCGCGAGCGGCGGTCAGGGCGGCTCGAAGGCGGCCTCGGGCCGGATCACGCGGGACCGGCTCCCTCCCGGCGTCCCGGTCGCTGAGGCCAAGGGCGGCTACCAGGCGGTCGAGACGGTCTTCACCTCGGGTTCCTACGTCCCCTTCGCGGTGGTCGCTGGGGTTCCGGTGAAGTGGACCATCAGGATGGACGCCGCGGACCTGAACGGCTGCAACAGGACGGTGATCGTCCCCGCCTACCGCATCGAGAAGGACCTGAGGCCCGGGATCAACGTGATCGAATTCACTCCGAGGGAGTCCGGGGTAGTATCTTACAGCTGCTGGATGGGGATGATCCGCTCCGCCTTCGCGGTGCTGAACGAGTGATCCCGCGGACGACGACGAAGGAGCGACGGGCATGGTGAAGGAAGCTCGATTCAGGATAGGCGGCATGACCTGCGCGGCCTGCGCGGCCGCCACGGAGCGCGCGGCGCGCAAGGTCCCGGGCGTGGCCGAGGCCTTGGTGAATTTCGCCTCCGAGACCCTCCTCGTCAAATACGACGATGGAGCGCTCGCCGCGGGTTCCATCGAGACCGCGGTGGAGAAGGCGGGATACTCCGCCGCCGAGGAACGGGAGCGGAAGACGGTCGTCATCCCCGTGGGCGGGATGAGCTGCGCCGCCTGCGCCACCGCCATCGAGCGCGCCGTCGGGAAGGTCGAGGGCGTGGAATCCGCGAGCGTGAACTTCGCCGCGGAGAAGGCCATCGTCACGTACGACCCCGGGAAGGCGCGCGTCTCCGGAATAAAGGACGCCATCGTCAAGGCCGGCTACAAGCCCCTCGCGGCGGAGACCGCGGAGGCTGTGGATGAGCATCAGGCCTCGAAGGACCGCGAAACGCGGATCCTCTGGATCAAATTCGCGGTGGCGGCGATTTTCGCGGTCCCGCTCCTCTACCTGGCCATGGGCGCCATGCTCGGCCTGCCCGTGCCCACCGTCCTTCGTCCCATGGACTACCCGCTCCAATACGCGCTCGCGCAGATCCTCCTCCTCGCGCCCATCGTGGCCGCGGGGTACCGGTTCTACGTCGTTGGTTACCGGACGCTCTTTAAGCTCTCTCCCAACATGGATTCCCTCATCGCCGTAGGCACCACGGCCGCCGTCGCGTACAGCGCCTGGTCGACCGCCCTCATCCTCCGCGGCGACGTCCACGCCGTCGAGCACCTCTACTTCGAGACCGCGGGGGTCATCATCGCCCTCATCCTCCTCGGGAAGTCGCTCGAGGCACGGACCAAGGGCCGCACGAGCGAGGCTATCAAGCGCCTTATGGGGCTCAGGCCCAAGACCGCGCGCGTGGTCCAGGGCGACGCTGAAATCGAGATCCCGATCGAGGAAGTCGAGCCGGGGGACCTCGTTTCGGTGCGGCCGGGCGAGCGCCTGCCGGTGGACGGCGTCGTGGTCTCGGAGCAGAGCGCCGTGGACGAGTCCATGCTCACAGGCGAGACGGCGCCCTCGTCTTCAGGGCGGAGAAGGTCGGCTCGGAAACCGCGCTCGCGCGGATCATCAAGCTCGTGGAGGAGGCTCAGGGGTCCAAGGCCCCCATCGCCCGCCTCGCTGACGTGGTATCGGGGTACTTCGTCCCCATTGTCCTCGCCATCGCGGTGGCGGCGGCGGGCGCCTGGTTCCTCGCGGGCCGCGGCCCCGTCTTCTCGCTTACCGTCCTCGTCGCGGTCCTCATCATCGCCTGCCCCTGCGCGCTCGGGCTCGCCACTCCCACCGCCATCATGGTGGGCACGGGCAAGGGGGCGGAGCTCGGGGTCCTCTTCAAGTCGGGGACGGCCCTGGAGACCGCGCACAAGGTCGGCATCGTCGTCTTCGACAAGACGGGGACCCTCACCACGGGGAAGCCCGCCCTCACGGACGTCGTCCCCGCGGCGGGAAGCTCGCGGGCCGAGGTCCTCTCGCTCGCGGCGCGCGCCGAGCTCGGGTCGGAGCATCCCCTCGGCCGCGCGATCGTGGAGGCGGCGCGCGCGGAAGCGGGCGGCGCGGTTCTCCGGAAGCCCGAGGAATTCGCCGCACTGCCCGGGAAGGGCATCAGGGCCCTCGCCGACGGAAGGAAGCTCCTCCTCGGGAACGCCCGCCTCATGGCGGACGAGGGGATCGACGCGTCGGGCGGAGCCGCCGACGCGGAGCGGCTCTCGGGCGAGGGCAAGACGCCGATGTACCTCGCCGCGGACGGGGCCTTCCTCGGGCTCGTGGCGGTCGCGGACGTGGTGAAGGAATCGAGCGCCGGCGCCGTGGCCGCGCTCAGGGCCATGGGCCTGGAGACGGCCATGGTCACGGGCGACAACGCGCGGACCGCGGCCGCCATCGCGCGGCAGGTAGGGATCGACCGCGTGCTCGCGGAGGTCCTCCCGCAGGACAAGGCCGCGGAGGTGAAGAAGCTCCAGGCGGGCGGGAAGCCCGTGGCCATGGTGGGCGACGGCATCAACGACGCCCCCGCGCTCGCGCAGGCGGACCTGGGCATCGCCATCGGCTCCGGGACAGACGTGGCCATGGAGAGCGCTGACCTCATCCTCATGCGGTCGGACCTCGCCGACGTCGCGACGGCCCTGAGGCTCTCGCGCGCCGTCATCCGCGTCATCAAGCAGAACCTGTTCTGGGCCTTCGGCTACAACGTCCTCGGCATACCGGTGGCCGCGGGGCTGCTCCACGCCTTCGGCGGGCCGCTTCTCAACCCCATGCTGGCGGCGGCCGCTATGTCCATGAGCTCGCTCTCGGTGCTCACGAACGCGCTCAGGCTCAAGGCCTTTAGACCGACAGGGAGGAACGCGCGGAGGGCGGAGGCGGATGAACGGGAAATGAAGAAAGGAGAAGCTGCATGAAGAAGCGCATTGGCATCGAGGGCATGAGCTGCGATCACTGTGTGAGGCGAGTGACCGAGGCGCTCAAGGGCATGCCCGGCGTCAAGGCCGTGGACGTCCGGCTCGCGGAGAAGGCGGCTTTCGTAGAGGCCGATTCGATCGACGAAACCGCGATAAAGGCGGCGGTAGACGACGCGGGCTACGACGTCGTCGCCATCGAATAGGTAGCGGAAGGACGGGAGCGGCCTCGGGCTTTCTATCGCGCGGGAAATCATGCGGGCCCACGGCGGGAGCATCCGCGCCGGGAGTTCGGACCTCGGAGGAGCGGCCTTCACGGCTCGACTGCCACGAAAAGGGAAATCATGAGCGCGGTGTGTTGGTATTCGGGCGCGTCAAAGGAGGAACGGGGATCAGGCTCCTTCCCGTTCCGCGCCTTGTGGCGTCGCGGGGAAGGAGCCCTGGCCTGGCGGGCGCCGGCCTAGTAGACGTAGATTTTCTTGGTCTTCTTGGCTCTCGGGGCCTTCTTTTTCACGACCGTCTTCTTCTTCACGACGGTGGTCTTGGTCCTGGGCCGGCTCTCCCTGACGACGATGCAGGACGAGAGTCCGGCGGCAGCGAACAGAGCGACGAAGAGCGCCGCCAATGCGCGTTTCGCTTTTCTCATGCGTTTCCTCCCGGAATTGGATGTACGGCAACGATACCGCACGGGCGTCCGCGGCGCAAGCCGTGCGGGGCCTCACTTAATATACTGCGTTTCCGGCCCGTTAACAGGGTTTTTCCGGGCCGGCGGGGCGCGAGGCCGGTTCCGGGACCATGCCCATGTAGTCCAGCGAGTGCACTCCCCTCAGGGCGCGGACGCGATCGAAGAGCCGGTCCACGGCGTTCACCCCGCAACGGGGGAAATTCCCGCCGTAGCT
This sequence comes from uncultured Spirochaetales bacterium, assembly GCA_964538705.1. Lineage (GTDB taxonomy): Bacteria > Spirochaetota > Spirochaetia > Treponematales > JBGSOB01 > CAYNQK01. The sequence continues at coordinate 5,482 of CAZIEI010000028.1, read as the reverse complement.
CCAGAACTCCTCGAGACAGCCCTTTCCTTCGGATTCGTACTTGAGGACCCTGACCATGAGCTGGAGCTTGTCCAGGCTGCGCGCTATGCGCGCCTCCAGGCTCCCGCCCTCCTCGAACTCGTCCGCCACGAGGGCGCACTCGGGATGGCCGCGGAGGACGGCGGCGGCGGCCGCCCGCTCCGCGTCCGCCTTGCCCCCGGGGCCGAAGAAGGCCGCGGCGGGAGCGGGGATGTCGCCCAGGAGGATCTCCCCCGCCTCGTGGAGGAGGACCATGGAGACGAGCTTTTCCCCGTCGACATCGAATCCTTCCTTCCTGATCTCGGGGACGAGGAGGGCCGCCATGACCGCGGCGATGAAGCTGTGCTCGGCGACCGATTCTGGGCGGTCGATCCCGCGGATGAGGAAGCCCGTGCGCGGGAGCCGCGCGAGGACGTCGAACCTGAACGCCGTCTGGATGATGCCGTCACCGGGGTCCGCCCGGCCTTTTTCCCCGCTTTCCATGGAGCGGAGTATATCCGCGGGGAGGAGGCTCGTATAGCGCGGGCGGGAAACGCCCGGATGCCGCGGGGAAATCGCCGCGCGCGTCGTCCGCGGCGGATCGTCGTAGACGATAGGATCGGGCTTGGGTAGAATCCCCCCATGCTCAGGCTCCTTATCAGCGCGGTTTACGTGCTCGGCACCCTCTTCGCTTCGGGATTCATACTCATGCCTCCGGTTCTCCTTCTCTACGGACTCGGCCTGCGGGGAGCGGCGGATCGCCTCACCGCCTTCATCATGCGGACCTGGGGGCGGTACGCCGTTCTGGCGGCCGGCGGCCGGGTCAGGGTGTCAGGCAGGGAGAACCTCCCCGATTCGCGGAACCTCTGCATCTTCGCGAACCACCAGGACTACTCGGACATCGTGCTCCTCCTCGGGTGGATGGGACTGCCGCTCGGCTTCATGGGGAAGAAGGAGCTGGGCATGGTTCCGATCCTGAGCTCCTGGATGCGCCTCTCCCACAGCGTCTTCCTGGACAGGAAGAGCCTCCAGCAGGGGCTCAGGACGGTCCATCGCGTCGCTTCCAACCTCCGCAAGGGCAGGCCCATCGTCATCTTCCCGGAGGGCACGCGGAACTTCGGCGGCCCTGTGGCGGATTTCAAGGGCGGCTCCTTCAAGGCGGCCAAGCTCTCCGGCTCCTGGATCGTTCCGATCACCCTGGACGGGAGCTGGCGATTCATGGGCTATCCCGGCCGCGTGACGGGCGGCCCCGTCCGCATCGTCATCCACCCCGCCATCGACGCCTCGAGGCTCGGTACCGAGGATTGGAAGGACTTGCCCCGCCGCGTCCACGACGCGATCGCGGGCGGCATGAGGCTCACGCCCGCGGCCGAGGGAGCGCCCGCCCGGCGCTGAAAGCTTTCCGCGTTTGAAAGCCGGGCCCGCCGGTCCTATACTTCAAGGCGGGAGATCACCCTATGGAAGGCCGGCCGATGACGCGCCCCCCGCGCGCGACGCTCCTCCTCCTCGCCGGGCTCGTATCGGCCTGCGCCTTCCTCCATTCCTGCGCTCGGCTCAACCGCGTCGCGCGCGTGGGCGTCGTGTCCAACCTGGATTTCTTCAACGCCACCTTCGACGGCTTTAAATCCCGCATGACCGAGCTCGGCTGGGAGGAGGGGCGGCGGATCTCCTACGACTTCCGTCGGACGCGCATGGACATGGCCGCCACCGAGGCGGCCCTCGCGGACTTCGCGCGCTCCGGGGCGGACCTGATCCTCGCCTTCCCCACTGAGGCCGCCCTCCTGGCCAAGAAGGCGGGGGAGGCGTCGCGCATCCCCGTCGTCTTCGCGAACGCGAACATCGAGGGGCTCGGGCTCGTCGAGAGCGTCCAGCGGCCGGGCGGAAACGCCACAGGCGTGCGTTTCCCGGGTCCGGACATCGCAGTGAAGCGGCTCGAGATCCTCTCGGAAATCGTTCCGAGGGCGAGGCGCTTCCTCGTTCCCTATCAGCGGGGCGTGGACCTCGTTCCCGCCCAACTCGAGGCGCTCCGAGCCGCCGCCGCGGCGTCCGGCCTCAGGCTCGTCGAGTTGCCCATGGATTCCCCCGCGGCGCTCGCGTCCTGGACTGCGGGGCTCCCGGCCGCGGGCCCGCCCCCCTTCGACGCCGTTCTCATGATCGCCGAACCCCTCATGGTGAGTCCGGGCGGGTTCGGCCCCCTCGCGTCCTGGGCCTACGGGCGCGGCATCCCCGTGGGAGGCGCCCTCATGGAGGAGGGCGGGGCGGCTTCGCTCTTCGAGGTGGCCACGGACGCCTACGAGACCGGGCGTCAGGCGGCCGCGCTGGCCGACAAGATCCTCAAGGGGGCGAAGGCGGGAGAGGTCCCGGTGCTCAGCGCGGAATACAACGTGATCGTGGACGCGAGCGCGGCGCGCCGGATGGGCGCGGTCATCCCGCCGGGCGTGGCGAACGCCGCCAACGAGGTCCGTTAGCCAGGTGGGCGGGACGAAGCGGACGCGGAGCATCAACGACATCCTCACCCGGTACCTCGTCGCCCTGAGCCTCGCCTCCATGGCGGTCGTCGGCATCGTGCAGATGGCGTTCAATTACCGGAACCGGACGATCGCGCTGTCGGAGCGCCTGGGGCTCGAGGCGCGTTCCGCCGCGGCAGCCATCGACGGATACGTCCGCAGGAAGGCGGAGGGCCTCCATGCGGCAGCGTGGTTCGCGCGCCTGGGCGAGGCGCCGGAGGAGGAGTCCAGGCCGGCGCTCCAGTCGATGCTCGGCTACGACGCCTCGATCCGGAGAATATCGTTCGTGGACGGGAGGGGCGATCTCGTCGCGGAGGCGACGAGGCGCTCTTCCTTCGCCGAGCGCGGACGACGCGGAGACGCCCTCGCGGCGGCGGGCGGGGACGCGGCGGCGGTGCGGGACCGTCCCCGCCTCGGACCCGTCCGCTTCGATCCCGATTCCGACGAGCCCCTCGTGGATCTCTTCGTGCCGGTTCCCTCCCGCGTCCCGGGAAGGCGCGGAATCCTCGTCGCGGAACTGAATCTCAAATTCATGGGAGGGTTCCTCGGCTCGCTCCGGACGGACGGATCGGCCTACGTCGTGGACCGCGGGGGAGTCCTCATCGCCCACGCCGATCCCACTCTCGTGGTCGGGAGGCGGGCCGTCGGAGGATCTCCCACGGCCTCGGCGTTCTCCCGCGGCGATCCCGACAGGGCCGGCCGCTTGGAGACGTACGCGGACGCGGAAGGCAGGATGGTCGTAGGGGCCTTCATTCCGCTCGAGGAGGCCGACTGGGCCGTGATCGCGGAGCTTCCCTGGCTGGACGCGTACGCCCGCACGCTGTACGAGGCGGCCATCGGAGTCCTCCTCTACCTCGCCCTCGCGGTCGCCGTGACCATCGCGGGACTGCGCATCTCGCGCATGCTTTCCGCGCCCGTCGTGACGCTCGAGCGAGCGGCCTCCGCTATCGCGGCCGGGGGCGAGGTGAGCCTCGTCGAGGCCCCGGGCACGACCGAGACCGCGGCCCTCGCGGAGGCGTTCAACGCCATGACTACGCGGCTCAGCGAGAAGGAGCGGCGCTTCGCGCTCCTCCTTCAGAATTCGTCCGACCTCATCGAGATCGTGGGCGCGGACGGCGCGCAGGAATGGGTGAGCCCTAACGTCCCGCGCGTCCTCGGCTGGACGGCCGACGAGCTCGTCGGGAGGTCCGTCTTCGATTTCGTCCATCCCGAGGACGGCGCCGAGGCGAGGACGGCGCTCGCGGGGCTCCTCGGCCGGCCGGGGACGCCGCACCGCGCGGAGTTCCGGATCCTCCACCGGGAGGGCCGCTGGGTGGACGTCGAGACCATCGGCGTGAACCTCCTCGACGTCCAGGGTATCGGCGGCATCGTGCTCAATTCGCGCGACGCGTCCGAGCGGAACGCGGCCGAGGCCGAGCGTGCGCGGCTGCAGGAGCAGCTCACTCAGGCCACCAAGATGGAGGCCGTGGGAAGGCTCGCCGGAGGCATCGCGCACGACTTCAACAACCTCCTCACCTGCGTCATGGGCAACGTCGAGCTCGCGCTCCTGGAATCGAGCGACGCCGACTCGCTGAAGAGCTACCTGGGCGAGGTGAAGCGCGCGTCCGAGAGCGCCGCCTCGCTCACGCGCCAGCTCCTCGCCTTCTCGCGGAAGCAGGCCTTCGAGCCGCGGGACGTGGACGTGAACGCGCTCGTCGAGGACCTCAGGGGAATGCTCGGGAGGCTTCTCGGCGAGGACATCGTCGTGCGGCTCAGGCTCGCGGAG
>CAZIEI010000028.1:0-1203 GCA_964538705.1 uncultured Spirochaetales bacterium | reverse complement strand
CAAGGCGGATCCGGGCCAGATCCAGCAGGTCATCGTGAACCTCGCCGTGAACGCGCGGGACGCGATGCCCCGCGGGGGCACCCTGGTCATCGCGACCGCGCTCGCCGAGCTCGGCGCCTCGAATCCGGCCCTGAGGCCGGGCATGTGGCCGGCGAAGATGGTCCTGCTCTCGGTCATCGACGACGGGGAGGGGATGGACGCCGAGACCAAGCGGCACCTCTTCGAGCCCTTCTACACGACGAAGGCCGTGGGCAAGGGGACGGGGCTCGGCCTCGCGACCGTCTACGGGATCGTGACGCAGGCGGGCGGGGCCCTGGACGCCTACTCGGAGCGGGGCTTCGGGACGCGCTTCGACGTCTACCTCCCCCTCGCCGAGCGGAGCCCGGCCGTCGCGGCCCGCGAGGCGGAGGAGGCGCTCCTTCCTCGCGGGTCGGAGACGGTCCTCCTCGTGGAGGACCAGGAGGGCGTCCTCAAGATGGCCGCGCGCATGCTCGCCCAGCTCGGCTACTCCGTGATCCCGGCCTCGAGCGGCGAGGAAGCGGTGCGCCTCATGGAGAGCCGCTCGCAGGAGGTGGACCTCCTCCTCTCGGACGTCGTGATGCCGGGGATGAACGGGAAAGAGCTCGCGGACAGGGTCGCCGCCATGAAGCCGGGGATCAGGATCGTGCTCTGCTCCGGCTACGCCGAGAACGTCGTCCTCAAGGACGAGGGCGGCGGGATCGCCTATCCCTTCCTCGCGAAGCCCTATTCTATCCGCGAGCTCGCGGGGAAACTCCGCGAGACGCTCGACGATTCGCCGTCGCGGAACTGAGAGCGCGTCGATGACCGCGCGAAGGATCCGCCGAGGATTTTCCGGGGCGCACTAAGCCTTGACAATCTCCAGCACGCGGTCCAGGTCCTCCGCCGAATAGTACTCAATCACGATCTTGCCCTTCTTGGCACCGCCCGAGATGGATACCTTGGTGCCGAGCCGCGCGATGAGGCGCTGCTCGACGTCCGCGATGTCCACCGGCTTCTTCTTGGCGGACGTTTTCTTGGCCGACGCCTTACCCTCCGCGCGCTTCCCCGCGTTGAGCTCACGCGCATCCTCCTCGGCCTGCCGCACCGAGAGGCCGTCCTCGACGATGCGTTTGCGAAGGACGGCCTGGTCCGCGGGATTGACCACGGAGAGGAGGGCTCGCGCATGGCCGGCCGAGAGGCTGC
>CAZIEI010000027.1:3154-31187 GCA_964538705.1 uncultured Spirochaetales bacterium | reverse complement strand
CGCGGCGGCGGGAGAGTCCCCCGTCTCCAGGCGGATCGTCTTTTCCAGGACGGACATCTCCGTGTCGAGGTCCAGGACGTCGTTCTCGAGGAGCCGCGCAAGCTGCTTGTGGAAGGCGAGGCGTATCGAGTCGAGGAGGGCCTCGACGCGCTTGAGGGAGAGCTGGACCTCGCGGTCGAGGACCTTCTTGGATGAGAGCTCGGCGTAGCGCTCGAGGATCTTCACGGTGGAGTCCAGGTAGTAGTTGAGGAAGGGGCGCGCCGCCCGGAGATCCCCCGGATCCTTGCGGATGTCGTCGATGATCTTGTCCGCGACGTCGGCGATCTGCTTCACCTTGAACTGCACGAGGGGGTTCGTCACGCGCTGGCCGACGTCGCGGAGCGAGGCGATCCGGGCGCGCCCGTCGCGCACGGCTTCCGCGACCATTTCCGGGCTGATGCCCGACATGGAGAGGTTGATCTCTTCTTTATTCGAGGGCTTGAGGATGAGGAGCCCGGCGATGAAACCCGCTCCCGCCCCCGCGGCGGCGATGGGGACGTTCCAAGTCAGGAAGAGGAGGAGCGCGAAAACGGCCGCGCCGATGACGCCCGCTCCGATCCAGTTCGTGCCTTTGTCCGCCTTGTCCCTTCGGGGCATCAATCACCTCTCGCGCCATAATCGCCTTTTTTCCCCGTTTCGACAAGGCTTTTCTCCACCCCGCTGAAGCGCCGCGCACGTAATCGCCGATACGGATCGCGCGCGGGAAGCCCGATGGAGGGCTGCGCGCGGCGCCCCCCTCCCCTGCCGGCGGGGAGAAGGGCTGTTCTATTCCAAGGCAGAGAGGGAAAAGATATGAACCAGCTCAATTCGATTCTATTGGAAGGCAATCTCGTCAAGGACCCGGAGGTCAAGCAGACCGCGAAGGGGACCGCCGTCTGCGACTTCGCCGTCGCGTCCAACCGCTTCTACAAGCAGGGCGAGGAGATGGAGAAGGAAGTCTCCTTCTTCGATGTTGAGACCTGGGCCACGCTCGCCCAGCGCTGCGGGACTACGCTCAGGAAGGGCCGCGGGGTCCGCGTGGTGGGGCGGCTCAAGCAGGATCGGTGGACGGGAAACGACGGCAGGGTGTACTCAAAGGTGAAGATCGTCGCGGAACACGTGGAGTTCAAGCCCGAGCTCAAGAAGAAGAGCGAGGCCGACGCCGTCGAGGGCGTGGAGGCCGAGGCCCCCGCCCTCGAGGCGGTGTTCTAGCCGCGCGTCCCGAGGCCTGAGAGCGCCGGGGCGGCCGTGAACGGACCGCTCCGGCGCCTTCCCGTCATGGCGACGCGATTGTAATGACGATACGTCCGTCAGGGCTCGACGTCCCAGCCTGAGAGCCGGGCCCAGAGCCACCAGGCGGCGTAGGCCTTCATGTTCGCGTTCACGGATACGGAGTGCGCGGCGCCGCAATCGAACCAATCGGTTCCGAGGGCGTGCGCTGCCTGCCAGTCGAGAGCCCAGTTGCGGTCTCCGTTCAAAGGATTCACTTCGCCAGTGCCCTCAGGGTAGCCGTTCCCGTTGAAGTCGTAGAGGCATCCGTCGCTCACGCTGAGATCGAGGTAGGATATCCCGTCGGGATCGTAGGATTCGATGTCCTCGAAGTCGAAGAGCCAGCGATTCGATCCGGCTTCGGCGCAATGCGCTCGGATGTAATCGTTCATGGTGTGGGCCGAGCCCGTCGCCCCGCCGCCGTCGAGATGGCCCGTCATGTAGACGAAGGTGATCCCCGTATATTCCGATTCCAGGGCGGCCATAGGATCGAGATACTCCGAGTTGATGGTATCCGGATTTTTTCCCCGACCTGCCCGCACCAGGACCAGATGATCACGTTGATCGAAGCGCTCTCTGGCCTGGAGCCGCGATGGGTGGTGGGATCGGGAGTGCCAAGGAAATAGCGCGTCTCGTATTCCCAATTGGTGGCGGGGTGCGGAGGAGGATTGTCGTCGTTGCGGCGGGGGATCCAGTAGTCCTTGGCGGCGGCGTAGTCGGCGTAAGACAGCTCGGTGGAATAATATCCCGCATCGGCTACCATATAGATATCGCCTTCGCGTAGATGCAGGCCACCATCCTCTCCGTTCCACGCGTAGTAGAAGAGATCCTGCGTCCCGGCGTAGGCCCCGCCGCAGCCCTGGCCGTTCGCGAAGCCCACGAGCCCGGACATCCCGCTGATGAGCTGGCTGCCGTGGGAGGTGTGACCGTACGCGATGTGCAGATTCGTTTTAGCGGCCTGGATGTCCGCTGCCGGGATCGCGCCGCTCCGTAAAAGATTCACGATCCTATGGTCCGCGACGCGGAGCCCCGGCTCGATGACCGCCGCCGCTTCGATCCGCGCGGCGAGCGGAGTGGAAAAGTCTGAATCGCCGACGACGTTCCGCGCGAAAACGCGGTAGTGGTAGTCCGTATCCGGCGCGAGGCCCTCGGAATCGGTCCAGGTCACGGAGCCCGCGGGAAGGACGGTTTCCGTGAAGGCCGCGAAGTCCACGTCCGTGGAGCGCTGAACCACGAAGTCCGATTCGTTGTCCGAAGCGTCGATCCACCGTATTTTGATGGCAGAAGCGGACGCGTCCATGAGCGCGAGCCCGGTCGGAACATCAGGGGGTTCTGTCGGAGGCGAGGACATCGCGCCATTGCGGCCGCAGCTCGAGACCGAGAGAACCACGAGGAAGACGAGAGCGATACGAACGTTTTTCACGGGGGCTCCTTTTCGTCGACTGGGATTTCCGGTTTCTCAAGATATCCCGGAGAACCTTCGATTCCAGGGCCGTGAGCGGAAAAGGAAGAGGAATCCCGCCCGTCTCCTCACCATGAAAGAGGAAGCGGTCAGCGCTTCTTGGGGCCGGGCTTGCGGCCGCGCGGCCCCGCGCCGCCGCGCGAGGGGCCACGGTCGCTCGATGCGCCTTTGCCCCCTGTGCGGCCCGCTCCGGGTTTTTTCCCGCGCGTCGCCCCTCCCGCCTTCGGTTTTCCCGAACGGGTATCGCTCCGCTCCTCGCCGCCTCCCTCGCTCCGGGCTTCACCGCCCTCGATCCCCGCTTCGCGCTCGCGACGCTGCCCGCCGCCCGACTCGGAGGAATGGCGCTTCGGCCTCGTCGCCGCCCCGCCGCGGCTTCCATCACCGTCCTTGATCGCGGGCTCGGGCGACCAGAAGCCGTCCTTCCAATTGAAGCGTCCCGTGCCCGGCAGCACGGTGGAATCGCGCGCCGCCTTCATGACCTCGCGGTAGAGATGCTTTTTGAGGTCGATGTAGGAGAAATCGACAATGAAGCGGCGGAACCCGGCTTCTTCCAGGAAGGCCCGCCGGTCCGTGATGGAATACGGTTCTCCCGGCACGACCACCGAGCCCGATGCGCCGTCCTTGAGGATATAGGGCTCCCCCTCTTTGGACGAGAAGTTCCCGAAACCGTGGAGGGCGGCAAGCCGCGCTCGCATCCTGAAGAGCGCGGGATACGCGAAGATCGTCACGAAGGAGAGCGAGAGGTTCGCCGTTTCGGCGACGCGGAGGAGATCCTGCTTCGCGATCTCGAGGGGCATGACGAGGGAGGCCGGCCCGATCTCCTGTATCGCGTCCGCGGCGCGCGAATTGAAGGCGTAGAGGTACTCGCCCGCGGCGACCGCGAGGCCCTTGTTCCTGAGGAGGGAGAAGTGCCCGAGGTTGTTCGCGATGAAGCGCGTCGCGCCCAAGGCGCGGAACGCGTCGATCGTCTCCTCGAGCCAGGCGGCGTCGCCCTCGGGGAAGAATGGATCGAGCTCGATCGCGAGCTTGCCCCTGAACGGGAGCTTCGCGCCCTCGGCGAGGGCGTCGGCGGCGCTCCTCCGGTCGAGGCGGAGGATCGCCATGTCCGGGGGGGACGACTGGAAGACGTAGAGCCCGGCCACCGAATCCGTGGCCGCGTAGATCCCCTCGGGGAAGGCCTCCTGCTCCCCCTTGCCGAACTGCCGCCGCGCGATCTCCGGCGCGTGCGCGAATCCGGGGGCGCGGCGATAGCCCGAGAGGCTCTGGGGTAGGACCGGCTTATAGCGCTTCGACATCGCCTTGGTCTGGATGACGTAGACGCTGTCGCCCGCCTTGGCCTTCTGCGCGAGCGAAATCCAGGAGCCCTCGGGCCCCTCCTGCACGGCGAGCACGCGCGCGGTCTTCCGCTCTCCGTCGCGCGCGCCGTGTACGCGCACCGTGTCCCCGGACGCCACGGAGACGCCGGAAGGCGACCGCGAGGACATCGCCTCGCAAAGGCAGATCGACCCCTCGCCCGAGTCCTTGGACGCGACGACCTTCCCGAGTGCGATACCCGTGCCCCCCGCCTGCCCGGGCCTGATGAACTCGGGCTCGGCGTCAACCATGAAATAACTCGTCTTGGAACGGGCGAAATCGTTCTGGAGGATGGCCCGGGCCCTCGCGAGCGAACGCTCCGGATCCTCGGCCATCCCGTCGAGCATCGCGCGGTACGCCGAGACGACCGCCCCCACGTACTCGGCGCTCTTCATCCGCCCCTCGATCTTGAGGGCGGACACCCCTGCCTCGGCGAGGGCGGGCAGGTGGGCGACGAGCTCGAGGTCGTCGGGGGAGAAGAAGTAGCCCTCCGACTCCTCGGTCCGGTAGAGCCGCCTGCAGGCCTGGGCGCAAGCGCCTCGGTTCGCGCTCTTCCCTCCCAGGAACGAGGAAAAGAGGCAGAGCCCCGAGCAGCTCACGCAGAGGGCGCCGTGCACGAAGACCTCGAGGTCCAGGCTGCTCTCGGCCTTGACCGCCGCGATCTCCTTTATAGAGAGCTCGCGCGAGAGGACGACCCGGCGGAAGCCCATGCGGGAGAGCTGGTTCACGCCCTTCGCGGAGCACACGTTCATCTGTGTGGACGCGTGCAGGCGGAGCGTGGGGAAATGCCGTCGAGCCATGGCGGCCACGCCGAGGTCCTGGACGATGAGCGCGTCCGGCCCGACCTTGGAGAGATACTCGAGGAACTGGTACATGCGATCGGTCTCGCGTTCCTCGAAGACCGTGTTCACCGTCGTGTAAACCCGCTTACCCGCCTTGTGGAGGGCCTGCACGGCCGCTTCGAACTGGGAGAAGGCGAAATTGGCGCTCCGGAGGCGGGCGTTGAAGGTCTTCAGGCCCAGGTAGACGGCGTCGGCCCCCTCGCCGATCGCCGCATCGAGCGCTTCCGGGCTTCCCGCGGGCGCGAGGAGTTCAGGTATATTCACGAGGCTGTTATACCATCAGTGAAAGAAAAAATCGAGCCTTCGCACCGCTCGCTCAGATCCTGAGCGCGAGCTGACAACTCCGTCTCGCTTTTTTTCGCCCCTGATGGATACAGCGGTTCAGCCAACGTCAAGGAAGCCGTCGCACCGCTCGCTCGAAAAACCTTGAAGATCGGTTTCCCGGCAATCCTTTGCGCTCGCAGGGTTGACAGCGTCGGTTAACTGGGCCATGGTCATCGCGCGTCGTCGTCGGATACTCGAATAGGAAATGCCGTTATGACGGCCCTTGCCCGGCGGCTCAGACGGGGCGACGATGCGTCTGGAGCGGATGAGATCAATGGCCCCCGCGAAGAAGAACGAGAATTCTCAGGCGAAGTACCCATTCGCGTTTTTCAATCATGGCCTGTGGCGTTTCCATGACGAAATCCAAAGCGTCGATATGCTCGCGCTCTTTTCAGGCGACGTCGCGGAGGCCGAGCGCCGGGGGATCCAGAGCTCAGCGCCGTCCCCGATCGGCGCGTTCTCGTGGACCCTGCCGAGCATCCTTGAGTTCGGATCAATTCGCGATGAATACTTCGATACGAAAATATGGAAGACCTACGGTCCGAAATCGACTGCGCGCGGCCCTGAGGCGGAAAACCCGGATCCGGAGACCTACGATGATCCGGGAGGGCCGGTTACGAAGCGGATGGCTCAGGCGTTCTGCGCCGAGCTCGACGGTTGGCTCGGCGCCGTTCATAAGATGAACCCATTGGTCGCCGTCATCGGCTGGATCGGCGCGGAGGCCAAGGACCCTTGGGCTGAATGGAGCGTCTCGGCCGCGCTTGAACGGGTCCTGCCCCGGACGATCGAGCTCCAGCGGGCTATCGCGGGCATGCGGCCCTCCAATCCGGAGATGTCGATCCGCCTCGCTCGCTTGGCCTGCAGCGTCATCGCTGAACGAGCCGATACGCCGTTTTCAGACGAAGCCATGGAAACCGCGAAGAGCGCGTTGCTCGGAAACATCGGAATCGATCCTGACGTCGATTATGACATAAAATTCCTCTACCGACGAATAACCGGGGAGGCGCTCAAGAAGCGCGGATAAAAACGGTTACCGGCTCAGCGGCGGTCATTCCGAGCCGATGCGTCTCACCGACTATCCGCGCCCAACCGCCAGCATGACGGAGCGCAGCGATCGTCATGTCCCGAGTCACCCCTCAGGACGAGCGGCCGCGATGAATGGTGAAGGCTTCCCCGTGAAGCGGACGGAATGCACCTTAAGGGAAAGCGCGGGTGGAAAAGAAAAACGCACCGAGGAGAATCGCTCGACCATAGTCGAGCGGTTACGCAAGGAAATATTTCAATGCGGCGCGGGATGCCGCGCCGCGAACGTAATCAAAGTACTCTTTGCTCTTCTCCGAGGTGCGTTTTTCTTTTCCAGGCCCAGCGCGGTCTCTATAAAGCGCATTCCGTCCGAATATGCGGAAAAGCCTTATCCCTTCACCGCGCCCGCGGTTATCCCCTTCACGATGTACTTCTGCAACAGCACGTACAGGATCACTACGGGCGTCGCCGTCATGACGAGGGACGCCGTGAGGGCGCCGTAGTCCTGCGTGAATTGCCCGAAGAAGTTGAACTGGAAGAGGACGAGGGTCCCCTTCCGGAGGATGATGTAGGGCAGGAGGAAATCGTTCCAGACCCAGAGGGTATTGAGGATGGCGATGGTGGTGATGATGGGGCCGAGCATGGGAAGGACGATCGTGAAAAACGTACGGTACGGCCCGGCCCCGTCTATGGCCGCGGACTCCTCGAGCGCCACGGGGATGCCCTTGATGAAGCCGTGGAACATGAAGACCGCCGAGGGCGCGCCCAGCCCCCAGTACATGAGGATGAGCCCTAGGTGATCCTTGAACCTGAGGTCGGTCGCGAGAACGACGAGGGGCACCATGATGATCTGGAAGGGGATGACGATGAAGAAGGCGAAGAAGTAATAAAGAGCGTTCGCGATCTTCCCTCCCGACCGCACGAGCTTCCACGCGGCCATGGAGCTCATGAGGAGTATTCCCAGGACGCTCGCGAGGCAGAGGAAGGCCGTGTTGGCCATGGACCGGACGAAGGTGACGCCGCCCGCGCCCTCGGTCGTGAGCACGCGGAGGAAATTCGCCGCCGTGGGCTTGAGGCTCGGCCAGAGCGGATTCACCACGATCTCGGCTCCCGGCTTGAAGGCGTTGATGAGCACGAAGACGGCGGGATAGATGAATACCGCCGCCACGAGGATCATGAATACCTCGAAGGCTATCGCCCCCGCCCTCCGAACCCTGCCCCAGTACGCTGAATCGCGCTTCACAGCTGCACCTCCTTCCGCTTGGTGAGGAGGAGCTGGGCCCCGGTGATGGCCACGATGGCGAGCATGAGGAGGACCGCCTTGGCCGTGGCGAGCCCCGCATGCTGGTCGCGGAAGGCGTCGTAGAAGATGTTCACCGTGATGTTGTCTATCCCGAGTGGCGTGGAGGTTCCCGGATAGAGGGCGAAGATGATGTCGAAGGTCTTGAGCGCCCCGGAGATGGAGAGGAAGAGGCAGATGGTGACGGAAGGCGCGAGCATGGGGAGGACGATCCCGGTGAAGCGCTTCCAGCCCTTGGCCCCGTCGATCGAGGCGCTCTCGATGATCTCCTGCGGAATGGACTGGAGCCCCGCGAGGTAGATGATGGCGTAATAGCCCACCCCCTGCCAGACGGCCACCCAGACCGTGATCCAGGGCGCCAGCGCCGGATTGTTCATGATCTGCCGCACCCCGGTGAGGGCCGGGATCAGCTGGGTGAAGACGAGCTGCCAGATGAAGGCGACGATGACCATCGAGAGGACGTTGGGGATGTAGAAGACCGCGCGGAGGAAATTCCTCGACCGCATCTTCACGTCAAGGGCGACGGCGAGGGCCAGCCCTATGGCGTTGACCCCGATGACGAAGAAGACCACGAAGAAGAGCGTGAAGACGAGCACGCCCATCTTGAATTCGTCCACGTACCAGTTCTCCGCGAGGACGCTCTTCAGCCACCCGTAATCGGCGGCCCGCGCGAGCACGGAGACGGCCGTCCCGTACTCGGCGTCGTCCATTCGGGCGCGCGCCCCCGGGGAACGCGCCGAGGCGATCGCCGGATACGACGCGGCGAGCTTCTCCGCTTTCGCGCGGAGCTCGCCCACGCTCCCGTCCGCGGCGGCGGCCTCGCCCAGGGAGAGCGCGGCCTGGTACAGCGGCTCCCAGTCCTCCTCCAGGGCGGGCATCTCCACGAGGGCGAGCTGCTGGGCGAGCTCGTCCATGGAAACGAAGAGCGGGTCCGCCGAGTAGGCCCCGTCGGCCTTCTTGTAGATCGTGAGGAGGCGCTCGCGGTCCGCCCCTTTCAATCGCGGGAGCAGATTACGCTCGAACTCGCGCGCGCGGATGACGAGCGCCTCCTCGAGGGGATGGCCCGCGTTGAAGCGGGCGGCCTTCCCTCGCTGGGGGAAGAAGCGCGCGTCGATGCGACCTGAGAAGATATCGAGGTAGTTCTTGATCCCGACCATTTTCATGTCGGGGTTGACGTAGCCGACCGAGTTGAAGATCCGCATCATGCGGTCGCGGTCCCAGCCGATGAGCTCGAGCTTGCGGTACGTCCCCTGCGCCTCGTCCTTGAAGTAGTACTTGAGGAGGAGCTTCCTGTCCGAATCGCTTCTCGCCTTCGCGAGGATCTCGGACTCGAATCGGGCGATCTCCATCTGCGCGGGCACCCAGGGCGCGGCCCCGTCCCAGCTGGTGGTGGAGAGCCAGATCCCCTTGAAGAGGGGGACGATGGCGAAGAAAGCGTAGAGCGCGAGCGCGGGAAGGACGAAGACCGCGAAGGCGATCCTCTCCTCGGACTTCTTGGCGACCATGGGAATCCTCCGCTGCCGGGCCCCTGCGCCCGCGGGTCCCGGCGCGGCGGCCGGGCGAGCTCCGCGGGCAGAGGGGTTCCTTACCGGTAGTTCTCCTTCCAGGACTTATCGATCTCGGCGACGATGTCGGCGGGCTTGGCCTTGCCCAAGGCGTAGCCGTGCGCGCCGTTCTTGATCGCCTGCTCCCAAGTGGGCGTAGGCATCATCTGGAAGATCCAGGGATAGGAGCCCTGCTTGTTGACGGAGGCCATGAGCTCCTGGAAGGGGACGGGCATCGAGGAGGTCTCGGCTCCCTTGATGGTGGACGTAAGCTGGATGTCGGTCGTCCATATCTTCACCGCCGCAGGGGAGTTGAGCCAGTTGATGAACTTGAGGGCCGCGGCTTGCTTGGCCGGGCTCGACTGCGCGCTCACCGCGAAGGTGGAGTCCGTGTCGGCGAAGAACTTGTTGTCGGCGGCCTTGTTGGACCAGGGGAAGGGAATGAAGCCGGAATTGAGCGTGGGGTAGTCCTTGGCGTTGGGGAGGGCCCAGAGCCCCTGGACCATCATGGCGGCCTTGCCCTGGATGTAGGCGGCCTGCTGCTCGTTCCAGTTCATCTCCGCTGCGTTCTTGTCCATGTTGGCCACGTACCAGTCCATGAGCTTGAAGAGCTGGGCGGTGTCCACCGCCTTCCCCCAGGAGGTCTTGCCCCCGTTCATCTCCTCCACGAACTTCGCGATGCCCGCGTTCCCGGACTTCGCTCCCAGCATGGAGCCGTGGATCATGGCCATGAAGTGGCCGATGGACCAGTTCTCCTTGAGGAGGCCGGAGAAGGGCGTCACGCCGTTCTTCTTGAGCGTGTCCGCCGCCTTCTGGAGTTCCAGGTAGGTCTTGGGCGGATTGATCTTGTATTTCGCGAAGATGTCCTTGTTGTAGATGATCCCGATGCCGGCGAAGTCCATGGGCACCGCGTAGTACTTCCCCTTGTAGGTCACGCCCGGGAGCCCGCCCGGGATGACCTTCGTCATGATGGGCTGCTTGGTGAGGTCGATGATGTAGCCTTGCCGTGCGTCGCGTTGGACGGCCGCGTACGCGGGCTCCATGATGATGTCCGGGAGCTTGCCGGCCGCCGCCGCCGCGGCCTGAGTGGTGCCGCCGTCGTTGGGGTGGATCTCGGTGACGATCGTGATGCCCGGATTGGCCTTCGTGAAGGCCTCGAGGAGCTTGGGCAGGGACTGGGTGATTTCCTGCTTGTAGAAGCTCATCGAGAGCTGGACGGTTTCCTGCGCCGCGGCGATTCCTGCGATCAGCGCGAGAGCGGCCAGGATGGCGAACAGACGTTTCTTCATGGATGTTCCTCCCTTTCGGATTTCTCTGATCTTGCCTCCGGCTCAATTGTTATGCACACGTGTGCAAGATAATGACCTATTCTATGCAGGTTTTTCCCCTTGTCAAGGATAAATTCTGGTAAAGCCAGAAATTTCCGGCCATCTATTTTTTCGCTTCCCACTCCCCGGACTCATCTCGCAAGCTTTAATCGCGCTGCGCCATCTTTGACCCTAAGAAGCCCTTGTGGGGTAGAAACCTTTTTAGGAAAAAGGTTTCCACCCCACACCCCGCCTTCCCAAAACCATCGTTATGAACCGTTTATCTCCACTTCGCAAGCATACGGAGATTTAGTTGACAGATGAGCTTTCTCGGGCCTAGACTCGCAGTAACGCACACGTGTGCAAGGAATGCCGTGACTATTAAGGATATCGCCAAACTGGCAGGAGTAACCCATTCGACGGTCTCACGAAGCCTGAACGACAGCCCCCTCGTCTCCGAGGAGACCCGGGAGCGCATTAAGGCCATAGCGCGAGAGCAGGGCTACGCCCCCAACCGCCACGCCCAGCGCCTCGTCACCCGGAAAAGCAAGACCATCGGCCTCTTCTACCTGAGCCGCGACGACCTCGACTTTATGGAGAACTTCGGCACGCAGTTCCTCTCGGGCATCGCCGAGGCCTGCCACGCGCGGAGCTACGACCTCCTCCTCTTCACCACCGCCCGCGACCTCTCCGCGCGGAGCTCCTACCTGAGCCTCTGCCGCGAGCGCCACGTGGAGGGCGTCGTCTTCATCGGCCTCACCTCGGACGATCCCCACATCGCGGAGATCGGCGCGTCGGACATCCCCGTAAGCGCCATCGACTACGAGCTCCCCGGAAAGAACGTGGCCACCGTGACCACGGATAGCGCCAAGGGCGTTGGAATGGGCGTCGACTGGCTCCATGCCATGGGCCACCGGCGGATCGCGTTTATAGAAGGGCCCGCGCGGAGCCAGATCGCGCGGGAGCGGGCACGCGCCTTCTCCGATTCGGCACGGAGGCTCGGGATCCTGGAAGCCTCACTTTCCCTGGAGGGGGACTTCTCAGCACGGAGCGGCTACGCCTGCGCCCTCGACGCTATGCGCGCCTCCCCCGTGCCCAGCGCGATCTTCGCCTCCAATGACGCCATGGCGCTGGGAGCCATGAAGGCTCTTAAGGAGCACGGGCTCAGGGTACCGGTGGACGTCTCCGTCCTCGGCTACGACAACGCCCTCGCTTGCGAATTCTCCGATCCCGCCCTCAGCACCATCGCGCAGGACGCGAAGGCCATGGGATCCATCGCCGTAGACGCCATCTTCGACAGGATCGACGGGAAGTACTCCGTCCCGCGCATCCTCGTGGAGCCCCGCCTCATCGAGCGCGAGTCCGTCCGCAGGCTCCCCCCCGCCGCCGGGACCGCGGGCGCCTGAGTGCCCCCCCTCCCCGCCCGCGCATCCGGCGTCCTCCTCCATCCGACCTGCCTCCCCGGGGGCGAGGGGATCGGCGTCCTCGGCGCCCAGGCCCTCTCCTTCATCGATTTCCTCGCGGAGGCGGGCGTCCGCATCTGGCAGATCTGCCCCCTCGGCCCCACTGGCTACGGCGATAGCCCGTACCAGTGCCTCTCCGCTCGCGCGGGGAATCCCCTCCTCGTGGATCTCGAGGACCTCGCCGCGCGGGGCTGGCTCCCCGCGCGTTCCGTCCCCTCCTGGGACGCCTCGGACCGCGTGGACTACGGCGCCGTCATCCCGCGGAAGGCCGCCCTCCTCGCGGAGGCCCGCAATCGCTTCCGCGTCTCAGCCGTCTCGCGGGACCGCGACGAGCTCGCCGCCTGGGCGGCCGCGGAATCGCCCTGGCTCGACGAGTACTGCCTCTTCGCGGCCCTCAAGCGGCGCTTCACTCTCGCCGCCTGGACCACCTGGCCGCGCCCCTACCGCGACCGCGATCCCGAAGCCCTCGCGGCCGCCCGGAAGGAGCTCGCGGACGACATCGCCCTCGAACGCTTCATCCAGTGGAACTTCGCGCGGCAATGGAGCGCGCTCCGCGCCCACGCCCGCGAGCGCGGCGTCATGATTCTGGGCGATATGCCCATCTACGCGGCGCCGGATTCCGTCGAGGCCTGGTCATCGCGGGACCTCTTCCAGGTCGGTCCCGACGGTTCGCCCGGCGCGGTCGCGGGCGTCCCGCCCGACTACTTCAGCCCCGACGGCCAGCTCTGGGGCAACCCCCTCTGGGACTGGAAGGCCCTCGCCGCCGAGGGCTACGCGCCCTGGACGGAGATCGTCGCGGCGCAGCTCGAACGCTACGACGCGCTCAGGATCGATCACTTCCGCGGCTTCTCCGAGTACTGGGCCGTGCCGCCCGGAGCGGACACCGCCCGCTCCGGCGCGTGGAGACGCGGGCCGGGCATCGCGCCCTTCAGGGCCCTCGCCGCGGCCATGGAATCGCGCGGCGAGGCGAAAGGGCGGACGAGGGGCGCCTCGCGTCGCCCCGGATCATCGCTCCCCATCGTGGCCGAGAACCTCGGTGCCCTCGGCTGGCGCTCGCGGCTCCTCCTCAGGCGATCGGGATTCCCCGGCATGAAGGTCCTCCAGTTCGCCTTCGACTCCGCGGAGGGCGGGAGGCACGACCCTGAGCGGGGCGACCCGGACTGCGTCCTCTACACCGGCACGCACGACAACGACACGACCGCGGGATGGTTCGCCTCGGCATCGGAACGGGATCGCGCTCGCGCCCTCACATGGCTCGGCGTCGAAGATCGCGAAGCCGCGGACTTCTCCCGGGAACTCCCCTGGCGCTTCATCCGCGCCGCCCTCGACTCGCCCTGCCGCATCGCCGTAGTTCCGGTCCAGGACCTCCTCTCCCTGGGAAGCGGGGCGCGCATGAATCGGCCCGGCACCGCGGGAGGCAACTGGACCTGGCGCCTCCTCCACGGACAGCTGGATGGCGCTCTCGCGCGTCGGCTGCGCTCCCTCGTCGAGGCTTCGGGAAGGATGTGAGACGCGGCGTCCGAGCCTTGGCAGCCTAAAGCCTCGAGCCTCGCGTTCCGGCCTCAGTCGGAGTACACTACGCGGAGGCGGAGGAAGACGTCATGGCGATATCGAATAGAGCGGACATACAGGCGGGCGGATCGATGCCTCGAGCGGGGACTCAGGCGTCTCGCACGCTAAAGCACTTCATCATGGCGGCGATGACCACCGTTGTGCCCTTCTTCGCAGGACGGCTCGCGGCCCAATCGATAACCGACGGTACGGCGCGCGCCTCCTTCGATCGCGCAAACGCCATTCTCGTCGTCGCACGCGAGGGGGGGAGCGATGAGTTCGTCTTCGACTGCTCGTCCTGGGCCGGACGCATCGCCGCCGTCGTACGCTTCTCTCCGACCGATATCCGATGGGAAATCAACGGGGCGGGCGGGAAACGTTTCAGCGCGACCGCCTCGGTTTCAGGCGGCAGAGTCCGCATCGCCGTATCGGGCGAAGGAGATCTCGCCCGCGAAGTAGAATTCCCCGGCCCACTTCGCTCGCGTAAAGGACAGGACTGGGTCCTCCCCGTCAACGAGGGGATCATGGTCCCCGCTACGGACGCGGGATTTTCCTCTTGGGACATGGTCCTGTACGGGGGCCACGGGCTCTGCATGCCCTTCGTCGGCCTCGCGGGCGAACGCGAGTCCCTCGCCGCGATCGCGGAGACTCCGAACGACGCAGCCGTCCGTTTCTCGCGCCCCGCCTCCGCACCGCCGGGGCGCCCCAAGCTCGCAGGCATGGCCTTCTCCTTCCTGTGGCAGCCGAGCATGGGTTCATGGGCCTACGAGCGCGCCCTCCTCGTCGTCCCCCTCGCGAACGCACCGGGCTTAAGCCCGCACGCGGGGATCGCCAAGGCCTATCGCTCCCACGCGGCCTCCCGCGGCCTCGTCGTGACGCTCAAGGAGAAAGCCCGCGCCGTCCCCGCCGTGGACAAGCTCGTGGGCGCGGTGAACCTCTGGTACTGGGGCAAGGCCGAATGGTGGAGCCAGGACGACGAGCGCGCCCTCGCCGTCGCGGACGAGCTCAAGGCCGCGGGCATGGAGCGCGTGCTCTGGTCCCACGCGCAGGCGCCGGAGGCGGTGAAGGGCCTCCGCGCGCGCGGCTTCCTCGCGGGCCGCTACGACATCTACCAGGACGTCTGGGGCCCCGAGGACGATTCCGACTGGGTGAACCACGAGGGCTGGCCCGAGGCCCTCATACTCCTCCCCGACGGATCGCGCATGAAGGGATGGGTGGACCGGAAGCCGGACGGCAGGGCATTCACGGGGGGCGTCATCTGCTCCTCGCAGGGCGTCCTCATGGAAAAGCGAAAGGTCCCCGAAGACCTCGCGACCAGTCCCTACGAGGCGCGCTTCATCGACACGACCACCGCGAGCCCCCTCCGAGAGTGCTACAATCCCGCGCACCCCCTCACGCGCACGGAAGACCTCGCGCATAAAATGGAAATGCTCGATTTCCTCTGGCGGGACATGGGCCTCGTGACGGGAAGCGAGACGGGCTTCGACGCGGCCGTCCCGCACCTCCACTACTTCGAGGGCATGACGAGCCTCGGGCCGTACCGCCTCAAGGACTCGGGCTACGATCTCGCGTCCGTCCGCCCCGCGAGCGCGGGCTTCAAGACGTACCAGGTCGGTCCGACGCGCCGCATCCCCCTCTTCCAGCTCGTCTACCACGACTGCGTCGCCTCCTCGTGGTATTGGGGCGATTCCTCGAATCGCCTCGCTCGGTACTGGGACGAGCGCGACCTCATCAACGCGCTCTACGGGACCATGCCCCTCTGGATCATGGACCGCGAGCGCTGGGCGCGCGACAGGGAGCGCTTCGTGGAGAGCTACCGCAGGGCCACGCCCGTCGCGCGCGCCACGGGCTACAGCGAGATGCTCGACCATCGCTTCGTGACCGCGGACAAGACCGTACAGTCGACGTCCTTCGCCGATGGGACCGAGGTCTGGGCAAACTGGGGGAAGAAGGACTACGCCCTCCCGAACGGTGACAGGGTCCCCGCGCGCGGCTTCATCGCGGTCTTCCCGGACGGAAGCCGCCTGAGTTCGAAGAAATAGGGCAAGCGGGGGATATCGGTCCTTGCGCGGGGCGCTCTCGATGCGGATCCCCCGCGCCCGCGCGAACGATCGGGAACACCTGCACGGGCGTCCCCGCGGATACCGTCGCTTCGCAGATGGGCGGAGGCAAACGCCGTCTGAACCCAGCGCCGGACATCCGCTTCCCCTCGCGCGAACGCGGAGATCGGATCCTGGAAAATCTTACGTTCTGCATTGACATGCTGTAAACAGGAAATTTCTGACAATGCCTATCCTTTCCTGCACTCGGCCTCGGTCAGCGCCCTTCCGATAGCACAAGGCCCGCATGAGCCCAGTGCTGAATGCTCTCGCTAGAGGGAGCGCAAATGGATGGATAGAGAGACCCCGACAGGAGGACTTGAAGTACCCTTCACCTGACTAGTGGCGGGTTTTCCCTATTCAGGCCCTGCGCCTTTCCCGGGAAAAGCATTCCATGCGAATACCCGACCGCTTGAAGGCGCGCGCCAATCCCCTCTATTATAGGCCAATCATGGATTTATCCCGCACGCGCAACATCGGCATCATGGCCCACATAGACGCCGGCAAGACTACCACCACTGAACGGATACTCTTCTACTCGGGGCAGACGTACAAGATCGGAGAGGTGGACGACGGCGAAGCCACCATGGACTTCTACGAGCAGGAGCAGGAGCGCGGGATCACCATTTTCGCCGCCGCCACCACCACTTACTGGCGGGAGAACCGGATCAACATCATCGACACGCCGGGCCACGTGGATTTCACCGCGGAGGTCGAGCGATCGCTCCGCGTCCTCGACGGGGCGGTCGCGGTTTTCTGCGCCGTGGGCGGCGTCGAGCCGCAGTCGGAGACGGTCTGGCACCAAGCGGACCGCTACAAGGTCCCCCGCATCGCCTACGTGAACAAAATGGACCGGCTCGGCGCGGATTTCGAGTCCGTCGTCGCCGAGATCCGCTCCAAGCTGGGGGCCAATCCCGTCCCCATCGCCTATCCCATCGGCAAAGAGGGGGATTTCACCGGGCTCATCGACCTCGTGACGATGGAGGAGCTGCGCTGGGAACCGGGCACGGACGGCCAATCCTTCGAACGGAAGCCCGTGGGGCCGGAGCTCAAGGCGGTGGCCGAGACCTGGCACGAGCGGCTCATGGACTCCCTGGGGAGCCATGACGACGGGATCGCGGAGCGCTTCCTCTCGGGAGAGGCCGTGCCGCCTGAGATGACGCGGAAGGCCATCCGCGCCGCCGTCCTCGAGCGGAGGATCGTCCCCGTCCTGGCCGGCGCCTCGCGCAGGAACATGGGCGTCCAGGTCCTCCTCGACGCCATCGTCGACTACCTTCCCTCGCCCGTCGAGGTCCCGCCCGCCACCGCCACGCACATGAAGCGCGAGGAGCGGGTCGAGGTCCCCTGCGACCCCTCCGGCCATCCGCTCGGCCTCGTCTTCAAGGTGAGCTACGACCGCGAGGCCGGCCCGCTCTGCTTCGTGCGCATGTACTCGGGCACGGTGAAGGCCGCAAGCGCGGTCTACAACCTGGGCAGAAAGAAACGCGAGCGCGTCACGCGCATCCTCCGCATGCACGCGGACAAGAGCGAGTCCCTGGACGAGCTCTCCGCCGGCGACATCGCCGTCTTCGTGGGCATGAAGGAATCGCGTACGGGCGACACGGTGGGGAGCGAGGGCTGGCCCCTCCTCCTCGAGGAGATGCGCTTCCCCGTCCCGGTCATCTCGGTAGCTATCGAGCCCAAGACCCTCTCCGACCGCGAAAAGCTCAAGGACGTCCTCAAGATCGTATCCCTCGAGGATCCCACCTTCACCGCCGCCGAGAGCGAGGAGACGGGCCAGCTCATCATCTCCGGCATGGGAGAGCTCCACCTGGACGTTCTCGTGACAAGGATCCTCCGCGACTTCAAGGTGGCCGCGAAGGTGGGAAACCCGCAGGTCACCTACCGGGAGTCGATCACCGCCAAATCGGAGAAGACCCAGTCCTACTCGCGCGTTCTCGCGGGCAAGGAGAACGCCGCGACCATCACCCTCCGCGTCGAGCCCCTCCCCCGCGGAACGGGGAACCAGTTCAGCGTGGGCATGAGGCGCGGCGAGGTGCCCGAGGCGATGATCGAAGCGGTGCGCCGCGGCGTCGAGGGGGCCTTCGGATCGGGCATCCGCATGGGCTATCCCTGCATAGACGTGGGCGCCACCCTCGTCGGCGTCGAGTACGACGAGCTCACGGGAACGGAGTTCGCCTTCGAGGCCTGCGGGGCCACGGGCTTCGACGCGGCCTGCGCCGAGGCCGGCCCCGTCCTCCTCGAGCCCGTCATGAAGGTTGACCTCACCTCCCCGCAGGAATCCCTCGGCGACGTGATGAGCCTCCTCGTCCAGCGCGGCGGCGTCATCCACGGCGTGGACTCCAAGCACACGCACGAGCTCATCCACGCCGAGGCTCCCCTCGCGGTGATGTTCGGCTTCTCGACGGCGCTGCGCTCGGCCTCGCAGGGACGGGCCGCGTTCAGCATGGAATTCTCACATTTCGAGGAAAAGCGATCCTGACCGGACTGCGAAGGAGCGATCGAATGGCTGACGAAGGGAAAGCGGCGGGGCGGCTCACGGGCGAGACCGAACGCGATGGCGAGGCGTACCGAAGCGTCCGCGTGGAATCCAAGCGGCTCAGGTCAGTCTATTCCCGCCTCGAGGCCCTCATGCGCGAACCGGGATACGCGGTCGCGGCCGACGGAAGCGTCTCCGAGTGGCGCATCGTCCACCGCGCGGAGGCCGAGGACGGCGCCGCCTTCCTGGGCCCCTCCTTCCCCGGCCGCACGCTCGCGGAGGAGATATCCGCGCGTTCGGGCGGCGAACGGGGCATGACGGAGATCGCCTGCGCCGAGGGTCTCTCCATCCTCGGACGCGTGGCCGAAGCCCTGGCCGCCCTCGAGGCCTCGGGCATGACGCCCGAGCGCTTCATCCCGGACGCCATCGTGGTTTCGGACGCGGGCGTCCTCTTCCTCCCCGTCGGCATCGCGGACGTCGCGGGCGGCGAAGCGCCCGGACCGGGGCACCGCGGCCCCGCCGCCTCCTTCGCCGCCTACCTCCACCGATTCGCCCTCCTCGCTCCGGGGGCCGCGCTCCACGGCGGAGGGAAGGGCCCCGGCGCGGAGGAGGCCGCCGAAGGCATCGGCCTCCGGACCGCCTCGCCCCGGCTCGATCCCGCCCTCGCCGCCCTCATCGACCGCGGGATCGGGTTCGACGGGAAATCGTCCGCACCCTCCATGGCGGAATGGTCCGCCGCGCTCGCGACGGCGGAAAAGAGCGGATGGCTCGCGCGGCAAGAGCCGGCCGAACTCGAGAAGTCCGCGCGGCGGCTCGCCGCCGCCATGGCGTCGGGCGGACGGCGCATCGCGGCGCGGGCATTCATCAATAAGCGCAGCCTCGCCCTCGGCGTCATCGGGGTCCTGGCAGTCGGCTTCCTCGTCATCGGCGTGCCTCCCATCGCGCGGAGGGCGAGCTTCGCGCGGGGCGTCCAGGCCCTCGGACCCGAACAGCTCGTCCGCACGTATTACGCCTCGATCGACTCGCTCGATTCGGAATTCATCGACGTCGCGGCGCGCAGGAAGGCCTCCAGCCGCGACAGCGAAATGGTCGCGGGAATCACCGTACTCACGAAGTACCGCGCGGCTATGGAAGGCAAGGAGATCCGGGTCGTCGCCTCGGAATGGCTTCAAGAGGGCAAACCATCAATAGAGGATAGCGTGCTCTTCGGGATCGCCGGACTCGTCCTGGAGCCGCTCGACCGCGGGGATCCGCCCTCCTTCGTCGTGCGCTACAGCCTCTGGACCACGGAACCGCGGGTGGATGAAACCTACGGCCCCGTGGAGCGCGTCATCGAGGACCGGATCGTCCTGGAGCGATGGGGCGCGGGATACCGGATAGCCTCGATCGAGCGGACCGGAAGCGATCAATGAGCCTCGGTCCCGCCCTCCCTTTCAGCCCCCGCTTTTTTTGAGGCGCGATCGCGTTTTCCGCGATATACTGGTATCCGCGGTCCCCGCGGGGCGTCGAAGCGCTCGACGCCCACGGCAACGCGCCGAACGGACCGGCCCGAGGGGGAGTCATGAAGAGGATCCTGGTCGCCGCCATCATCGCAGCCGTCGTTCTCGCGCCCGCGGCCTTCGCCGAAACCGGTGATGAAGCCGTCCCCGTCGAGGACACCGCCGAGGCCGTCCCCGCGCTCGAGGGCATCGGCTCAAGCGCCGCGTCCGGGTCAGCAGGCCCCTTCACGATCGACCTCTTCACGGGCGGCTACTACTACCTTATCCCGCTTACGGGCGATCCGATCATCGACCCACTCATCATCCTCCTTAGCCTTCGCGCCGGCGGCACCGTGGACTTCGAATACAACTTCGGCGCCGGCTTCGGCGCGGGAGCGGAGACCGGCGTCCTCTATTTCCCCTCGGGAGATGACTTCACCCTGCAGATATTCGATATCCCCATCCGCGCGAAGGCCTCTTTCGAAGCGGGATTGTTCAAGGCCGAACTCTTCGCCGGAGTGCTCTACTCCATTTACGCGACGACGACCGACGTGGCGGTCAGCCAGAGCGCGGAGGGCGGGCTCAGGTTCGGGATCTGGCGGATATTCCTGGAAGGCTCGTACGGATTCATCCTCGGCGCGCCCATCGCTGACGGATTGTTCCGCTTCGGTCTCGGGGCCTACCTCCCGCTCGCGCGCTAGGCGGCGCGGATGGATAACGGCCGCATTACCCTGAAGGCCTCCGCCCTCGACGGCTACCTCGGGCCGGAGGACCTCGCCCTCGTCTCCGAGATGGAAGCGCTTTACGCGGAGGCCTATCCCGCGTTCAGGAAACTCGAGGCCTCGGGCGGAGCCGCCACGGCCGTACCGGCGGGACGGACCGCGCCGTCACCGGGCCCGGCCGAGGAGCTCAACGGCATTTACGGGAGGATCGGGAAGCGCCTCAGGGAGATCGTCGAAGCGGAGGACCGCCTTTCCGTCTACCCCTTCCGCGCCGCCGACGAAGGCCGCGCCGAAGCGAGCCGCCTCGTCTCGAAGCTGCGCGACGCCTCGACGGGCCGCGACGAGTTCGTCTACTACGTCCAAAGGGCGTACGAGCTCCTTTTCGCGCAGGCCTTCGGATCCGGCGCGGGCGCGGGGAGAAACCACCTGATCGTGCGCACCCCGGTCGACTCGCCCGAGCCCGCCTACGCCCTGCACCGCATTCCCGACATCGAGGCCCTCGCGTCCAACGCGGCCGTCTGCGTCATGCTCCGGGCCGCCCTCCTCCCCTCCATGATCGTGGCCAAGGAGATCGAGGAGTACACGCCCTCGCGCGTCCTCTCTCCCTTCGCCCTCTTCAGGATCAAGCGCGAGGAGGGCCGCGACGAATCGGGCATGGAGTACTGCCTGGACCCGTCGCGCTCCTATTTCGACCCCGAGGCCCTCGACGGGAAGGACCTCATCTTCCCCGATCCCATGAACGCGACGGGCGGCAGCCTCATCGCCGTCCTCTCCTTCCTCCGCGGCATGGGCGTGCGGCCGCGCTCGGTGGTATGCCTCAACGTGATCTGCGCGCTCAAGGGCGCCCTCCGCTGCGTGCGCGCCGAGCCCTCGCTCCGGCTCTACACCCTCTGGATGGACCCGGCCCTCAACGCCATGGCGTACATCATGCCCGGCCTCGGGGACGCGGGCGACCGCATCAACGGCGCCGACGGCAAGGAGAATCCGCGCGACGTCCTATCGCTGATCGCCGACTACGGCACCGGGATCACCGGCCTCTACCGTTCCCAGATCAGGAAGATCGAGGAAACCGTCCTCCGTTCCCGCCGCCGCTGATCGGCGCGGCATCGACGGCGCATCGAAAGCGATCATCTATGGCGAATCCGGGTGGCGTCGTCCCGTCTTTTTTCGATAAATTTCCCCCTATTCTCCCTTGACAGCGTGTACCGGAGGCATAGAATTATCCAAGCAGGACCTCGTACGGCGCCGCCGTGCGGATTCGCCATACCCAACAAGTGTTGACGGGGCATAGAGAAGCGCAGGACAGGGCAGCGCGGATGCTTGCCCGCGTACCGGGAACGCTCGCCCGCGGGACGCGGACGTGGAGGGTGTATGGACTCCGACCAGGCGGACATGACCGACGGCATCAAGACCTTCTTCGTCGTGCCGGAACTCACCATCATGCCGGAAGATTTCCTCCAGAGCTTCTTCCTCAAGGGCTTCGAGACCTATTACCTCAACGACGACCCCTACCTCTCGCTCAAGGATAAGGTGGACATCCTCTTCTCGCTCTTCCCGGAGCTCATCCTCTTCTTCAACATCGACAGGCGCATCGCGGGGATCGAATGGCCCGCCTTCATCGCCGACATCAAGGCGCGTTACGGGGATCGGGCGCTCGCGGGCGTGCTCTACCGGAAGCAGAACAACGCGGAAGCCGCTCACCAGCTCGAACGGCTCTACCTCTTCGACATCGGAATCCCCTGCGGCTGCATTCCCATGGACTTCCAGAAGAACAAGAACCTCTCCCTCCTCGTGAACGTCCTCATGGCCAACCAGGCGAACGGACGGCGGAAATTCATCAGGGCGATCTGCGCGAACCGCTGCCGCTTCAACCTCTACCACGACGACGTCCGCTACGAGGGCGAGATCAGGGACATCAGCGTGAGCCACTTCTCGGGCGTCTTCGATGGTAAGGAGCCGCTCATGGGGTCCGGCGTCCGCGTCATGGACATCCAGCTCTACCTCTCGGGCACCCTCTGCAAGGTGAACGCCCTCCTCTGCGTGAAGCGGCGCCTGGGCGCGTCCACCGTCTACGTGTTCATCTTCAAGGACGCCAAGGGCCATGACGGCCTGGATCCCGAGATGCTCATGAAGGTCAACGCCTTCATCTACGGGGCCTACCAGGACAGGATCGGCGGCTACGTGAAGCGCGCGTTCGAGGCCAAGCGCATCCGCGCCTCGAGCGGCTCCTGAGCCGGCTCCGCGCGGCGCGCCTCTCCGTCTAGCGGAAGTCCTCCTCGAAGGGCCGCGCGGGGAGCCCGCCGGAATCCGCGAGGCCCGCCTCGGGGACGTTGGCCCAGGCGTAGCGGATCGTCCCGGCGGCGACGGGACGCGGGGGCTCGAGGACGACCGTCGCGAGCTTCCCCTCCATCGGCCCTATCCTCGCCTCCGCGGAAACGAAGGCCCCGTCGGCTCCGGCCACGAGGAATCCGCGGAGGCCGTCCGCGCCATCGGCGATCCTTAGGCCGCCCTCGGCGCACGCGAACGAGACCACGATGCGTTTTCCGCCCTCCTCGGCCCGTGCGCCCGCGAAAACGGGCCCCTCGGCGTCCACCGCCTTCCCGTAGACATCGCGGAGCGCGAACAGGGCGAGGCGCTCGCCGACGGGGATTTTCCGGCGCGGATGGATGTCCCCCGCGTCCCCAAGGTCCACGGTGAGCGCCATCGCCGCGTTCGGCATCGAGAGCGCCGCGTATTGCGCCTTCCACAATCCGGGAAGCGAACGACCCGCGGCGCCGTCGCCGTAGGTCCAGGGCGCTATCTGCGCGAAGTAGAACGCCAGCGAGGGATTCCGGAAGAGCCTGCGCATCGCCGCGAAGAGGGCCTCCATCTCCTTCGTGTAGATCGCGCCCTTTCCCACGTCGCTCTCGCCCTGGTACCAGAGGACGCCGCGCAGGGCGTAGGGCGCGACGGGAGCGAGCATGGCGTTATGGCATGTACCGGGCTTGAGCTTCGCATAGCTGTTGATGGGGGACCAGGGATGGGGCGCGTTCGGATCGGCCTCGCGGGCCTTCGCCCATTTCTTGTCGGCGTTGGAAATCTGGGCGGCGTAGCGCTCGAGCCCCTCAGTCGCCTTGAGCTCCTCGTAGGGGATCCAGGCGTCTATGGGGCTGCCGCCGTAGGCCGCCTGGATGAGGCCCTGGGGCACGCCCGTCTCCCTGAGGAGCTTGCGGCCGTAGGCGAGCGCCACCGCGGAGAACCCGCCCCATCCGCCCGCCATGGCGGCTGACGCGGAGGAAGGCTTCCACGAACCCGACAGCGGCTCAGCCCTCTCAGTCGGCGTCGCGTCCTTCGGGATCATGAAGAGCCTGAGCGAGGGATCGTCGACGTCGTCCAGGACCGTCTCCCTGTCATCCGCGCCGTTGATGCCGAACTCCATGTTCGACTGCCCCGAGCAGTACCATACGTCCCCTACGACGACGTCCGCCACGACGATCCTCTCGGGGGCGCCTTTCGTCTTTTTCACGGCGGCGGCGTCCGCGTACTCGATGACGAGCTCCCGCCCCTCGGCGCTCGCTTCCATCTCGGGAATGACGGCCTCCCACCTGCCCGATCCGTCCGCCGTTGCGATCGTTTCCGCGCCTGCGAATTTCACCGCGACCCGGCGCCCCGCCTCGCCCCAGCCCCAGACAGGAACGGGAACGCCGCGCTGGAGAATGGGAGCACCCGAGAACATCCCTGACAGCCTGAGCGGCGGCGAGGGTGGCGCTTTCGCGGCTCCGGGAGAGACGCAGGAACAGAGCGCGGCGCAGAGCGCGAGCGCGGCCGCGACGGAAGACGCCGCGCGAGTCGGCGGCTGCGTCGGCGACGATGACGAAACGGCAACCTGGCGCCGGTTAAAGGCTCTCATCGGGCTTTCCCTCCATGGATACGTCCGGCCCTCGCTCGACGCGAAGCCCGGAAGGCGATGGAGGAAGTATACCATTCCGATGGGAGCGAGCGGAGGCCTCTCCGGCCCGGAGCGCCCCTCCAACCGTGGCTCCTCTCATTGCCTTCCCCGATCCCAGGAGCTAGAATGACCGCATGGAATTGAAACGCGCACTGGGCGCCTACGCGCGGACCCCCCTCGCCATCATTTCCCTCCTCGCCTCCCTTGGCGCCGGGGCCCTCGTCACGGGGCTGTCGGGCTTTTCCATCCCGATCGGGCTCGCGGGCGGGCTCGCGTTCTGGCTGGGCCTGAGCTTCGCCCTCGTCCAGACGGGCGCGGGCGCGAAGGCCATCCTCGCCCGGACCGGGGCGGAGGAAAAGGCCCGCACCCTCGCCTTCATCGAAGAGACCGAGGGATTCCTTTCGCGGCTCAAGGTCTTGAGGCTCCCCGATCCCGAGGCGTCCAAGGCCCTCGCCTTCCTCGTCCAATCGGCGGGGGAGTACGTCGCGTCCTGCCGCTCGACGGGCTCGAGGAGCCCGGAGGCGGACGCCCGTATCGCCGACGCGATCGACGTAGTGGACCTCTACCTCAAGGAGCTCGACGACGCGTCCACGGAGAAGCGCTTCGGCCAGGCGGACGCGAACCCCTTCGAGAACGCGAAGTCCCGCGTCCTCGCCGTCCTCGCGGAGAACGCCCGCTTCGTCCGCGACGAACGCGTGAAGCTCGACGGCGGGCTCACTCCCGCCGAGCGAATGGCCATCAAGGAGGAACTCAAGTGAAGCACGATCCGCGCCGCGCGTTCCGCGCCCTGCCGCTCCTCCTCCTCCTCGCGCTCTCATCGGCCGCTCGGGCCCTCACCGCCGACCTCGTCTCGACCGAGGTCACCTCCTTCGTCCGTCCCGACGGCGCCGTCGAGCTCTCCTACCGCTTCGAGTGGACGGCCTCGGGCGGCGAGATGCACGGCTTCTACTTCCAGGGCGAGCGCTCCATCATCGGTTTCAATGCGGAGAAGTGCTTCGCCGACCTCCCCTCGGGCGAGCGGGTACCGCTCTCCATCACGGACATGGGCGCGGGCAAGTACGACGTCGTCCTCGCCGGGGGGCGCGGCTTCCGCGGCAAGGCCTATTACTTCCTGAATCTCGCCGCGGACTTCCTCGCCTCGGGATCGCTTGCGCGCACCGAGTCCCCGGAACACGGGGAGCTCGCCGTCTTCAGTTGGAGCCCCGTGGCCTTCGAGTACTCCATGGAGCACCGCACCGTGGACGTCGTCCTCCCCGTGAAGGTGGCGTCCGAGGAACTGCCGCTCTCGGCCTTTACCGACCTCGGCATTCTCACGGAGCCCTTCGTCAACGAGGAATACCTCGTCGATTGCCGAGGCTCGAAGGGCGATGACGGCTATTACTTCACCGCCCGCTTCCACGATGATTCCGTGGCCGCCTATGACGAGCAGCCCATAACCTTCTATATTCCGCTCGATAAGCTCCCCGCCGCCATGGCGGAGGCCGTCCGCGCCGGCAAGTCCGTGGCGTTCGCGGCCGGCTCCTCCGGGAGCGGCGGATCGACGGCCTCGACCGGGGGCGATTCGGGCTCGGCGGGCTACTCCGCTTACGCGGACGACCGTCCGCGCGACATGCCCGGCCGCTTCAGGCGGAATCCGGTGACCACGGTCATTCCTTTCGCGGCCGTGCTCGCCATCGTCGTGGCCGCCATCGTCTCCCGTCAGCGCAAGTTCTCCAAGGCCGCGGCCATGGTAGAAGGCATCACCTGGGCGGGCGACTCGTGGAGCCCGCCCAAGCTCTTCTCAGGCTCGTACCAGGTCCCGGGAAAGATCGCGGAGGGGCTCCATCCCGCGGAGGTCGCCATCCTCCTCGAGCTCCCCCTCCCCCGCGTCGCCGCCATCATGGTGGACGCGCTCGAGCGCCAGGGGATCGTGCAAGTCCTCGAGAACGATCCGCTCCGCATCAAGATCCTGAGCGCCGCCAAGGCCTCACACGAATACGAGGAGGCATTCCTCGCCTCCTTCGATCCCGAGGGCCGCGTCCTCTCCGGCCTCATGGCCGACTTCTTCGAAAAGGTCATCGCGAGGCTCCAGGAGAAAGCCTGGGACTGCGACCTCGAGGCCACACGCGCCTTCTATCGTAAGAAGCTCCAGGAGGCCGAGCAGGACGAGGAAGCCGTCGCCGCAGGGAAGATGGAGGCCTCGCGCTCGCGCTACTACCATGATCCGTACCGCTACTACTGGATCAGCTGCTACCACGTCCACCATCACGCGGAGTACCGGAGCTTCGGGATGCCGCGCGAGTTCTCGGCGGGCTACGCGAACTTCATGGCTTCGTCGTCCTGCTTCTCGGGCTGCTTCTCCCCGGCAGGCGTCGGGACGGTCAACGCCTGCTACTCGGCCTGCCACAACGCCTGCCACGACGCCTGCCATTCGGCCTGCCACTCGGCCTGCCATTCCGCCTGCCACTCGGCGTGCCACTCCGCCTGCGTCTCGGGGGGAGCGCATTGACGGCGAATCCCGCCGCCGCGGGCCTCTCCTGGGCGGAGGGCTTCTGGCGGGGCATCATGCCCTACGTCCACCTCCGCGCGGAGGACAAGGTCCTCATCCTTCCGCCTAACCGCGTCTACAAGCTCAACGAATCCGGCTACGGCATCCTCGCGCACCTCTCCCGCGGCGGCAGGCTCCGCGACCTCCCCCTCTGGCGAGACGGCCGCGAGGAGGAGACCCGGGCCTTCTTCGACGGCCTCCGCCGCGTCTACGACGGTGAGGCCGAGGTGACCGACCGCCTCCCCTACGACTTCGATTTCACGCGCCTCCCCATCCTGGGCGAGATCGCTCTGACTTACCGCTGCAACCACGCCTGCCGCTTCTGCTACGCGGGCTGCGGCGGGGCCCCCGCTCCCGGTTCCCGCGAGATGAGCGCGCGCGACGTGAGGCGGATCATCGACATCTTCAGGAAGGAAGCGCAGATACCCTTCTTCTCGTTCACGGGAGGAGAGCCGACTCTCAGGGAAGACCTGCCGTCGCTCGTACGCTACGGGAAACGAAAGGGCTTCCGCGTTAACCTCATCACCAACGGGACCCTCGTCTCCGGGCGCCTCGCCTCCCGTCTCAAGGCGGCCGGCCTCGACTCGGCCCAGGTGAGCCTGGAGGCCGCCGATCCCCCCCTCCACGATTCCCTCACCGCGCGTCCCGGCTCGCACGCGAGGGCGCTCGCGGGCATCCGCGCCCTCATGGACTCAGGCATCCCCGTGCAGACGAACACCACCATGAACCGGCTCAACGAGGAGGATCTCCTCCGGCTGCCGGCCTTCCTCGCGGAGCTCGGGATCAAGCGCTTCTCCATGAACCTCTTCATCCCGCAGGCGGGATCTCGGCCCGACGGGACCGACCTCGCCTCGCTCGCCGCGCGCGAGCTCTTCCTTCCCTACGCGGAGGTCGGGCCCCTCGTCGATCGCGTCCGCAAGGAGGCCTTCGCGCGGGGCCTGACCTTCATGTGGTACTCGCCCACGCCCTTCTGCCATTACAACCCCGTCGCGCGGGGGCTCGGTAACAAAAACTGCGCCGCGATGGACGGACTCCTCTCCGTCTCGCCCGCCGGGGACGTCCTCCCCTGCTCGTCCTACCCCGAGCCCATGGGGAATCTCCTCGCGTCGCCGTTCCGTGAAGTCTGGTTCTCCGCGCGCGCCGGGCATTTCAAGAACAAGCGCTACGCGCCCGAGGAATGCGCGCTCTGCCCCTCGTTCACCGCCTGCCAATCCGCGTGCCCGCTCTACTGGGATTACGCGGGACGCGCCGAGCTCGCGGGACGCAATCCCGCGCGTCAGGGACGCGAACCCGCGCGTCAGGGACGCGAACCCGCGCGTCAGGGACGCGAACCCGCGCGTCAGG
>CAZIEI010000027.1:0-3054 GCA_964538705.1 uncultured Spirochaetales bacterium | reverse complement strand
GACGCGAACCCGCGCCTTCCACAGCGCCTAAGGAGGCATCATGACCGAAATGACCTACGTCGCCGCCCCCAAGCTCGGCTTTCCGGCCCGGCTCTCCCTGGGGATCGCCCTCATCGTGACGGGCATGGCCATGCAGTTCCTCCTCCCCGGATACGGTTGGCTCCTCGGTTGCGTCGTCATGGTCGGCGCGGCCTTCCTCTTCGCCTCCAAGGGGCTCACCAACGAGCCCGACGACCAGGGCCTCGAGGAATGGCGGCCCGTGGGCGTCGCCGAGATCGACCGAATCGCGGACAATCTTCGGCAATCCCGGAAGATACGCCTCCCCTTCATCCTCTCCAAGGCGGGTGGCGTCATCGTCGCGATCATCTGCGGAGCCATCGCCTTCTTCTTCGGATTCGGATCCTCGTCGGTCGGTATCGCCGCCGCGGACGCCCTCATCCTCCTCGCCATCCCCCTCCTCACCGGATCGATCAAGGTGTGGATACCCCATGACCTCAGGATGAAGATGGAATGCGTGCAGGCCGTCCTCTCCGTCCAGCTCCCCGCCGGAATCGCGGTCACGCCCTACCTCCGCTTCGACAAGGACAAGGAGGGGAAGGACGTGCCCGAGGATGTGCGCCTCATGCTCGAGCCCAGGAACAAGCGGGACGACGTCGTGGGCGTCCAGCTCCAAGCGGCCATCAACAAGGGCGAAAACGGGTCGGTGCCCTACCTTTACGCGGTCGTACTTACCAAGGGCGGCGGGCGGAGCTTCCGTCAGCTCTCGGGCATGTCCGTGCCCGGCTACGAGGTGGAAGCCGGCGAGCCCGGCGAGTACGGCGCCGTGGTCGTCCGGCAGGATACCGGCGCGGGCGGTTACCGCACGAGCCCGTCGGACTGCGAGCGCCTCCTCGGGGTGTCGCTCAAGATCCTCGAGGCCCTCAAGGCCTGACGCGATCGGGGAGGCTCAGTCCTCCTCGTCCTCGTCGCTCTTCAGCCCGAGCCCCTTCAGGGCCTCCTCGTAGAAATCCTCGATCGCCCACATCATCCGGTAATCGGGATACTCCCCCATGAGCCGCTCGCAGGTCGCGCGCATCTCATCCCACTGCTCCCGCTCCCGATAGACGAAGAGTCGCTGGTAGATCGTCTCGGGCAGGAAGGGATCCTTCGGGTGCGCCCGCTCGGCCGCGTCCGCCCAGAAGAGCATACGATCGTGGCAGTAGCGCTGAGTGGCCCGGTCCTCGAAGTATTCCATCGCGAGGTCCGCCAGGTTCGAGTACAGGTTCTGGAGCTCCCAGATCGCCTGTACGGGGGTATCGCCCGCGTAAGCTCGTGGCCGCGCCTGGTAGGCGGCGGAGGCCTCGGCCGCGTCCTTGAAGCCGTATTCCTTGGGATTCGAGGCCATGTTGGCGAAGGAGTAGAATTTTCTTGCCGTCACGCGCTCGGTCAGGGCGCGGATGTCCTCGGCGAGAGCGTTCATCTCCCGCCTGTAGCGCTGCCGCTTGAAGTCCTTGAGATACTTGTACGCGTCCTCGATCGACTTGCCGGGCTTCGCGAACCCGGGGTCCTGCTCCTGCGCCTTCGTGAAGAGGCCGAGGGCTTCCGCGTACTTCCCCTCGTCGTACAGCGCGAGGCCCTCGTAATAGCTTCGGGCAGCGTCGCTCCTGACCTCGGGCGCCGGCTTGAGCTCGATCCCGAGCGCGGACGCGAGCCGCTCCGACAACGCGCGTTGGGCCCTGAGCGGATCGGAGGCTTCGCCCGTGGCCTGCGCCGCGCCGACGACAGCGCCCGTCGCCGCCTTCACCGCCTTGGCGTCCAGTCGGAGCGTCGAGCCCGCGACCGCGAAGCTCCCGTATACCAGGACCTCCGCGTTGAGTATCTCGCCGAGCTTCGGAGCCTTCCCGGGATCGGTGAGCCCGGACATCCCCAGCTCCAGCTCCTTGAGCACCTTCTCGAGCTCCTCGCGCTCCACGACCGTGACGCCCTTCGATGAGGCGAGGTCCGTCGCCGTCATATCGGCCAGGCCCTTGCGGAGCCAATCCAGCTCAGGACTGCCCGCCGTATTTCCGAAGTACAGCACCGAGACGGTCATGCCCTCGGCCCGAGCCGCGAGCACGCCCGCCGCCAGCCCCCCGATCAATACGAACGCGCGAACGCCTCG
This sequence comes from uncultured Spirochaetales bacterium, assembly GCA_964538705.1. Taxonomy (GTDB): domain Bacteria; phylum Spirochaetota; class Spirochaetia; order Treponematales; family JBGSOB01; genus CAYNQK01. The sequence continues at coordinate 914 of CAZIEI010000027.1, read as the reverse complement.
AATCGCCATGATCACCCCCGAGCTCGAACTACATCCATTCTCCATCCCGGCCGCCCTCCAGTCAACGCCTCCCCATCGCGCCCCTGCGCACTCCTATCCAAAAAAAATATCTCGCGCAAAGCTCGTAAAGAAGAATAACCCCCTCGCCCCACCATAACCTTGTTCCTCTCTCCCTCCTCTTAGCATCTTCGCGCCTTTGCGCCTTTGCGCGAGTATCTCCTCCTCCTCCATATTCTTCTCTTCTCCCTTCTTCTTTGCGCCCTTGCGTCTTTGCGCGAGTATCTCTTCTCCTCCCCTCTTCTTCGCGCCCCTGCGCCCTCTGCGCGCCTACTCCTCCTCTTCCTCTTCTTTGCGTCTTTGCGTCTTTGCGCGAGTTTTTCTTCTCCTCCTCCCTCCTCCCCCTCTTCTTTGCGCCTCTGCGTCTTTGCGCGAGTACCTCTTCTCTTCCCCTCTTCTTTGCGCCCTTGCGTCTTTGCGCGAGTATCTCTTCTCTCCCCTCTTCTTTCCTTGACGCACAAAAAAAGGCCGCCCCATACGGAGCGGCCCTCAAAACCCGTTTTACTATGTCAGCGTTCGGTATTACACCACGCCCTGGTCGATCATCGCATCCGCGACCTTCACGAAGCCCGCGATGTTCGCGCCGGCCATGTAATTGATGAAGCCGTCCGGCTGGGTGCCGTACTTCTTGCAGGCCTCGTGGATGCTCTTCATGATCCCGTGGAGCTTCGCGTCCACTTCCTCGCTCGTCCAGGAGAGGCGCATCGAGTTCTGGCTCATCTCCAGGCCGCTCGTGGCCACGCCGCCGGCGTTCGCCGCCTTGCCCGGGCCGTAAAGGATCTTCTTCTCGAGGTAGAGGTCGATGGCCTCGGGGGTGGAGGGCATGTTCGCGCCCTCGGAGACGCAGATGCAGCCGT
>CAZIEI010000026.1:0-32232 GCA_964538705.1 uncultured Spirochaetales bacterium | reverse complement strand
CGGGCGCGATGGCGTTGACGCAGATCCCGTGCTTGGCCCATTCGTTGGCCATGGAACGCGTGATGCCCGATACGCCCGACTTGCTCGCCGTGTACGAGACGACGCGGATGCCGCCCTGGAAGCTCAGCATGCTCGCGATGTTGATGATCTTGCCGCCGCTTCCCTGCTTGATATACTGCCGCGCTGCCGCCTGGGAGAGGAAAAAGACGGTCTTCAAGTTGATGGCCATGACGTCGTCCCAGTCCTTCTCCGTGAAGTCGATGATGTCCTGCCTGCGGATGATGCCCGCGTTGTTCACGAGGATATCGAGCTTCCCGAAGCGCTTCACGGCTTCCTCGACGATGCCCGGCGCAGGCTCGATGGTCATGAGGTTCCGGACGACGAACTCGAATCGCCCGCCCGCCTTCTCCACCAATGCCTTCGTCTCGGGCGATTCCACGTAATCGACGCCCAGCACCGAGGCTCCCGCCTCTGCCAAAGCGACGCTCATCCCCTGGCCGAGCCCGGTCGAGGATCCCGTGACCACCGCTACCCTGCCCTTAAGCGAAAAATTCTCGAGCACCATTGATTCCTCCATCGGATCGCGGCGGAGCCGCGGTTAGGCTATGCTTCCGGCGCCGACGGCGTCCATGTCCCCGAATGCCTGGTTCTCACCGGCCATGCCCCAGATGAACGAGTAATTCTTCGTGCCGCATCCGGAATGGATGGACCAACTGGGGCTGATGACGGCCTGCCTATCGCGAACGACGATGTGCCGCGTCTCGTCGGGGCGCCCCATATAGTGGAACACCACGCCCCCCTCCGCGACGTCGAAGTAAAGATAGACCTCCATGCGCCTCTCGTGCGTGTGGCAGGGCATCGTGTTCCACACCGATCCGGGCTCCAGGACCGTGAGCCCCATGACGAGCTGGCAGCTCTTCACGCCGTCGGGATGGACGTACTTCCGGATCGTCCGGACGTTGCACTCCGCCTGCGACCCGAGCTTCGTCTCGAGCGCCGCCGAGCGGGGAATATGCGTGGTGGGATAGGCCGCGTGCGCGGGGCACGAATTGATATAGAACTGGGCGGGCTTATCCGGGCTCTCGCTCATGAAGGAAACGTCCTTCGTGCCCCTCCCCAGGTAGATCCCGTCCCCGTTCGCCATCGGATAGCGGACGCCGTCCGCCGCCACGACGCCGGGGCCGCCGATGTTCACCGCGCAGGCCTCGCGGCGCTCGAGGAAGAAGGCCGCGCGGAGCTCCTCCCCCGCCTCGAGGCCGATAGGGGCCTTCGCCGGCGTGATCGACCCCGCGATCATCCTGTCGGAATGGCTGTAGACGAACTTCGCTTCGCCCGGCTCGAAGAGCCCGTCGATGAGGAATTCGTCCCTCAGCATCTCGGTATCGTACGCGAGCGCGTCCTCGGGATTGGCGCCGTACCTCGTGTCCATCATCGCTCCTCCCGGCCCGCGAGGGCCATCTTCATTTCCTCCTCGCTTCGGGATCGACGCAGCCCATGCGCCGCGATATCTCGGCGGCGGCGGCCATCACGCTCTCGGCGTGCTCCTCGTCGGTCTCGGGCGATATCACGTTCGAGTCCCCCGCGAGGGACAGCGACGCGATGATCCTTCCGGTGTAGTCGCGCACGGGGGCCGCGACGCAGCGGATCCCCAGATCGTGCTCCTCGTCGTCGATCGCGTAGCCGCGCGCCGCGCAGCGGGCGACGTCGGCCTTGAAGTCCGCGAGTCCCGCCGCCGTCTTGGGCGTGAAGCGCTCGATGGGCCGCCCCTCCATGAGGACGTCCAGCTCCTTCTCCGCATAATCCGCGAGGAGGGCCTTGCCGAGGGCGGAGCAGTAAGCGGGGATGCGCTTTCCGATCTGCGAGTAAAGCCTGATGTTGGAGATCGGGTCGATTTTCTCGATGTAGACGGCGTCGCTTCCGCTCAGGATGGCGAGGTGCACCGGCTGGCCTATCATGTCCGCGAGCTTCCTGAGGACGGGTGCGGCCTCCGTCTTGAGCTCGAGGTGGTTGAGCCGGAGAGCCGTGATCTCCACGAACCTGAGCCCGAGCCGGTACGCGCTTCCCCCCTCAGGCTTCTCCACGTAGCCGCGCTCGAGCAGGGCGTTCAAGATCCGATGCACCGTGCTTTTATTGAGAGCGAGCTTCGTCGCGATCGCTGTCACGCCGAGTCCGTCGCGTTCCAACGACAGAAGCTCGACGATGTCCAGCGCGCGGATCAAGAGCTGTGCGCCCTTTGTTTCCATGGCCCTTCCTTATTCCATAGCGTGGAATATAGTTTTATATAGTGATATTACATCGATGCGGGAATTGAAGCAAGTCCTTGGAGGGAATGAGCGGAGGCAACCGGGATAACGACCTTGTTACAAAAGTAAATAGTGATTATTGATAATGATTATCATTATCAGCTAACCGAACATTTCTGCCCGTTTTCAAGAAAAACCTCTCGCCTCGAACATCGCGAACAATGAAAAGAAACGGGGTGGAAACCTTTTAAAAAAAGGTTTCCACCCCGCGCCCCGCCTTCCAAAACGAATAAGAGCCCGAAGCCTCGGATCCTCAAGTCCTATTTTTCTACGAGTTCCTTGACCTTCACGGACGAGCCAAGAAGCTCGACGAGCTTCTTAACCTCCGCCGGCGTGCCATGGTACGGGACAAGGACCCCCGGCGCTATCGCCTTGGCAGCGGCAGCCGCTTCTTCTGGTCCCATCGTATAGGTCGCTGTGCAGGGCAGGAACAACACGTCCGCCTTCTGCGCGAGGAGCTCGGGGACCGCGTCCGTGTCTCCCGGGACGCAGTAGGTCTTGCCGCCCGCTACGATGGAATATCCGAGATTCCCGCTGGACAGAGGATGAAAATCCTTCTTGAGGTTGTAAGACGGGAAAGCCGTGAAGGCAACTCCCTTGACCTCGCCTGAGTATCCGGACGAGATAGATACGACCTTTCCCGTGAGCCCCTTCGCGCGGGATGCGAGGCCCTCGGGCATGAACACGAGGGTATCCGGCCGGGAAAGCTTATTGATGCTTTCCACGGAATAATGATCATCGTGCCCGTGCGTGATGAGGACGGCGTCCGCGTCCGCTTTGGCGGAAATGACGGCGATGGGGTCCACGTACACGACCGCACCCGCCCGAGCGATCCTCACGCCCGCGCGGGTGAACCTGTCGACTCCCGAGAGGGGATCTGAGAGGTCCTGCGAGACCGCCTTCTCTTTTCCGGATTGAACGCATCCTGAGAGCGTCGCGAGCGTGACGGAACAGAGGATCGCTGCGCATGCGAGGGCATTCATCGCGAGCGCGTTCGCTTTCATCATCGGCTTCTCCTCTCTGCTTCTCATATCGATCTCCCGGCCAGGGGATCGTCATCTATAGAATGCCATGGCGCGCTGCCGCGGTAAAGGGACGATTCGCAGGGATAGTACGCGAAAACGCGCGGGCTGCGCGGAAGGAGGCCCGGAACTCGGATTAATCCCGCCTTTTCCGCCCGAACGCGAGCCGGGACCCCACCTTGATGAGGACAAAAATACCGGCCACTAGAAGGAGCAAGTGGTCGATCGTGCCGAAGAATCCGAAGAATATCCGAGTCTTGTCGATGAGGAGCGCGAGGGCGAAACTCGCGCCGAGCATCATCATGAGGCCAGAGAGCTTCCCGAAACCGGGCACGTCGTCGAAGGAGACACGCCGCCTGATCAGGACGAGCGTTATCGCCATAGAGATGAGCGGGAGGAAGTATGCGATGGCGTTCACAGAGAGGAGATCCCGTCTCGTGAAGAAGAGGGAATAGGCGAGGAGGACCGCGGCGAACATCCCGGGAACCGCGGCGAGGTAGACGAGCACCGCGTATCCGTACTTCCAGGGCGCGTTCTTCCCCTCTCCCGACTTATGGAAGAAACCCCAGAGCAAAGCAGCGACCGGCGCGATCGCGAGGACCAGGATGGACGCGAGTGCGTGGTCGGCGATGAAATCCAGGAAGTCGTTGATGCTCATGCGGAGAGGGTACTCATCTAGAAGGCGGTCGCGCAAGTGCTTCCCGATGCATACGCGGGATCGTTTATCCTGGGAATCGCGGGGCTCGCCGCTAGCGGGCGAGGCGCAGGGCGCGAAGGGCGCGGAGGGTGATCCACTTGGAGGGCTTGCCCTTCGACTCGATGCTGACAGGCATTTTATCGTTGTAGCTGTTCCGCATGGTCCAGCGTCCGTCCTTCCCTCTGGCCTTGCGCACTTCCTCCAAGGCTTCGTCAATGCGAGGATCGGCGACGCCGAGGTCGGCGAGGATCCAGAGGATCTCGAGGACATCGGTCTGGTACATGAGAGGGAAACCGAATTTGAGCCAGCCGGGCTTGGAGATCTGCGCGAGATCGTGGCTCTTCTTGAATACCCGATGCGCCATAAGGTATTCGACGCCGTTCTTGACGGCGGCTTTCCCTTTTATTCCACGCTCGGCGAGCGGGACCGCGGAAAGTCCCTTGAGCGCCTTCACGACGCCCATGTGGCAGCTATGCCGGCCCCAGCACATCTCGAAACGATCGTAGTACGGCGTCCTGGGCGCGGCGGTATCGAGGTCGTCGAACCGTTGGAATTCGCCTATCCATTTCACTGCCGCCCGGACCCGGGGGTCCTCGCCCATGCCGAGGCGCGAGAGCGCGAAGACCATGTTCCCGGTCAAGCAGGGAATCACGTACGAGGGGAGACCGCCCGTCCCCTTCGCGCTCTCCTTCGCCGAGAAGCCGCCGCTCCCGCGCTCCCAGACCGCGCCGAAGAGCGTCTCGCAGCCCGCGCGGACGGCCTCGTTCGAGCCGTCAGCGCCCAGCTCCGCGAGGAGGAGGATCTGCCAGACCGTGCCGCCGTACTTGTCTTCATAAGCCTTGCCGATCTCCCCCCACCCGCCGTCCGGCCGCCGCGCGGCGAGGATCGCGGGGACGGAACCGCTCTTCATGATCGCCTTCCTCGCCTTCAACGCCGCTGCGCCGTCCTCCGGCTCGCCGAGGAGCTTCGTCAGCGTGAAGTACCGAACGGATGGATCATTCTCCTCGAGCAGCCAATCGATCGACGTATCCCCCGCCGCTCCGCTCACTTTCGCCTTCGCCATGCGAAGATCCTACGGCCCATCGGCGGAGTTCGCAAGCGCTTTTCCGCGCGAAACTTGACATCCCCCGGATCGACGGTACACTGGTAGCCCCGGCGGCGTCCGGGTGGATCCTGCGTTCCGGGCCGCGCGGCGCGCGGAGGAGGCGACTGCATGGGAAGAACGAAAGCGCTCGTCGGGGGATTCATCATCGCGCTGGTGGGCGGCATCTCGTACGCCTGGGGCGTATTCGTCATCCCCATGATGGGGGAGTTCGGCTGGACGCGGTTCCAGGCCACCCTTCCCTTCACGGTCTTCATGGTCGTCTTTTCCGTCTTCATGGTGCCGGGGGGAAGGCTCCAGGACGCCTGGGGCCCGAAGAAGACCGCCGGCCTCGGCGCGGCGCTCTTCCTCGCCGCGTACGGGCTCTCCGCCCTGATACGGACCATCAGGAGCCCCTGGTGGCTCGTCCTCACGTACGGCGTCCTCGGCGGCGCGGCCTGCGGCCTGAGCTACGCCTGCGTCGCGCCGCCCGCGAGAAAATGGTTCCCGGACAGGCCCGCCCTCGCCGTCTCGATCGCCGTCATGGGCTTCGGGCTCGCGGCGGTCCTCTTCGCGCCCTTCAAGGCGAACGTCCTCATCCCGCGGCTCGGAATCGACGGGACCTTCCTCCTCATAGCGGCTATCGCGAGCGCCTTCGGTTTCCTCGGCAGCCGCCTCGTCTCGAATCCCCCCGCGGGCTGGAGCCTCCCCTCTCCGGCGCGTGCGGCCGCCCGTACAGCCGCGCCCGCCGCCGACGCCTCGCCCTCGGACTTGCCGCGGACAGGCGAGTTCTGGTTGATCTGGTCGACCTTCATCCTCTCGGTGTCAGGCGGCTTCATCACCCTCGGGCTCATACCCTCGTACGCGCAACACGCCATCGACCTGACCGCGCACGAGGCTGCGCTCGCCATCTCGGTCTTCGCCGCCGTGAACGGCTTCGGGCGGCCCGTCGCGGGGCTCCTCGCCGACCGTTTCGGAACGACGAGGGTGATGCTCGCGACCTTCGCGTTCCAGGCCCTCGTCTTCTTCGTTTTTGAATTCGTCGCTATCGACCTGCCGACCCTCCTCGCGCTCTCAGGCGCCCTCGGCTGGGGCTACGCGGTCATACTCGGGCTCTTCCCCTCGCTCACATCCGCGCGGTTCGGGGTCCGCAATATGGGCGCGAATTACGGCCTCGTGTTCACCGCTTTCGGGATCGGAGCCTTCGCCCCCCTGGCGGGAGCTGCGATCTTCGATCATACCGGATCGTTCGCGCCAGTCTTCTTGCCGGCGGGCCTCCTCTCGGCGGGAGCGGCCATCCTGTGCGGGATCATGGGGAACCGCCATCGATCCCGATGATCGCCTGATTGGAGGACGCCTCGGACGGGGCCCGTGGCGTCCTCTCCGCATCCTGCCCTCCCGACGCCGTCTCCGTAACCGCGCCGCTTGACGACCGATACGGACGGAAAGCGCGGCGAATAAAAAAAAGAAAACCCGATACACGAATTTCTCCGCCCGCCCGTCGTTATACTCGTGGATATGGCAGAGGCTCCGCTCGGCAATGCGCAAGATTCCCTGAATCGGGTGGCGGAAGCCTACTCTCGGGAAAAACCCCGCTTCATCTCTCGTCTCAAGCGAGCCGGGAAGACGATCCAGGAAACCGAAGACCTGATCCACGACGCTTACGCGGAAATGATGGAACGGATCTCGCTGGTTCCAGACATCAGGAACCTGGGCGCGTGGATCAACGCCCTCCTCGGCAGGCGGTTGATCGACGCCTGGCGCCATGAGAGGGTCCGCCGATCCGCGGGCGAGATCGCCATCTCGGAGGAGACGCTCGAGGAAATCATCTCGGAAGTGGGGCTGGACCCCCATGACGGATACGTGCATGACCGGCTCACGGACGCGCTCGATGACGCAATCAAGGCCCTTCCGCGCGAACAACGACGCGTGATCGAAGCGCAAGTGTTCGGGGGCAAGACCTTCAGGGAGATCGCGGAGGCCACGGGAGAAAGCATCGATACGCTGATGGCGAGGAAACGCTACGCGATCAGGAATTTGTCGCGCGCGCTTAAGCATTGGATAGAGGATTAAGGAGGAAAACATGTCCGAGAGGGAAGACAAGGATAAGATGGACAGCTGGTGGGAGGAACGGAAGCTCGGTGAAAAGGTCGTCCTGGGGATTCTCTTCGCCCTCGGCGGCGTCGGGCTCCTCTTCCTTTTCGGCTGGATCGTCATGCTCTTATGGAATTGGCTCATGCCGGAGATCTTCGGGCTCAAGGCGGTGAGTTACTGGCAGGCCTGGGGTCTTCTCCTGCTCTCCTGCATCCTCTTCGGCAGGATCGGAGGTTCCGGTTCGAGCGGGAAGAGCGATAGCAAGCGCAAGAAGGAGCTCAGGAAGCGCATGACAGAAGAATGCGGGACGGACGGCCCTGAAGAGGACGGATCACGGGCATGAGCTTCGTGGAAGGCGCCGCCCTCCCCATGGCCTCCGTCACCGCCCTCCAGGCGCTCCGCGATTACGGAAGGCTGAAGCGGGGGCAGAGAGTCCTCATTAACGGGGCATCGGGAGTGGGGACATTCGCCGTCCAGCGGGCCAAGATCCTCGGCGCAGACGTGACGGCTGTGTGCAGCGCCGCGAAGGCGGAGCTCGCCCGTTCCCTCGGCGCCGACCACGTCATCGACTACGCGAAGGAAATCGCGCGCCTTCTCGAGAGCGGATTCCATCGTCGGAATCGCGGTCAGCGCTTCCGCCTTCGGTTTCGTTCTTCCCAAGATCGGGACGCTCTTCCTCTTCATCAACACGATCGGCACGCATCCCTGGTACGCGATGGTCGCGCGGAAATTATAGAAGCTCAGCAAGGAGGGAATTGAATGAAGCGCGTTTGCATCGTCGGGGCTTCGGGAAAGCTCGGGCGTTATATGATCGGACACTGCCTCGACCGGGGCTATGAGGTATCCGGGGTCTGTAGGGAAAAGAGCGTTCGCAAGCTCGACGACTTCAAAGGCCGCATCCGCGTATTCCCGGGCGATACGGACGATCGCGCAGTCATCGCGGAGGCGGTGAAAGATTGCGACGGCGTCCTCGTCGTGCTCGTGCCATGGGGGAGGAAGCGCTACGCATCGGGGACGGCGCGCGCTGTCCTCGAACTCGCATCTGAGAACGCAAGGCTCGTATTCTCCTGCGGATGGCATATCACCCGCGACCATAAGGACGTTTATCCCGAGAGGCTCAAGCGGGAAGAGCGCGTCGCGCAGCTACTATCGCGCCTCACCGGCCTTTTCGACATTGACGATCAGGTCAGGGCTTGCGATCTCGTGTTCTCGAGCGATAGACGCTGGACTGTCGTCCGCGGCAGCGACCTCGAGGAGGGCGCGAGCCGGGGCATGCCCGCCTGGGCCGAGCATGTGGGCGACCCGGCCATCGCGGGCAATCTAGTCCGGCGGACGGACTTCGCGCTCTTCATGGTGGACGCGCTCACGAACGAGGCGCTCCTCCGCCGCGCGCCGGCCATTTCGAGGGCGATCGCCTAGGCTTCGCCTCCGCTACCCGGCGCGCCTAGAGCGGAAATCTCCCCGGGATCGACGAGAGCACCGGGATCGTGTCTATATGGCGCGCGCCCAGGACCGCCAGCCGGTACCGAGCCATGGCGAGCGGAAGGGAAGGGTTCGAGGCGTCGAGTTGTACCGAGTACTCCGAATAGTCCTTGCCCCGGTTCACCGTGGGCTCGTCTCCGAAGAGGTTCTGCTCGCGCAAGTACTTCTCCACCGCGGCGCAGTCCGCGCTCCGTACGTTGAAGACGAGGAGTACCTTGGACTCGGCGTTGAGCGCCCCCTGGAGGTTCATGAGGAAGATCTCGAGGAGCTCTTTCTTCTCCGCGTCCTCGAGGAGCTTCGGGCGTATCCAAATGCTCGACTGGGACTCGAAGACCGTTTCAATGATTCTGAGGCCGTAGTTCGCGAGCGCGCTCCCGCTCTGCGTTATCTCGAGCCCGAGGTCAGCGCCGAGGTTCTTGATCTTGGCCTCGGTCTTACCCCAGGTCTCGTAAACCACCACGCCCTTCTCGATCTTGGGCGGCGTTTTGTACTTCTGGACCGAGTGCTTCCTGAGGGAGGGATCGATGCCCGTCTTGTCCATGGCCGAGAGTATCCAGTCGAGCGCGGTATAGGGCATCTCCGTAGCGATGACGAGGAGGCTCTTCCGCGAGAAATGGTCCTTCAGGAAGGAAACCGTGTCCTGATGCCCGTCCTCCTTGTCCACGATCCCCACGAGGCGAACCTGGCCGCGGTTCAGGGGGAGGATGCGATCGAGCTCGATGTCCTTCCCGTACTCGTAGCGGAGCTCCAGCTTCCGCTCGCGGATCCAGTCGTCCCCCGCGATGGCCACGTCCAATTCCGCGAGGCCGAGCTGGCAGCCGAACTCCTGAGGCCGTCCGTCCCAGCCGAAGAAGAAGGGCGCGGAGGGGAAGCTCGTGGGTCCGCCGTCCTGGTAGCCCTTGGCCTTGAAGCCCGCCTGCTCGAGGAGGGTGACGAGGTTTCCGCCGCGGGAGGCCGAGGCGAGCGATCCCGCGGGCATGCCGATGACGAGGCGCTTGTCCATGCTCACTCCTCGACCTTGACGAGGGAATCGCCGCTCCCGATCTTCCGGTAATAGCAGCTCGTGTGCGCCCTGCCGTCCGCGCGCTTGGCGTGGCAGGCGCCTTGCCCCTGCGGGGTGACGAGGTAGAGGAGGGAGTTCATCTCGCAGTTGACCCTGATCTCGTCCACCTTGAGCATGTCGCCGCTCGTCATCCCCTTCTTCCAGAGCTCATTCCTGCTCCGGCTCCAATAGGTGGCGAAGCCGCTCCGGCGAGTCTCGTCGAAGGCCTCCTTGTTCACGAAGGAGAGGATGAGGACGTCCTTGGTACGAGAGTCCTGCGTGACGACGGGGAGGAGGGTCTTCCCGTCCGGGCCGAAGTCCAGGGCGAGTTCCGTTGCGTTTTCCTTGCTCATGGGCGCTCCAGGGAGAAAGATCAGGTATTCTTAGGCGAAAGCGCCGGGAAGGTCAAGGAAAGGGCGGGCGCCGGAGACGAGAAGGCCCGCCGTCCGCGGCCGGCGCGCTTTCTGCGGCCGGCGCGTCCAGGGTCAGTAATCCCACTCCTCGTGGATGAGGGGCGCCGCGTTGAGCTTCTTCCTGAGCACCTTCCAACCAGGGACGTGCTTGTCCATGAGCGCGACGAAGCGGGGACCGTGATCCGGAACCCTGAGATGGGCGAGCTCATGGGCGACGAGGTAGTCGACGCATTCGGGGCTCTTTTTGATGAGCTCGAGGTTGAAGGTGATGCGCCCCTTCCGGTAATTGCAGCTCCCCCACCTCGTCTTCATCTTCCGCACGCTCCATGAAGCGACCGAAACGCGGAGCCGCTTCCGCCACTCCGCGACGAGCGGCTCGAGCGCTTCCCGGAGCCTCGCCTTGTACCACTTCCCCAGGAGCTCGGCCCTCCGTTCCGGCGTCGACCCCGGCTTAGCGCTGATCACGATGGTCCCGGCTTCCTCCATGTCGACGGACTCGCGCCCCCTCGCCTCCACCACCCTGAGCCCGAGCCGCTCGCCCCGGTAATAGACGCTCTCGCCGTCCTTGAGCGCCCGCGGCGCCTTCGGGGGCTTCGACCGCATCTCGGAACACTTCGCGCGGATCCAGGGGAGTTTCTTCTCCACGATCGATCGGATGGAATCGACGCTCGCCGCGAGCGGAGCGGCCACAGCGACTCGTCCCTCCGGCGGGAATACGGTAAGGCGGACGTGCCGCACCGCCCGCCAGGCCACCTCCACGTCGATCTCCTCGACGCGCATCATCCGCTCATATAGGTTCTTCATTCCGTCCCGTCGCTCCTCGGCCCGGGGAGGCATCGCCGATGCGAAACTTGACCACGCGGCTCCCCGGGGCTACTCTATCACGACGATCGGCCTGTCCGGCCAGAGGCTCCCATCGACGCTGCGATAAAGTAACTGACGCGGATATAGCTTCTTCGAAACAATCGGGTTTTTGGAGGGTAGCCATGGAATTCAAGAACGGACCGATGCGGATCGAAAGCCCGTACGGGGGGATCGTCCTGGAACGCGACGCCCACGGCCTTCCCGAGGTATCCGCCGAAACCGAGCCCGCCCTCTACTACGGCCAAGGCTTCGTCCAGATGAACGACCGTCAGCTCCAGGCGTACATGTTGAAAATCATCTTTTCAGGACGGGCCGCGGAATTCTTGAATCCAGGGCTCACAGGCGTCGACACGTACATCCGTTCATTCCCCTTTCTTCCCGAGCCGGAAAAGGAGCTCTCCAGGCTGAAGCCCCAGGCGAAGGAAAACCTGCAAGCCTTTTGCGATGGATGCAATGCGTGGTTCTCAAGCAACAAGGCACGATGGGAATGGAAGCTCGTCGGATACGCGCCCGACGACTGGAAGCCCGAGGACGTCCTCCGGATCGTGAACGGATTCGGCTACGTGGGCCTTATGGACCTCAACGTCGCCGCTAAGAAATTCGTAGTTCAGCTGATTCGGAACGGCGTGAGCGAGGACGAGATACAATCCCTCTTCCCCGTCATCCGCGGCCGGATCGACACGGAGATGATCAAGAAGCTGAAGACGGCCCCCTTGATCGTCCCTGACGAGATTAAATGGCTTCTCCCCGTCTTCTCCGCAAGCAATAATTGGGCGGTCAGCCCGAAGAAGGCGGGAGGAACGGCGCTCTTCGCCAACGATCCCCACCTCCAGATCGATCGCCTTCCCGCCATCTGGCAGGAGATCGTCCTGAACCTGTCCGGCCGGCGCTTCAAAGGATTCACCGTGCCGGGCATTCCCGGGCCAGTCACCGGACGGACGCCGGACCTCGCCTGGGGACCCACGGCCTCGATGATGGATATGCTTGAATACCGAATCGAGGAAATCAAGGACGGCCGCTACCGCAGGGGCGATGAATGGCTGCCGCTCAAGAGAAGGGCCGAGGAAATCAAGGTAAAAAATAAAGCCTCTCTGAATCTAGATTATTGGGAAACCGAGCACGGGCTCGTCGAAGGTTATGATGAGCACGGCCGTTCGGACGGCTATTACCTCTGCCTTCACTACAGCGCTGCGAAAAACGCGGGCGCCGCCGAAATTTCTTCGATCTTCGAGATGTTCCATTGCACGACGGTTAAAGAAGGCATGGAAAAATTCCGGACCTTCGATTCGACGTCATTCAATTGGGTGCTCGCGGACAATGCGGGCCATATCGGCTATCAAATGTCCGGACGCGCCATCCGCCGGGGCGGGGACGTCGACGGGCTCGCGCCGCGGCCCGCCTGGGACAGGGAAGCGGTCTCGTGGCTCGGCAAGGACGACCTGCCCAAGGCCTATGATCCGCCCGAAGGCTACATCGTGACGGCCAATGACGACATGTCCCGGTACGGCGGCCATCCGGTGCAGACGATTCCAATGGCGTCGTACCGGGCGGATCGAATCGCGTCCCTCCTTCGCGGCAAGGACGCGCTCTCCATCGAGGACATGGAGAAGATCCAGCTCGATCTCTACTCGATCCAAGCGGAGAAATTCATAGCGCAGGCGAAGCCGTACCTGTCAACCATGAAAAATGGGCAATACCTTCTCGATTGGAATTTCCGCTACGACGCGGACTCGATCGGGGCGGTATATTTCGAGCGCTATTACCGGAACCTCGTAGAACGCGTATTCGGAAGAAAACCGATGGGACAGGCCGCCTTCGACTACTTGTGGAACGAGTCCAACATCTTCGTTTTCCTCTTCGGGGCCTTCGATCGGGTGTTGTTGGAGGAAGAGAATCCGTGGTTCACGAGGGAGGAGAAGGGCCGATGCATCGCGGCCGCGCTCGAGGAAGCCCTCTCTCGGAAACCGGAGCGGTTGAGGCGTGTCCGAAAAATCATGATGAGGCACGTGCTGTTCGGAAAGGTCCTGCCTCCATTCCTCGGATTCGACCGTGGGCCCTTCTTCTTCGGCGGGTCGCGCGCGACCGTGAACCAGGGGCAGTTTTTCCGCAACGCGGGGATGGATTCGTCCTTCTGCCCCTCGTTCAGGCTAGTAGCGGATATGGGTGACGGCTTCGTCCATACGAATTTCATAGGCGGCGTCAGCGACCGGCGCTTCTCGAAGCGCTACGCGAACGACATCGCGAATTACCTGAGCGGCGCGTACAGAAAGCACTGAAACAGGGCCCAAAGCGTGCGGGGCCTCGTCCTGATAGGGTGCGAGGCCCCGCGCGTCTTCAGTCTTTCTTCGGCCAGCTGACGAGGAGCTTGTCGGCGCCTCCCGTTCCGATCTTCTCGACCTTGATCCAATTGATCGTATAGGCGTTGCCGCCCGCACCGCCGCGTACGGCGATATTGCCGATCAAGCCGTCGGCGGCCTGGGAGCCGTCCAGCTTGATCTCGGTGACCAGTGTATAGGTTCCGCCGTTCACCATGCCCGAGTTGAAGTACGCGGGAATGGTGACGGCCTTCTTGTCGGCCGCATACGGATAGTTGTTGACCACCGCCGCGTCGCCCTTGGTGTAAGCGCCATTCGAGTTATCCTTGACCCAGCGCAGTCGGATGGCGGCCGTCCCCATGGCCGTGTAGTTGATGCTGATGCGGTACGTCGCGCCCTTTTCCGGAACGAAGGCCGCCTTCCCGTCCTCGCCCGCCGCGGACCAGGGCCACTTGGACGCGTCCTTGCCCAGGATGATGTTGGCGCCGGACCAGGAGTCCCCCCTGCCCGTATCCCATACCGAGATCCCGTCCACGGGCTTGAACGCGGCGCTCGCTGCCTTGGGGCTGTACTTGTGGTTCGCGAGGTAATCCTCGGGGTCCAGGACCGCGAGCAGGGCCTGCTTGGCGAGCCCGTTCGAGGAGAAGAGCAGGGCGTATTCGCCGGCCCGCCAACCCGAGACCGCGTCCCTCACGCCCGAGATGCTGACGCGCTCGACGACCTTCGGGCCGCTCGCCTTGTTGGCCGGGCCCGCAGCGTACTTCATGTAGATCCTGAAGAGCTCGGCGTACTTCATCGCCTGGTCGTTCTCCGTCTCCGCGGCGAGGGCGGCGCCGGGCGGGCAGCCGATGTCCATCTCGGTGATATGGACCTTCACGCCCGGAAGTGTCGCGAACAGCTTGATGGACGCCTCGACGTCCGAGGGCTTCGTGGCCAGGTTGTAGTGCGACTGCATGCCGATGACCTCGATCAGCTTCTTGCCGTTCGGACGCAGGGCCGCGTAGCGCTCATTGATGTCCTTGACCATCTCGTAGACGACGCGGGCCTTCTCCGGGGAGTCCAGGCCGAAATCGTTATAGATCAGCTTGCAGTTCCAATCCGGATGGCTGTCCACCACCTTGGCCGCCCGCGCGAAGGCGAGCTCGACCCAGCGCCATTCGAGAGCCGGATACCAGCCATCGCCCTTGGCGAGCGAACCCTGCCAGTCGCCCGGCTTCGCCGTTCCGATCGCCTCGTTGACCACGTCCACGCCCTTGAGGCGGCCGCCGTAATACCCGAGCACGTTGTCGATGTGGTTCCGGAGATTCGCGAGGGCGACGGCCTTATTGAAGGTCCCCGGCTGGCCGAACCTCGCCGGCTTCGCGTCCCAGAGCCACGTGGGCGACTGGGAGTGCCATGCCAGCGTGTGGCCGTAGAAGACCATGTCCTTGTTGCGCTCGGAAAGCGTCTTGAACTTGGCGTCCGCGGCCTCGTAGGTGAATACGCCTTTCTGGGCCTGGGTCATGTCGGGCTTCATCTCGTTGCCCGGCGCGAAGCAGGCGTAATTATGGATCAAGGCCTCTATCTCGCCCGAGCCGAAGATGCCGAGGGTGAAGTAATCCTTGTAGACGTCCTTGAGCGGCGGGTAGGCCTCGTAGGTCCTGCCCGCGGGAGGGAGTACGGCGCCGAGGCGCTTCTCCGGGTCCAGGACCGCCTTGAAGGCTTCCTTGGCGCGGAGGTTCTTGTCGAAGAGGAGGGGGAAGCTCCCGCCCCGCCAGCTGTCCCCGTCGTTGGTGCCCCAGAACGTGACACGCTCGATCCGGCCCTTCTTGCCGTTCGCCGGGCCCGCGGCATTCCGCTTGTAGACGTCGAAGAGCTCCGCGTACTTGAGCGACTGGGCCTTGGCTTGCGCGGCCGTGAGGACGCCCGTGTTGGCGTAGGTGACGTCCAGCTCGGTGACGCTGATGGATACGCCCGGAAGCGTGGAGAAGAGCTTGATCGACTCCTCGACGTTCGCGGCCTGCGTGCCCTCGCTGTAGTGGGCCTGCATGCCGATGCCCTCGATGAGCGGCTTGCCGTTCTTGCGCTTCTTGGCGTTTCTGGCGTTGATGTCCTTCACCATCTCGTAGACGGCCTTCGCCTTGGCGGGATAGTCGAGGTTGTAATCGTTGTAGTAGAGCTTGCAGTTCCATTTATTGGCGTCGACGATCTTGGCCGCGGAAAGGAAGGCCTGCTCGACCCACGCGGGGCCCATGGCGAGGTACCAGCCCTCGTTCGTCCTAAGGTTCTTCCGCCAGTCCGCGTCGCTCGCGCCGTCCGCCATGGCCTCGTTGACCACGTCTATGGAGTAGAGGCGTTTCCCGTAGCGCTTCATGACCGCGGCGATATGGGCGTCCATGTTGGCCTTCGCCTTCTTAGCGTTCAGCGCGGTCGGCGCCCCCCACATCCACGTCGGCGACTGGGAATGCCAAGCGAGCGTGTGGCCGATCAAGGCCATGCCCGGGACCTTCGCGAACTGCTCGTCCAGGGGCTCGAAATTGAACTCGCCTTTAGCCCCCTGCACGCTATTGGGCTTCATCTCGTTTTCCGGCGTGAAGGAGTTGAAATGGAATTTGACGATGTCGAGCTTCTCATCGGCCATGCGTCCGTTCACGGCGGCCGTTCCGATGAGGAAGTAGTCCTTGTAGACGTCCTTCAGGGCCGGATACTTCATGTAGTCGGGCTCCGCGTCCGCGCCGAGGAGCATCTTCTGCGAGATCTTGATATTGTCTATGTACCAGACGTCCGGGTGCTTGGCCGCCTCGTTGACCACAAAGCGGAAGTCGATCGACTTGAGCGCGTCGCCCAGGCCGCCGACCGGCGTCGAGGCGCTTACCGTCTTCCAGGATCCGATATCGATCGTGCCGAAGGCGACCGGGAATTTGACCACGCCGCTCGCGCCCGCGTAATCGCCGTTCAGGACGAAGCCCGGCCCCGTGAGCGTATCCTTCCCCTTATTCCCCGCCGCCGGGACGTAGACGTCGTAGGTCACGGTGTATACGGCGTTCTTCGCGAGCGGCTTGTCGAAGGCGAGGCGGATGGCGTTGAGCGCGCCGGTGTAATCCTTCGAAGACGCGAGGTGGGAACCCTTGAGGGAGGACTTGTCCCCGTTACCGAAATCGGACACCCACTCCATCGCGGCGTTCGTATCCGTCGGGACCGTGAACTTCGCACCCCAGCGCGCCTTGTCTGCGGCGCTGAACGTGATGGAAATCGGGTCCATGGCGGCGCCGGCGGCGGCTTCCTGTTCGGCGGCGCCCATCATCGGGGCCGGAACGCTCGTGACGATGATCTCCTCCACGGTGAAGTTGCCGAAGGTGCCCTCGGTCTGTATGCGGACCGCCTTCTCGTCCTGCAGCTCCGCGTACGTGAAGGTCTTCTCGAGGGCGAAGGCCCCGGTCGCGCCGACGTCCTGAGTGACGTGGGTCTTATACGGCCCCTTCCCCTGTGACAGTTTCATCTTGTCGCCCGAATTCGCGACGCCCGTAGCCTTAATGGTGTATTTGAATCCGTCGGGCAGGGAGGCGAGGTTCCTGAGGTCGATGCAGTCCCAGTCCACGTCGCGCCCGACGATCTTGATGACCTTGACGCCGCCCTTGTCGGCGATAGTCAGCGCCGGATCGCCCGAGCGTATCAGCCAGGTCGTGCTCTCGAAGGATTTACCGACCGCCATGCCCTGGATGTCGGGATCTTTCGCGAGGGAATAGACTATGGCGGGCTGGGCGAAAGCCTGCATGCCGCCTACGAGCATGATCAGCCCCGTCAATGCCCATGCCATGAGGGAAAGCGTGGTTCTCTTCATGTCGGAATCTCCTTAATGAAAAATGGAATCGCGAGTATCGGAGGCGGCGGATGAGCAGCTGGGCGACAGGACGTTTTTCGTCCACGCAGGCCATGCCGACCTCCACGGTTCGAGCGGCCCCGAGCCGCGGCAGCGCCGAGGACGGGCCTCCATGGCCATAGATCATGCCACGGCTGGGGATTTTTCGTATCGGCAATACTTCCTATGAGAAGGGGGAGCGCGGACGCTTCATCGAGGCGGAAGGGATGCTATTCCGGTGAGGCGCAGGGCCTGGGTTGAGAAAACACGCCCTCGGTCAGAGTGCAGAGTACTGCAATTCCCTCGGGCATGTTTTCTCAACCCACCCGCGCTTTCCCGGTGAGGCATCCCTTCCGCCGCGAATAGCGCGAGCGCGGCTCCTTTGGGGCGGTAACTCGCGGCTAACGCTCGCTTCGCTCGCTATACTGCGTTCCGCGGAGCGGTCGACATTGAGTGCGAAAATCAAAAGACGGTATATAGGTTAGGGGAGCATATTAGGGTTACTCCTCGAATAGAGCGACACCGCTTCTTTTCTGCATCATAGGGAAATGTCTATCCAGCGAATACAACGCAGCCCCGTTTTGAACCGCGTTCTGTAGGATGATGATGTCCGAGATACCGACTTTGTTGAGCCCCTGTTTCAGGTTATTCGTTTGAATGGCGATCACATCCTCCCAGTCGACGCGCAAGGGAAGCCGCTCCACAGAACGGATGAGCTCCGCGAGCCGCCGTTCTTTCCGCACGGCCAAGGAAGGCAGAAGTTCTGCCAGGATGAGGTCGTTCACGCAGGCTTGATTGTATTCCAGCAAAGCGGCGAGTGGCCGCACGGCGGGCTCGCCTCGGAAGAAGGAGACCCATACAGAGGTATCGACGAGGACCGCGTTCATCGCGATCTCAGGGCGTCAAGATCGAGGTCGAGATCCACCTTACCGAAAAAGGACGCGATATCTTTTACCTTCTCCCGCTGGATGAGGTTCTTAAGCGCGGTCTTGATGAGCTCCGTCTTCACAGTGATCTTCGTCACCCGCATAGCCTCGTTTACTAGGGCCTCGGGCAGGTCCAGGGTCGTTCTCATCGCATTCCCTCTATGCATATTATACTCCTTTTTTTATGCATCGCAATATACTATTTTATGCATCATTCATTGACTAGTTATCATATAAAAGCGCCTCATCGCTTCAACGATAATTGATGAGACCACCAAAAAAAGGCCGCCCCGCTCATCGCTGGACGGCCTTGCTCTCGCTCTCTCTTCTCCCCTTCCCCCGAAGCCTGAGGCACCGTTGGAAAGGGGCGCGGGGGAAACCTTTTGAAGGTTTCTCCCGCTTCTTTTCTTACTTGCTGTACAGTTCCTTCTTCTCGTAGTGCGTGTGGAGGAGCTTGTGCGCCTTGTGGCTGCCGGGCTTCTCCAGGAACTCCTCGTAGACCTGCTGGATGTAGGGGTTCTCGTGGGAACAGCGGTAGCTGGACTGCTTGTCGTCCTTGTAGATGCCGGCCAGGCGCTTCTTGCGGATCTCGTCGGTGCAGGAAGGGGGAGCGTCTCGACTTCATCGTGAATGATGCGGATTGTCTTATTGGGTTGCGGGGCCTGGTGGAGAAAAACGCGTCCTCAGTCTGGCGAAGGGTACTTCGAGTCCTTCGGCCGCGTTTTTCTCCGCCACCCGCGCCATTCCCACGATAATCCGCACCATTCACGAACGGGTTGAGTCGGCTCCCTGGATAACTGCTTTGACGCGGCTCCCCCACGCTCCGAAGTCCTCAGCGGCGTTTACGCCGCTTCCGGTCTTCTCCGCTACCCCCACTACTTTTCTCTTGAAGCTACAGACCTCTTCTTCGATATAATGGCCATGCCGGATACATTGACTCCCTCGGAACGGTCCGCGCTCATGGCCAAGATCCGCAGCCGGGATACGGGTCCGGAACTCCGCGTGAGGAAAAGGCTTCACGCGCTCGGGTTCAGGTTCAGGCTTTGTAGGCGGGATCTTCCGGGAACGCCGGACATCGTATTGACGCGTTATAGGACCGTGATCATGGTTCATGGCTGCCTCTGGCATGGGCACCATTTTTGCGCGGCAATGAGCAGGCCGAAGAGCAATGTCGAATACTGGCGAGAGAAGATAAGGACGAACCGCGAGCGGGACAAACGGAAGGAGCGGGAATTGAAGCGCCTGGGATGGCGCGTGATAACCATCTGGGAGTGCGAGACGAAAAACGAGGAAGCGATAGATGGTAGAATATCGGGATTAATTCTTAGATAAATTGGTGCTGAGATGCGAGATTTTTTCATAGAATCGATGACAACGCCGCGTACCGCGCGAGATGGAATCATCGGACTCGTATTACGGAAACTTGGCATGGTAACCCGTTCGATCGTCCGCCGGACTATCGGCTGTAGTTTTTTCTTCAATAACCTCCAACAATCGATCTCTGATATCTTGAATCGGCCCCGATAAATCTACCGTAGCGAAACGGATATAGTGTCCTTGTATCACGACCCCTTCATCGAATTCATATCCTATGGAAGGGTGGAGCAATAAGCCTTCGGATGCAAGCGAACCGGCATCTCCGGCTTGCTCCTGACTCCTTAGATACGAATACATTTGATAGACATAGCCGCTCCTCAGTCTCTCCTTTCCAAACCGTTCTCTTTTCAATACCTCCGTGAATTTCGTATCTATGATGATTTTTCTGCTCGACTTTATTTTCTGAACGATGATATCCGTGATCATCACCGGTAGATATGCGCAGATGTCCGGCGTCATGAGGTCGATTTTCCATGCAAGACGTTTCCCGGCCTCTACCATCCACTCGGATTCCGGCAGAACGGCGGAATAGAATCCCGCTATGCCCTTTTCGAATAACTTCCTCGCCCATATTTCCTCTCTATCGGGAACCGGCAAGGCTATAGCGCCGGCCTCCTCCGTGAGAATAGCCATCTTGAACGCGAGTCTTGCTAACTCCACCATCGGCTTTTCAATCGCATCATTGCGCCCGAACACTTCATTCGACATGCCGCGGATACCTGGATTTTCACCAATAACGCCGACCTTCCGAAGCATGGCGCCGAGAGACCGACATTTCCGGGCGATAGGCCCTTCCTGGACAATATGCGAAAGACTCTCGAGCGCGGAGCGAATGAAGCGGTTCCTTGGGGTATCGATTGTCAATTCATCGAAACGGCATGCTAACTTGCCGCGGCTAAGGAGCCGCCTCGTTTCCGTTTCCAGGAGGAGGATCCTTCCCCGGACCCGTCCAAGGACGGCCTCCCTTCTTCTGAATCCGCGTCCTAAATTTCGGTGAAGCCATAGCTCCACTCTGTGAGACAGGAGCCCCGCGACAAGATCGGGAATATCTTCAGGGTTCTCCGCCACAGATCTACGAGCGGCCCCGATCTCTCGAGCGAGGCCAGCGGCGTAAAACATCAGGAACCAAAGATTCTTGACAGGGATCCGACCGATGAAACCTATCTCGGAATCCGCCATCAGATGCCTTCTAGCAAGGATTCTTTCGCTTTTTTCACCTTGTCGGCGTCATCGAACCAATACTCGGTTAACAATGGCCCGATATCGTGTTGGATAATTTTAATATACCAGGATTGCGGCTCGCGGATGATTTCATTCCCGGAGGGAGTGAAACGGCTATGCCCTATCCGGTATTGCGGACCCAGCGTTTTATCCTGCGCTATGATGTCGTTTAAATTTCCGATCCTCGATCCTATTTTGATCAAGAATGACCTATCTATTTTATTCTTCCCGCTCACTGAGGCGCTCCATATGTCCCCGAATTCTGGCTCCAAGTCGAAGAACGAGAAACGCCTGCGGAAAGCCATATCGACGAGGGCGAGCGAACGGTCCGCGAGATTCATAGTCCCTATCACGTAGAGGTTCTTGGGGAGGCTCACGCGCTCTCCAACGTACTTCCGGTAGCAAAGCTCCAAGGCCTCCTCCGGCGTCCTCTTATCCGCCTCTAGAAGGGTGAGCATTTCGCCGAAAACGTGGGCTGGGTTCCCCCTGTTTATTTCCTCTATGACGACAACGTACTTTTCCTTCGCATCATCGAAGGCGGCACGCGCCATCTCCATAAAAGGCCCATCCACGAGATCCAGCCGGCCCTCTCCGTTCGGGCGATAGCCGCGGACGAAGTCCTCATACCCAAGGTTCGCGTGGAACTGAACCAACCGCACTCTTTTTTCATCCTTTTTCCCGAGTAATGCGTAAGCGAGGCGCTTGGCGAGCCAGGTTTTTCCCGTTCCGGGAGGACCCTGAAGGATGATGTTCTGTTTTTCATGAAGAGCATCGACCATCGCCTCAAGAACGCCGCGCTCGACGAAGGATCCATCGGCGATTACGTCATCCACCGTGTATGTTTGTATGGGAGCTACCGGCGCCGTATAATCCGCCTCGGGCTCGGCGTCATCTGCGCCGGTTTCCGCTGCGGATTCCCGGATTCCGTCTTCTCCGCCGCCGCTGTACTTCCAAGCGGCGAGAGAAAGCTCGGGAAAGGAGTGAACAGGATACGCATCCTCCTTGAACCGCGAATCGAGCAATTCGGCCAAACCGAGGTATTCCTCGGCGCTTGATTGTTTTTTCAAGCCGCCTTTTCCTATTTTCAATCCGAGTTTCTGGTCGATATAGGTCCTTGACCGGCTATCCAGCGATATGAAATTCCAGGGACGTACCCAATAGAGCCCCATCGTCAAATTCCAACCGACGCCGAGCACGCCCGCCGCCGCATCATACGCGGTCATGAAGGCTTCTTTCTCGTCGATTCCTCCCTCATCGGAGTCCGCATACCGGACAGCCCTTTCGAAGACTTCCCACAGGGCATCGATATCCCCCGGCTTTCTGTCTTTTTCATACGCGTAGAACCATGACTTTTGATTATTCACGACCGGTATGCCTTCGAAAGATACGGGAAGAGCAGCATCCACCTTCAATGCACTTGCAAGTTCTGCGGCAATCTTTTTCCTGTTTTCATCCGTTATGCCTCTATTAAACGCCCCTATCGCAGTGAAAGGGCAGATATCCCTCATGAGACCTGTCGTCCCGTCCTTGTATTGATCATTTAGGATGGAGATGCCGTCGACGCGCTTGGATATGTCATGAAGTATTTTTATGAGCTCTCCCCTTTTTTCTTTGAATGACAGGAGGGCGTCAGCAAGGGATTCATAAAACGATGTCCATTGGAAGCGCGCGTCTCCTTCCGCGCCGTCCCCATAACGCTCCCGCCAGTAGGGTTGATTCTTGATCCACCCGGTATCCTGAGGCTTCCCCTCGAAAGCGAAGGCTATAAGCGCATCGTTATAAGGATCACCGGGCATAAGGCGCCACACCGTCATCCGATTCGTATAGAAGTACCATTCCCGGACAGGATTAACCTGCGTCCACCGTACCGAGACGTGGTGACCGTCGCCTTCATTGCCCGTCACTACCCCGATAGCTTTTATAGCCATGACGGAAACGCTTCTACCGCGGTTATCGAAGGGGAGATTCTTTTTGCGGGTATACGAAGACTTTATAGCGATCCGGTCGCCG
This sequence comes from uncultured Spirochaetales bacterium, assembly GCA_964538705.1. Taxonomy (GTDB): domain Bacteria; phylum Spirochaetota; class Spirochaetia; order Treponematales; family JBGSOB01; genus CAYNQK01. The sequence continues at coordinate 9,547 of CAZIEI010000026.1, read as the reverse complement.
ACCTTCATCGCCTTTACGTATTCAAGGTACTTCGACGTACAGCCGTTTTCCCATATTCCGTTTTCCAGAAAGCGTTGCGTTTGATCTTGAGTTCCACTGAATGTCGCCCCGACAAACCAACACGTCGAATTCGCTTGCATCGGTCGTTCCATGAGTCCCCCTAAGTCATTTCCCCTACCAGATGAAAAAATGCCAGGTATTTCTTCATTTCACCGTCGGCTTTATAAAATGCCTCTTAATCCCCATGCCTCGTTATTCTCATGACATCCGGGAATTCAGCCTCATTTGATAGAATCAAGTACGTCTGTCACTTTTTCTATCTCTCTCACCATGGAATACCGCCATACTCCGTATCTTCCATCCGCATTGACCGCGGAAACCCATCTCCTCGCCGCTTGTTCCTTGATTTCGGCCATTTCATCGAAACCCTTCGTTTCGAGGATTACGAAGCGCGGCCTCTGTCCCTTCATCCTGATTATGAAGTCTGGTATGTAGTCATGATTCTGACCGTTCGCGAAATAGGGGATGGCGAAGCCCAATCCGGCGTTCTTCACGAAGGCTTCGACTTCGGGATGCGCCTCGATCCTATACGCGGCGCTCTGCTCCCAGACTTTCGTATCGGCGACGATGTAGTTCACATGGCTCTTCACCGTTTCCCGCACATCCCTTCCGGTCCAGAAATCGACTTCAGACGTCGAACCGGGCCCGCGGTTGATTTCAAATCTGGGAAGTTCCGGCGCTTCTCCTGCGCTAATGTCCGGCTTGATGGCCCCAAGGAGCCGTTCTATGATCCAACCGTAATAAGGAGAAAGGAATGCGTCCACTACGGCCGCGGGTTCCTTGGCGATCACTTTTTCAGTCAGATATCTCAGCGATATCGCCAATATCTGCGGGAAAAGAGCTTGTACGGGAATATGGCAACCGGCCTGCCCGGAATAATCCCTCGCTAGATCCTTCGCCAATTCGAAGGCGAGCTCTTGGACGCGCTTCCCCTTCCGATACGGATTCAAGCTGATGTCCTGGATCTTCCCCGGTCCCATGACGCTGAAACGGCCTTGATTATTGGGAATTCCCCCCTTCATCTGGACCTCAGGCGGGATATTCAAGGGATCGATGACGAGTGACGCCACCGAATCCCATTCCACGGAGATGCGGTTATTCACTGCCTGGGCGTAGCCTTCTACGCGGGGGAAAACGATCTCAAGGCTTGAACGGCTCGGAAGCGCATGGACGTGCTTCCGGGGCGGCGGAGGGGGAGGAGGGGCTCCTTGCGTGGCCTTGAAGGGAACGATCTCGAAGGGGACGCCGAAGACCTTGGATACTTCCTCGGTCAGGAGACCGTCTTCCCCGACTTCATAGCTAGCGCGCCTGAGCCCGCGGCCTACGACCTGCTCGCAGAGGAGCTGGGACATGAAGGGCCTGAGCCCGACGATATGAGTAACGGTGTTGCAGTCCCATCCCTCAGTTAGCATGCCCACGCTCACGATGCAACGCACATCCCTGCCGGGCGGGGTCAAGGGACGGTTCAGTTTTTTCGCAACATCCTCGAAGCCCTCGGGATACACCGGCCGCCCCTGGCTATCCATAGTCCAGGAGCGTTTCCCGACGGTATCCAAAGTGAACCTCATCCAGAGGGATTCATCCCCCTTTGCGCCCTCGGTATCGGTCTCATGCACCACTTTTGTATCGACGCGGATGGTGCTCTTCCGTCCATCCTCGTTCCGGAAGCCCTTGATCCCGCAAGAAGGTATCCCCGAGGGCGGATTATCCTCCGCCAGCCACTCGAAAATGACCTTCGCGATCTTCGTGGTCTTGCAGACGAGGATGAAAACGGGCGGACGGGGATCGTCCTTATGTTTTTCCCATTCCAGGCGGAGTTCATCCCAGTAGGCGCCCAGCATGGTGATAGGAGTATTGGCCCATTTGAGGATGGCTTCCGGCTTGGGGCTGCCCTTGGAGCCGCCCTTCTCAGCTGAGGTGAGGCGTTCGACTATGTAACGCCAGATATTGAAATATCCGGGGATTTCCGCGCCCGTGCTATCCCTGACTGCGAGCTGGGGTATCTTCACGAGCCCGGATTCTATGGAATCAACGAGGCCGAAGTCGCTCACTACCCAGGGGAAGGTCCGGTTGGCGCGCTGCCCTACTCGCCCAAGGTAATAGGGGGTGGCCGAGAGGTCCACGCAGAAATTGATGCCGCGCTGGGAATGGATCCTATCGAGGCCTTCCACCCAGACTGTGGCTTCTTTGAAGAAATTCTCTTCGATTTCCTCTTCGTCCTCATCATCGAAGAGCTCGCTGTCGGAGGCTTCCTCTTCCTCGCGCCTTATCCTGTAGGCATGATGGGCTTCGTCATTGAAGACGAGGATATTGCCCTTGCCGCCCGTCTCACGCCCTATCACGCGCTTGACGATGGCGGCGTCGCTTTCCACGTAACGCCGCGCCTCCACCGTCACCTTCTTCAATTCTCCGTTCTTCTCGCGGGCTTCGGAAAGAATTTTCAGGAGCCCCGCGTCCGTCTGGCGCCTTAAGTCCTTCTCCGTCAGGTACCGCTTTCCGCGCACGACCTGGCTCTTAGAGCCGATCGTTATAGTTTCCTGGGTCCGTAGCTCCACGCCGGCCTTTGATACGCGCGAACCGGTGCCGCCCGTCTGGATGGCCTGGGCTTCGAAGACGTGCCAATTGGTGACGATGACCCGCCCCTGGCAGAGATCGGGCATGAGGTGGCTCGGGACGAGATCCCGCGTGCGGTAAAGGCTTCCTTCCCCGCGAGAAGGATCCAGTTCTTGGAGGCGGTTCCTGATTGTCACGTTGGGACAGATGACGAGGACGATATCGGAGTATCGATTATCCGCGCGGGAAGCGGCTTTATTGAGGACGCTCCAAGCGGAGATCATGGCCATCACGGTCGTCTTCCCCGCCCCGGTGGCCATTTTACAGGCGTAGCGGGTGAATGCGGCGTAGCCCTTGGCCTTTCCGTCATCTCCGGGCTCGTCCAAGGGCACTTCTATGCCTTGCTTGAAATCAGCCCTGGCCTCGATCAGGAATATGATAGTCTCCGCGGCTTCCAACTGGGCGAAGAAGAGTCGCTGATGACGCCCTTCCCTCTGCCAGTACCGCAGCAATTCAAGGGTGACGCGCGATACGCCTGGATAACCCGATCCCCGCCATTCGGCGAGACGCTGGCGAATGCGGTTTACGAGTTTAAGTTCTATAGCCACGCCTGGACCGCTCGAGTTTCTGTCTGATTCCTTGGAAGGCGGCCGGTAGTAATACATGGCGGGACGCCGCCCCTGCGCTCGCTCCGGCGTCTCGCCCTCCCTCAGGTTCCAGTATTCCTTGGGCTCCTCGTAGGGGGAATTGAGGATGGGCTTCTCTACCTCGTAACCGCTCATAGGTTGAAGGCCCTCTGGATGGCATCGAGTTTTTCACGGACCTCAGGATGGATCTCGTCGGGCTTCATGAGGGCGGCAATTTCAAAGAATCGCGTATATGGTACGCCGTTAATGCCCGCGGCCGTCAATGCCGGAGGTATCAAGTCCTTTCTCGCCTTCGTGCCGACCAGCATTGGAATATCGACGAGAGGATCTCGCAAAAATGCGGGCGGGTACGTCTCCTCAAAATGCTTTTTCAAATCATCAATATGCATGATTGATGATTCGACGCTTCCGACCATTTTTTCCACGAACCTTCCCAAGGCAATCGGATTTACGAGATAGCTTTCAATCTCATATCGGCGCCATCGTAGCCTCTGAAGTCCTCTTCCGGTGATTTCCGTTTCCGTAACATTCGGGTTATCATCCCCGTCCATAAGGATGAGCCCGGGCAGATTCTCCCGCACGAGCTTGAGGCTCTCATAATGGTCAGCGGCCTTGATGCCCTTGGCTTGACTGCGGAGCTCCCAGACGAGGGGTTTCCAGAAGACATCCTTCATTAGGAAGGGATAGACGGGATGGTCAAGTATCCTAGCCCATTCCCGCAGGATAGCCAGGTCCGTATGTCCTTCGACATAGAGGATTCCGCAGGCGTTCTCGGCCAGGACTATATCGTTATTCTCAAGGCAGCCCAGGCTCCTCATGAGAAGCGCGCGCTCTTCCGTATCCGCCAGCATGCGCGGGCGTCCGAACATCATGCACAACTCCCGGGGATCCACGGAATTGATGATGACCTCCGAATGGGTCGCTATGACGAGCTGCGATTTTTGCTTCACCGCTAGGCTGCGCAATTCATCGTAGATGATGTCCTGTAAAATCACGTGCAAGTGCGCGTCAGGCTCATCCACGAGAAGGACGGATGCGGGCTTGGTCAGAAGGAAGGTGACGAGCATCAGGACTTGTTGGAAGCCGCTACCGCCGCTGGCTATGTCGAACCGCGGTCCGTCAACGGCTTGAGCGTATTCCGCTATGATATCTGGTCCATCTCCATTCGGGGGTATGAGCAGATAGCCGAAAAGCCGCCGTATGGAATCGTTGAGGCTATCCCAGACCCCGGTAGAACGGGAGGCCGCGAGGAGGAGATTCCTAAGGACTTCACCGGGGCGGGATTGGCCCAGAAGTTGATCGATCTTCGCGGGTTGCAATACCGGCTCATCAGTACTCAATCCTGACATTGCCGGGACATAAACCGTGTTTATGGATAATTGCCGTAATACGGCGGGATCGATTGACTCGTTCGGGCGAACAAAGATCTGCTCAGTGCTGTCAGCCGAGAACTCCATAGTAACGGTGCATCCATCCATAACGAGAGAAATCTCGATTGTTCCTCGATATTGCCTGTCTTTCCATAATAAATCGAATGAACGCAATGGAACGGCGGCGAATGTCTGCCTCGTTATGGGCGCCTTAGGGTAGCTCCCGCCATGCCGCTGGAAATCATTAATACGTTTCCATCTATCCAAGGCCAAGCCCCAAGCCGCTATGGCCTGTAAGACTGTGGATTTTCCCATATTGTTGGGCCCGGCCAAAACAATATTCCCGGGCAACTCGAATATCTCTTCCTCGAACCTCTTGAACCGCTTGATCTTCACCCGCCGGATCATTTCTTGGCCTCCGCCAGGTTCTTCACCACCATGAGTTCGTTGCCGCGGTCGTCGATCACCTTGACGGCTATTTTCCCGTGCTCGCCTGCCTCGAAGAGGGCGCTCTCCGTGCCGGAGAGATGGTCCCAAACAGCCTCGTCATAGGAACCCTTGAGGGCCTTTTTCAAAGACTCCCAGGCGCTGGTGCGGGGGAAAAAAGCCTGGGAGACGTGGAAGCAGAGATCGTTGTAGTCCGCGTCCAGAAACCAGGCGGGGACATCGGAGCCTGAGAGGGACCGGGTTTCCATGCTGGAGGGATCGAAAACATCCAGACCCTTGAGGGTGACCGTATAATGCAGGGGTTCGCCCGCTTTATCAGTCGGGACTTTTTTAATGGATACGTCCGGCAAACCGCAGACGGAGAAAATTTGGCTGGAGCGCATGTTCTTGAGGAGGTCGCCCATCATGAGATCAGGGGTAGCCTGGATATAGACTGCCGGAGTGCCCACCACCCCTTCGCATTCCTCCACCAGCTTCCGGGCATTCGGCTGGATGGCGAAGCCGATCACGTAGAGATGGGTATAGTTCTTGGCGTTGGCTTCCTTGGCGGCCTCGAAGACCGTCCGCTCGCTCACCGCCCCGTTCTCAGGCCCGAAGACGATGGCCACAGGTCCCTTCTCCGTCAAGGCTTCCGCGCTCAAGGAGAGGGTCTTGGCGGGCATGCGGATATTCTTGAGCTCCACCGTCTTTCCCCCGCCCAGGTGGAGGATGGGAGACTTCCGGAGGACTTCCAGCATCCTGTCTATGAAGGAACCGTGATCCTCCGCCGCGGGTCTATCTTCATCCCCTAGTTCGATGGGCGTGGGGATAGTGGCTTCCAGTACGAAGGGTCCGGAAATACGCACAATGTCTGTTCGGCGTTCCGGTCTATCGACAAGAACTTCTTCTTTAGGTGGTTCATCGTTTGCAATATTCTCGAGCATTATATGTTTCACGATACCTGGCCCGATTATTTTGGGATTCCGCGATTCATCTTGATTCTTGTACTCAAATCCGCCTGCAGGACCACGTTCTTCTTCTTTGAGTTCATACCAGTCATATGTAGCGGTGAGGAGACGTTGCCTGGCGAGAGCGAGAGGAACGCGACTAGTGTCCATAGTGATCCAACGCCGCCCCCATTGCTCCGCAACATACGCTGTCGTACCTGAGCCACAAGTAGGATCAATTACTAGGTCACTTGGATCTGTTGTCATTAATATACAACGCTTTATTACCGTTGTATCTGTCTGAACTACGTATAATTTTGGATCAGTATTAGAATATCCAGCACTTCCTGTATCGGCCCATAGTGTTGAAATCGGAATAGCATTAAAGTCATCGAGATACCTTATGTAGTTTAGTTGCGAACCCAACCCGATAAGGCGGTTAGCCTTGGCAAGTCGGTCTAGTCCTTCAGGATTCTTAGTCTTCCAATGCCTAAAAACTCCACAATCATACATAATACCTTTAAATTCATAGTATCGATCTTCAGGTTTTCCTGGATCTTGAGAAACAGCAAAGCTTAATTGAGCAATTTTATACCCATTAGGAATTTCTTCTTTACCTTCACGGATTTCTCGACTTAATGGCCTTATGTCTATAGTAATTGGATTCACAAGATACTTATAGCTAGCAAAAGAATCTACGTTTTTTTCGGAATAAAGCTGCTTATATTTTATTATTTCTTTTCTGCGTGCATACCATAAAAGGTAGTCAAATTCTTGACTCAGTAAGTTAGTTGATGTACCTGTTGATTTTGAAAACGGTATAACAGCACAAAAATTCTCCGCCCCGAATACCTCATCCATCAGCTCTCGCACGTGATGGAGGTTTTCGTCGCTGATCTGCACAAAAATCGATCCCGATGGCTTTAGGAGTTCACGCGCTAAGAGTAGGCGGTCGCGCATGTAGGTCAGATAGGAATGCAGGCCCAGCTCCCAGGTGTCCCGGTAGGCCTTGACCATCTCCGGCTCGCGGGTCATGTCATCGTCGTCGTTGTGGGAGACGTCCCTCTTCCGCACGAAGGGCTGGAAGTTGGAGCCGAACTTGACCCCGTAGGGCGGGTCCATGTAGATCATCTGGACCTGGCCGCCCATGCCCTCGTATTCCAGGAGGGAGTTCATCACCACCAGGGAATCCCCCAGAATCATGCGGTTGACCCACTTGTCTTTGTACTCGTAGGAGCGCAGCACCTGGTCCGCTATGGAGCGGCCTGGGTCGGCGAAGAGGTCGCCCTGGGTATAGGGGTCCGTTTTATGGCTCTTCAGGGTCTGGATGATGCTGGCAGTGGAGAGGCGCTCATGGACGAAAAGGGGCAGGGTGGGAACGTCGAAGGAGAGGCGCTCGGCCTTGCCGGTCCAATTGAGGAAGGGCTTGGAGAGTGCGGCCAACTGTTCCACCGCGTCCGCCAAGCCCCGGACCGTGGCCAGGACCGTATCGTCATTGAGCTTGAATTCCCGGGCTGAGTCGAAGGTCTGGGGCGGTGGAAGCTTAGCGGCGTCCTGGATGCACGCGAGGAGCCATTCGCCCAATTCCCTGACGCTCCGCTGCCCGTCCCAGGCTAATTCAGGCGATAGGGAAGAGTCATAACGGTAGCGGGCGGGCGCTTTCTTCTTCTTGAATTGGGCCTGGGTGCCCGCCTCCGGGCGGGAAAGACTCTCCGCCTCGGGATGGCGGTAGCTTTCCGCCTTTATTTCTTTACTAGGCTTAGCTTTGCTAGGACGTCCGCGTTGGGCCATACAACCCCTCTCAGGCTGAGATTTTGGGTCAGTATAGACTCCCTTGGAAGGTCAGACAAGGAAAGAAAATTCCTTTTTGGTTCTTGACAATTACTCAACGTGGTTATATTTTTACCACGTGGTATGCGTCATACCACGCTAGGGGGAGAAAGAGGATGGGGAGAATGTTCGGGGATTTCGTCAAAGAGCGGCGGCTCTCGAAGAACTTGAGCCTGAGGGAATTCGCGCGGCGAATCGGCGATGATCCGAGCAATTGGAGCAAGGTCGAGCGCGGGCTCCTTTCTCCGCCCACGGATGCCGAGAAGCTCGGCGGAATAGCGCATCTCCTGGGAATAGAGAAGGGCAGCGATGAATGGGAACGGCTTGAGGACCTGGCGTCCGTGGATAGCGCCAGCATCCCGGCTTACATCATGGAGAATCCCGAGGCGCTCGCCGCATTGCCGGCTTTTTTCAGGACCGTGGGAAGCGTGAAGCCCAGCCGCGAGGAGATCGAGGCGCTACTCAAACGGTTGAAGGAAAATTGATGGCGGAGCGTTTAAAAAGAACGTTCCCATACGTTCAGGATCATGTTCTGCGGGAGCGAGCGGAAGAGGTACGGAACGACTACTGGAAAACCGACGCTCTTCCCGTCGACGTGGAACTCATCGTTGAGAAGATGGGGTATGAAATCATCCCCACCGACGTATTACAGGAATTCGAGGCCTTCCTGAACGTAGGCAACACGGCGATCTACGTGAATGGCAGAAAATACGATAATCCGGCCTATTCAAAGCGCGTCAGGTTCTCGATAGCGCATGAGTTGGGGCATGCGGCGCTCCACGCCGATCTCCTCGGGCGCTACACGATAACATCGATCGATGAATATATGGAATTCGTGCGTTCCCTGAAAGACGAAGACTACAGCGCCATGGAGTACCAAGCCAATGAATTCGCCGGACGCCTGCTCGTTCCGAAAAACCGATTCATGGAGGAAATGTCGAAGGCTATCCAACTTTTACGTGAAAACGGGCTCGAGCATCTATTGAAGGATAATCCGGGACAATTGCTAGCTTCGATCGCGGTGAGGATCAGCCGGCTTTTCGACGTGAGCGAAGAGGTGATCCAAAAGAGGGCGGAACGCGAAGGCCTTTGGCCGCCGCGATGACTATTACAGGAAAGGAGATCATTATGGCTAAGGATGCGCCTGGCATGAAAGGAACGAGATCCAGGAACGCGAGCGGACCGCTCAGGGCCACGCGGGGCGATAAGCACGTGGGAACACTTGAGGAACAATACGGCCGTGATTTCGGCGTGCGCGATGACATGCATATTGATACGCTGCTTGAAAATCGCGGATACGATTCCGTAAACGACCTCCTCCACAGCGAAGAAGGAAAATAAAAAAGCCGCCCCTTAGGGCGGCCTTTAATCTCTCTCTTCTTCTCCCCTCCCCCGAAGCCTTAGGCACCGTTGGAAAGGGGCGCGGGGGAAACCTTTTGAAGGTTTCTCCCGCTTCTTTTCTTACTTGCTGTACAGTTCCTTCTTCTCGTAGTGCGTGTGGAGGAGCTTGTGCGCCTTGTGGCTGCCGGGCTTCTCGAGAAATTCCTCATAGACCTGCTGGATGTAGGGATTCTCGTGGGAGCAGCGGTAGCTACTCTGCTTGTCGTCCTTGTACATGCCGGCGAGGCGCTTCTTGCGGATCTCGTCGGTGCAGCCGTAGGGCTGGCCGCCGCCGCCGATGCAGCCGCCGCGGCAGGCCATGACCTCGATGAAG
>CAZIEI010000025.1:0-32461 GCA_964538705.1 uncultured Spirochaetales bacterium | reverse complement strand
TGCCGACCTCGCGGATGTGCGAGAGGAATTTGTTCCCGAGGCCCTCGCCCTTGCTCGCGCCCGCGACGAGCCCGGCGATGTCGACGAACTCGACGGTCGCGGGCACGCGGCTCTTCGGCTTGAAGAGCTCGCAGAGGCGGTCCAGGCGCGGGTCCGGAACCGATACGATGCCCACGTTCGGGTCGATGGTGCAGAAGGGGTAGTTCGCCGCCTCGGCTTTCGCCGAGCTCAGGGCCGAGAAGATCGTCGACTTGCCCACGTTGGGGAGACCGACGATGCCGCAGTTGAGTGCCATGGCGGCATTCTACCCTCCAGAGGCTGAAAAAGAGAAGGGGAGGCGCGGCGGATTCCTCGCCGTCCGTCCAGATCGCGGTACGCGCGCCGTCCGCGGGCCGCGGAAACCGCGGCGGCGGGAATCGGAGGCTGAAACTTTAGTGACTCGGGCGGTTTTATCCTGTATAATCGCGACGCGGTGTATTTAGTCGGGAACGGAGGCCGGCGGAGAGCATGAGGATAGGTACCAGGGCGTTATGGATCATCGCCTCCTTCTCTGCGCTCTCGGCGGCCCTCGGAGCCCAGGAGGGCATGCTGAGCCTGCCCGGCGGGACCTTCACGATGGGCAGCCCCGAGAGCGAGGCCTGGCGAAAGCCCGATGAGGGCCCGAGGACTCTCGTTACCCTGAGGCCCTTCCTCATCTCCGATCACGAGACTACCTTCGACGAGTTCGACGCTTTCTGCAGGGACGCCAAGCGGCCCTTCCCGTCCGATTCCGGATGGGGGAGGGGCTCCCGGCCCGCGATCAACGTCACATGGTGGGACGCCGTGGAGTACTGCAATTGGCGGTCCGCCAGGGAGGGCCTCGAACCCGCCTACGCCGTCGTCTGGGAAGGCAAGACTCCCTCCGTATCCTTCGATCCGTTCAAGACCGGGTACCGCCTCCCCACCGAGGCGGAGTGGGAATACGCCTGCCGCGCCGGCTCGCAGGAAGTGTTCTCCTCCGGTCCCTCGCTCTCGAGCGAGGAAGCCAACTTCGACGGCGACTACCCCTATGGCGGCGCGCCGACAGGCCCCGTCCTTAAAAAGACCGCTCCCGTGAGGAGCTATAAGCCGAACGCCTTCGGTCTCTACGACATGCACGGGAACGTCTGGGAATGGTGCTGGGATTACTTCGGGCCCTATCCCGGCGGTTCAGTCTCGGATCCCCTGGGCGCCGTCTTCGACGTGAGGAGGGCTTGCCGCGGGGGCGCCTGGATCTCCGGCGCCAATTCCCTGAGGTCGGCGAAGCGGAACAGCTACCAAACGGTCTTCTCCTCCTCCGCCCTCGGTTTCCGCGTCGCGCGGAGCTCGCCCGGGGCCACGCGCCCCGACGTCGCGGCCGTCAGGCTGGAGGGCAGCCTCTTCGTCACCACCGAACCCGCGCTCAAGGCCGAGATTTATATAGACGGCAAGCTTTCGGGCTCGTCCCCGAACGTCTTCTCCCTGAAGGAGGGGCGCTACCGGATCGAGGCCCGCGCGCGTTCGGAGGGAAAGTCCTTCACCGCCGCCGCCGCCGTCTCCATCGCCCGCGGCGTCGAGGAACGGCTCAGGCTCGTCCTCTCGGAGGACGTGCGGCGCGTTCCGGGCATGGCCTACGCTCCCGAGGGCTCCTTCTACATGGGCAGCCCCGCCGCCGAACGCGGCCGCATGTCCGACGAGGGGCCCCAGCACACCGTGAGCCTCCCCGCTTTCCACATCGCCGAGCGCGAGCTCACCTTCGAGGAGTACGACGCTTTCTGCGACGCGACCGGCCGGCCGAAGCCTTCCGACGAGGGATGGGGAAGGGGCGCGCGGCCCGTCGTCAACGTCAGCTGGTTCGACGCGGTCGCTTACTGCAATTGGCGTTCGACGAAGGAAGGGCTCGAGCCCGTCTACGAGATCAAGGGCGATTCCGTGCGGCAGGACCGCGCCAAGAACGGCTATCGCCTTCCCACCGAGGCCGAATGGGAATACGCCTGCCGCGCTGGAGCCGCGACGCCCACGGCCATCGGGGAAAAGCTCTCGAGCGCGGAAGCGAATTTCGACGGCGGCTTCCCGTACGGAGGCGCCGCGGAGGGCCCCTATATCGGAAAGACCCAGCCCGTCGGCTCCTATCCTCCGAACGCCTGGGGCGTCCGCGACGCGCACGGGAACGTGAACGAGTGGTGCTGGGACGCGTACGTAGCGTACGAGGCCAAGTTCGCCGTCGATCCCGCGGCGGACGGTGGCCCCTCGGACTCGCGCGTGATCAGGTCCGGCGCCTGGTCCGATATCGGGCGTTTCATGCGTTCTGCTTATCGCACTGGCTCGAGCCCGGACCTCAAGAACGCTCAGACGGGATTTAGGCTCGCGCGCTCGTACCGCTAGCGGCGGACGATGCGAGTCGGCCGCTCGACCGAGAGGGCGTCCTGACGAAACGCCGCTGATTCGTCGAATTCATCGTTCGCTTGCGCGCTTCCCTTCTCCCGTGCTACCCTGCCGGTAGTCAATCCCTATCATCAACGCCAGGAGGCGCCCCGTGGCCTTTTCTCTCGAGCTGTTTCCCCTTTCGTACCGCGCTCGGCATACGCACGACGATTCATGGGTCGAGGAGTACGTCGGCGACGCGACGATCCGCCATGCGGATGAAGCCGCCCTGCCCGAGGCCGAGCGCGCCTCTCTCCTCGAGCGGCGCAATTGCTGGGGCGATATGCCCCTCGTCAACTATTCCACGCAGTACGCGCTCTCATGCTTCGAAGGGCTGAAGGCGCTCCCGCAGAAGGGCGGCGGCATGGCGATCTTCAGGCCGGACATGAACGCGAAGCGCTTCAACGCGTCCATGAGGGGCCTCCTCATGCCCGGTTATCCCGAGAAGCTCTTCGTCGAATCGTGCGCCGAGCTCGTGAGGCGCAACGCGAGTCAGGGTTACGTGATCCCGTACGACGCGGCCTGGGAGAAGGACGGATACGCGCAAGCCTCCGCTGTCTACATCCGGCCATTCAGCTACACCGAGGGCGGCATCGGAGTGAATTCTTCCAAGCATCCTTGGGTCGTCACGGTCGCGACTCCCGTCTCCGCGTACTTCTCGGGAGGCAACTCCAAGGCCGTAACGACCGACCGCGTCCGCTCGACGCCGCACGGCACGGGCTGGATCAAGACGGCGGCCAACTACGTGATGAGCATGCTCGCCAAGAAGGAGGCCGCCGAGGCGGGCTATATGGAGGTCGTCTTCCTCGATTCGCGCGAAGCGCGGTACGTGGAGGAGGGATCCTCTTGCAACTTCTTCTGCCTCCTCAAGTCCGGCGTCCTCGTCACGCCCTCGCTCGGGGACACGGTCCTGCCCGGCATCACCCGCCTCTCCGTCATGGACCTCGCGCGCGATCTCGGCGTCAAGGTCGAGGAGCGGAGGCTGGACATCGCCGAGGTCCTGGACCAGGGCAAGGAGTGCTTCGTCACCGGCACGGCGGCGGGCGTGACGCCCGTCGAGTCCGTCACGCACAAGGGCAGGGAAGCGGCGTTCGGCGATCGCTCGGCCGGAGAGCTCACGGTCGAACTCAGGCAGCGCCTCAAGGGAATCCAGTACGGCGCCCTTCCTGACGCCAAGGGCTGGATGCTCAGGGTCTAGCCCCGACCGCCTGAAAGGGCGCCTCCGGTTTCCTGGCGGGAATTTTATTCCCGGCGGGCCGTGGAGGCCCATGGCAGATGCCATGAACGATCGATGAATTTTTTCCGATCCCCCCCCGGCGGCCTTGATCGTCCCGTCCCGTCGGCGATATCTTTCAATTCATGCGGCCCGCGGTACCCGCCCCCGAGGGGGAACACCGCGCCCAGGGCCCCGCGGCCGGGCGAAAAAGGGCGCGCTAGGAGTTCCAAGTGTCAATCATCGAGTTAAAGGAAGTCAGGAAGGTCTATCCCCTCGGCAAGGTCGAGGTTGAGGCCGTCAAGGGAGTGAGCTTCTCCATCGAAAAGGGCGACTTCATCTCCATCGCCGGGCCCTCGGGTTCGGGGAAGTCGACTATCCTCAACATGATCGGCTGCATCGACCGTCCCACCTCGGGAACCGTGGAGATCCTCGGCACGACCACGCGCGACCTCTCGGATGCCAAGATCACGAGGCTCAGGCACGAGGTCATCGGCTTCATTTTTCAATCGTTCAACCTGATCCCCGTCCTCGACGTCTACGAGAACGTGGAATTCCCCCTCCTCCTCGGGCGCGAGCGGATGGGCAAGGCTGAGAAGCGCGAATGGATCGATTTCCTCATCGAGGAAGTCGGGCTCTCGCAGTGGCGCAAGCACAAGCCCAATGAGCTCTCGGGCGGCCAGCGCCAGCGCGTCGCCATCGCGCGCGCCCTCGTGGCCAAGCCGCAGATCGTCCTCGCCGACGAGCCCACGGCCAACCTGGACTCGACCACGGGCGAACAGATCATCGAGCTCATGAAGAAGGTAAACCGCGACATGGAGACCACCTTCATATTCTCCACCCACGACGCCAAGATCGTCTCCATCGCCGATCACGTGATCCGCCTCAAGGACGGACTCGTCTCGGAGAACTTCAAGCAGGCGCAGGGGGCGGGGACCGCCGCGGCGAGGGGGTAGCCATGGGCGTCACCTTGCGCATAGCGTTCCGGAATCTCCTGGAACACCGGTCCAAGACCCTCATCATCGGCATCATCGTCGCCGTGGGCGTCCTCGTGATGATCCTCGGGAATTCGTTCATGGACAGGTTCCAGGCCGGCATCGAGCAGAATTTCACGCGTAACTACTCGGGCGACGTCTACGTCTACGGTAAAAGCGACCAGCCCGTCTCCCTACTCTTCGGGAGCATGATGTCCATGACGAACAACGCCAAGACGCCCCTCATCCCGGATTTCCCCGCCGTCCTCGATTACGTATCGAAGAGGCCCGAGGTGGCCGAAGCGGCCGGACAGGTGAGCGGCATGGCGATGTTCAGCATCGTCGAGGCCGCCGACGCGGCGGGCGAGGAGGGCGACGCGCGGGCCATGGGCGGCGCCGTACTCGTGGGCATGGACCCCGCGCGGTACTGGAAACTCTTCGACAACATCGAAGTCGTCGACGGCCGCAGGCTCGCAGAGGGCGACTCGGGGATCATGCTCTCCAAGGACGTCGTCGACAGGATCAAGAAGCTCGGCGGCCGGGACCTCGAGGCCGGCGAGTCCATCATCCTCCAGGGATTCTCGACTGGCGGTTTCAGGATGCGCAAGGTCGAGATCATCGGCATCTACCAGTACCGGAGCGACGCCGAGGCGAATGCCTTCCTCGCGTACGCGGACGTGGACACGGCGCGCATCCTGTCCGGCCTCACCCTGGGCGGGGACGCGGAGGTCGTCATCTCGGACAGGGCCAAGGCCCTCCTCTCGGACAGCGCCGAGGAGGACGTCTTCGGCGAGGAAGAGACGATCGGGAGCTCCTCGGCTCTCGGCGCCGTGACCGCGGTCGCCGCCGAGGCGGCCGCCGCTCCGAAGACGGAGATAAAGGCCGACACCGGAGCCTGGCAGTTCATCGTCGTCCGGCTCAAAAACCCCATCATGACCCGCGCCTTCATGATCGGGCTCAATACATACTTCGCGGAGAACGGCATCGCCGCCAAGGCGGGCGACTGGAAAGAAGCGGCCTCCCCCTTCTCCGGCATCATCGACGTGGTGAGGGGAGTCCTCGCGTTCGCGATTCTCGTCCTCGCGGTGGTCGCCGGCATCATCATCATGAACACCCTCGTCGTATCCGTGATCGAGCGCACGGGGGAGATCGGCACCATGCGCGCCCTCGGCGCCAGGAAAGGCTTCGTGTGGAAGCTCTTCCTCGCGGAGACCTTCTGCATCACGGGGGTGTTCGGTCTCGCGGGAGTCGGGCTCTCGGGGCTCGTCGCGCTCACGGTGAACCTCATCGGATTCAAGGCCTCGAACAGTTTCCTCAAGATCCTCTTCGGCGGCCCGGTCCTTAATCTCAGCTTCGGCGGCGGAATAGTCATCGCCGCGCTCTCCGCGGTCGCGATCGTCAGCGTGATCGCACACGTGTACCCGGTGGTGGTCGCCCTGCGCGTCCAACCCGTCCGGGCCATGCAGGCCGAATAAGGAGGGCGCTATGGATACCAAAGGCAATTCCGGAATGAAACCCGGTAACGGAGCATCACCCGCGGCGCGGGCGCTCCTCGTCGCGCTCGTCATCTTCGCCGCGACGGCATTGATCGGATACGTGCTGTACGTCGTGGAGCCGGCGGCTTCAGGCGTCGTCAAGGCGATGACGGAGCTCAAGCCGCCTTCCGCGGATGATTCGAACGGCATAGGGATGATGGGCATGCCGAAGTCCGACGAAGGCAAGGCGCCGTCCGCCTGGGCGTACGTTTTCTACGGGTTCAAATGGCTCTTCTACACCGCGGCTTTCGCGGCGCTCGTTCCCGCGCTCGCGTACGCGCTCGGCAGGGGGATCGGATTCGCCGTGCCGCTCGCGTTCAGGTCCGCCGGGTACGCCAAGCCCCGGACAGGGGCCGCCCTGGCGTCGGCGATCGTCGTCGTCGGAGCCGCCGCGGCCATCCTCTTTAAGCCGTTGATAGCCGGCGAGGTCGCAAAGGGCTGGGCTGTCGCGATCGCTGTGGTCGCCTGCGCGGGAATCGTGGCGGCCGCCGTGGCCGCCCGATCGACGTACGTCGCGGTCTCGGAGGAGCGGGCGAGGAGCTACGTGATTAATTCCCGCCTCGCGTTCAGGAACCTCTCGAGGCACAAGAAGGCGACCTTCCTCCTGGGAGGCGTCATCGGCTTCGGGATCCTGATCGTTTCCCTCATGCAGGGGTGGACGGGCAGCCTCGTGAGCAACGTCTCCGCCAATTTCGCGAACTTAGTCGGCGGCCATATTTTCGTGACCGGGACCGAACGGCTCCCCTCGGAAGCGGAATATACCATTATCCGCGACGACTCGGCCCTACTCGAGGCCCTCTCCGCGTCCGGCATCGAGACCAAGAGCGTCTCGAAGCTCGCGGAATTCCAGGCCACGCTCGTGTTCGAGGGCAATTCCACGATGCAGGGCGTGCTCGGCGCGGATTTCACCAAGGACAAGTTCATCACCGAGCGGCTCGTGCCCTCCTCGGGCGGATTCGACCGCATGGCCGAGCGCACAGGCATCATCATCTCGGAGACGATGGCCAAGGCCATGAAGGCCAACGCCGGGGACAGGATACTCGCCCAGCTCAGGACGTACTCCGGACAGCAGAACGTCGGCGAATTCACCGTCGCGGCGATCGTGAAGGACGCGGGGCTCCTCTCCCTGGCATCGTACGCGTACGCCAATCTCGATTACGTGAACGAGCTCCTGAACCTCCCGCCGGGATCGTACCAGATGATCTCGTTCTTTCTCCCGGACATGAAGCGGCTCGACGCGGACGGAGACGCCTACTATGCCGCGCTCAAGGATCGCGCGCAGGTCTTCGACAGGAAGAACGCGGAGGACGAGCGCGCGGACATGCTGGCGAAGCTCCGCGGGGAAAAGACCGAGACCTGGGAAGGCGTTAAATACAAGGTAAAGACCCTGAACGACGAGCTTTCGGGGCTCAAGGACCTCGTGGCCGGCATCAACATCGCCACCCTCATCGTGCTCGCGGTCCTCTTCATGGTCATCATGGTGGGCATATCCAATACCTTCCGTATGATCATGCTCGACAGGATCAAGGAGATCGGAACCATGCGCGCCCTCGGCATGCAGAAGGGCGACGTCCTGTCGCTCTTCCTCGACGAGGCGCTCTTCCTCTCGCTGGGAGGGGTGGTGGCGGGCTTCGGCCTCGCTTTCATCGCGATGAAATGCCTGGAGCTTTTCGACTTCGGCTCCAAGACCTTCCTCTCCCTCATACTCAGGAACGGGCATCTCTCGTTCAGCCTGAGCCCCCTCATCGTGCTCGCGAATGTCTTCATCATCGGAGCGCTCACCCTCGTCGCGGCCAGGCTGCCGGCCCGCACGGCGGCGGACCTCGAGCCGGCGCACGCCCTGAGGACATCCAAATGAAACGAAAGGACACGCTGACTATGAAACGCACCTACGCCGCAACGAGGCGCGCTGTCAGGATCGCCCTGGCCGCCGCCCTCGTCGCGCTCAACGCGACAATGCTCGCAGAGACCGATTTCAAGGCCATGCTCAAGGCCGTCGACGAGATGGGCAACTTTGGCGGGCAGGACGTGTCCGCCATCTATACAGTCGTGAGCGTGAAGCCAGGCGAACCTGATTCCGTCTACCAGTGGTCGGTGTTCAGGCGGGACGAGAAGGAGCAGATCGTCATGATCTTCCTCAAGCCCGAGGCGCAGAAGGGCCAGGGGATCCTCAAGATCGACGACGACGTCTACACTTACGAGCCCGACGTGGGCTTCACCCACTCCTCGATGAGCAAGAACATCCAGGAGTCGGACGCCAAGGCCTCGGATTTCCGCGGCCGGAGCTTCGTTGACGACTACGAGATCCGGAAGACCGAGGAAGGGACCCTCGGTAAATATCCCGTGTGGATCCTCACTCTCAAGGCGAAGACCTCGGAGGTGAGTTACGACTGGATCAGGCTCTCCATCCGGAAGGACAAGCCCCTCGTGCTCAAGGAAGAATCCTATTCCGTGGCGGCAGACTTCAAGGACGCACGGCTCCTCCGCACGACGCTTTTCCCGCCCAAGTACGTGGAGGCCGGCGGCAAGACCGTGCCCACCGAAATCCGCCTTACGGACGAGGTGAACAAGGGCGAGAAGACCGTGATGACCATCGAGAAGATCTCAGTGGGGAAGCTGCCTGATAGCACCTTCAGCAAAGCCTTCCTAACCCAGGCCAGCAAGAAATGAGGACGCCCATGATGACGATCGATCGAGGCCATCCTGCCGCATTGAATCAGGGAAGGACCGCGAGGGATCGGCGCTTTCCGGTCGGGCTCCTCGCGTTCCTCTTGGCCCTCGGCGCCTTCGGCTCCGCGTTCTCCCAGCAGGAGGGTGGAGCCTCAGCCGAGGATGAAGATCTCTTCGGCGAGGAGGAAGTCGTCGCGCAGTCCAAGGACGACGACGCGAGCATCAGGGAGGCTTTCCTCAAGTCCGACGCGGCCACCATTACAGGGACTTTCACGGGCACTATGGGCGCGAGCGCGATCTGGAACGATCCCTGGGGCGATTCCGCCGGTCTCTTCTCGCCCGACGCCTCCACCTTCGACCCTGTCTCCGAGCTCGCCATCGGCTTCTCCGCCAAACCCGCGACGGACCTCGGATTCTACGGCGAGGTGCGCACGGCCTATCCCTTCGTGGACGCGGAGGGGGATGCCGATATCAAGGTCTTCAAGCTCTATTCCAAGTTCTCCTGGAAGGACAAGCTCTTCTTCTCCTTCGGGAAGCAGCCCTTGAAGTGGGGGCAGGGCTACTTCTTCGCCCCGGCCAACGACATCCTTTCCCTCGGGGCGATCGATTATTACGATCCCGAGGCCGAGCGCGAGGGGCCGCTCTCGCTCAAGGCCCATCTTCCCTTCCTCGGGTCGATGATGAACGCCTACCTCTTCCTCGTGGCGCCCGCGGGAGCGGATCACGTCTTCGACGTCGCGGTGGCGCCCAAGATCGAGCTCTCGCTTCCGAGCCTCGAGCTCGCCCTCTCGGGATACTACCAGCGCGACGACAAGGCGCGCGCCATCCTCTCGGGCTCGTGGTCCAAGAGCGGCGTCACCGCCTTCGGCGAAGGCGTCTTAAAATTTGGTTCGGACCGGCTCTTCATCGAGGAGGACGGGGGCGCGTACTCCATCGCCGACTACGAGGACAATGTCTTCTTCACCGGCACCGCGGGCGTCATGTACATGGAGACCTGGGAGAAGAAGCTCTCGCTCACCGCGGTCGGCCAGTACCTCTACGATGGCGAGGCGCAGGAGAACCTGTCCTGGAACGATCTACGGCTCGCGGCGTTTTCGGGGTTGCTGGGCCCCGATCCGCTCTCGTCGTTGTCGCGCATCGGTACGAGGCTGGGGCGCCACTACGCCGCTTTTTCCGTAAGCGCGTCGGAAATCCTAGACACGGACTTGGGCGCATCGGTCTTTGCGATCGCCAACCTCGCGGATTTCTCCGGCTGGATCAGGCCCGAGGTGAGCTATAAGATCTTCGACCGACTGACGGCGTCCCTCTGGGCACAGTTCAACTTCGGCGGACCAGCTGGAGAGTACACTGATCCCGCCGGGGTCATGGAAGCTATGGGAATGACTGAGCCCGCGCTGAAACCCCCGGCCGCCGTCGGCTTCAAGCTGAGCCTCGGAACCGGCTCGTTCTGAGAATCCGGCCGGTTTCCCTTGAAACCGGCCTTCTCGCGGGGTATCTTCTCGGTCAAACCACCGAGGAGATACCCTTAAATGAGAAGAAGTAGATTCCTGCCGCTCTGTGGCGTGCTCGCCGCGACCCTGTTCTTCACCATAGCCTGTGAACTCCTCGAGTCCCAGGACGATCCCAGCCCTGATCCCACCGCGAGCCCGTCGGTAAGCGCGGATCCCTCGTCCTCCGCGAGCCCGTCATCGAGCGCGGAGCCTTCGCCCTCTCCGAGCGCAGACCCCTCTCCCTCGCCGAGCGCAGAGCCTTCGCCATCGCCGAGCGCAGAGCCTTCGCCATCGCCGAGCGCGGAGCCCTCTCCATCGCCGAGCGCGGAGCCCTCTCCATCGCCGAGCGCGGAGCCCTCTCCATCGGCATATCCTTCACCCGGCATCGCGGGCAACACCATCGCCGATCATACGATCGCGCACGAGTCGACGCTCAGGGCCATTCCCGAGCAATACATCAATACGGCGCGGACGAGCCTCCATATCGCTTATCAGCATACTTCCCACGGGAACCAGACCGCCAAGGGCGTCTGGGGCCTCCAGGACTACAAGGACGGGGACGAGGTCCTCTTCGGCGTCCAGGGCGGTCCCGAGACGGCCGTCCCCGATCTCCTCGATTTCCACGACTGCTACCAAACCGATACGCCCACGCTCGGGAGGGGAGGGTCCGGCGACGGTTACGACGTGAGCGACCTCTCGAACGGAGTGGACGGGACATACGATTTCATCTCTTCCTTCCCGCCCTTCGTCGAGGCCACGCGAGGCCACTTGGACGATCCTGAGAACGCTGACATCAACGTGGTCATGTGGTCCTGGTGCGACATCGCCGGCCATAACATACAGAATTATCTCCAGGGCATGGACGCGCTCATCTCCGAGTACCGTCCCGGCGGCTCCAAGATCGGCACCGGCCCGGGTTGCACGCGCATGACGCCCGTGACCTTCATCTTCATGACCGGTCACGCGAACGGGGGCGGGAACGAGGATGAGGGCCAGCCGGGCGCGCAGGCGAATCTCATCCTGGATCATTGCCGGGAGAACGGCTATTACTGCCTGGATTATTACGGCATCGACGCCCATGATTTCTTGGGAACGTATTACCCGAACGTGAATGACGACGGGTATGACCCGGTGAGCGGAAGGAACTTCTACGCCGAGTGGCAGGATGACCACGAGGAAGGCGACGATTGGTTCTATAACCTCACCGCTCCGCACGGGAGCGTCGAGGAGGGCGACCACAACACCCAGCACATCACGGCGAACCGAAAGGCCTACGCCTTCTGGTGGATCCTCGCAAGGATCTCGGGCTGGGACGGCGTCACCTTCGACTGAACCATGGCGCGGCGCCGCAAGGGCGCCACTTAGGCGAGAGGACGGCCCGATGATCTCGGGCCGTCCTTTTTTCATGCCCGCCCGTCCGGACTCAACCGCCGGCCTTCGGCGCCTCCAGGAAGAGCCGTGCGAGCTCCGCCCGGACCTCGGCGATGATCGCCCGCGCCTCGGCGAGGCCCGGCGCGTCCGGCCCGGAAGCGCCGGCCTCCGCGAGGATAGCGTTGCGCGCGGCCTTGAGCCCCATACCCCTGTCCTGTACGAAGTGGCGAACCCTGAGGAGGAGGGCTATTTCGCGGAGGCCATACTCGCGTCGGCCTGAGACGCCCTTGCGCGGCGCGAGGACGGGAATCTCCCGCTCCCAGGCGCGGATCACGTGGTCCTTCACTCCGAGGATGCGTTCCACCTCGCTCGACGAGTAGGGCCCCACGTTTCCCCCTAGCCCGAGCGCTCCCGCGCCCGTTCGCGTCCTTCGCCCGGTTCCTTCGCGGACCCACGGACCTCCACGGCGACCGGGACGGAGGAGAAGCCCAAGTCCTTCCTGATCTGGTTCCGGAGGTAGGAGACGTAGGCCTCCGTGACGGCGTCTTTGCGGGAAGCGAAGAAGACGAAGCGGAGCGGATTCGCGCTCACCTGGGTGGCGTAGCGGATCTTGAAGTGGGTTGACCGGCCGATGGGGGGCGGATACGCCTCGAGCCATCGCTCGAGGGCCTTGTTGAGGGGGCCGGTCTCCACTCTGGCGTTGAGCTGCTTGAAGAGCCGCACAGCGGTCGCGAGGAGCTCTTCCACGCCGCTCCCTTCTTTAGCCGACAAGGCCAGCACGGGGGCATAGGACATCTGCCCGAAGAAGTACTGGAGCTTGTCGCGGGCGGCCTCGAAGGCGTTCTTGATCCGGGGCATCTCGTCCCACTTGTTGAGGGCGAAGATGACGCCGCGGCCGCGCTCGGCCGCGAGGGCGGCGACTTTCTTGTCCTGGTCGGTGAGGCCCTCGCGCGCGTCGATCATGAGGATCACGACATCGGCGTCCTCGATGGACTTCACCGCCCTGTTGACCGAGTAGTACTCGACGTCGTCGCGGACCTTGGACTTGCGCCGCATCCCGGCGGTGTCGAGGACGGTGAAGCGCCGTCCCTTGGATTCGAAGGCGCCCTCCACGACGTCGCGCGTCGTCCCCGCCACCTCCGAGACCAGGGACTTCTCCTCGCCGAGGAGCCTGTTCATGAGGGTTGACTTGCCCGTGTTGGGCTTCCCGATGATCGCGAGCCTGACGTCGTCGTGGACGTCCTCGTACTCCTCGACGCGGGAGAAGTCGAGCCGGGCGACGATACGCTCCTCGAGCTCGTCGATGTTGCGCGAGTGCTCGGCGGAGATGAAGACAACGTCGGGGAAGCCGTAGGAGAGGAAGTTGTAGGTGAGGACGTCGCGCTCGGGCGAGTCCGCCTTGTTGACTGCGAGGAGGACCTTGTTCGTCATCGGGCGGAGGAGCTCGACGAAGTACTCGTCCTCGGGGGTGACCGTCGTAACGTCCATGAGGAACACGATGAGGTCGGCCCGTTTGATGGTCTCGATGCTCCTCCTGACCACCTCGGCATCGAGGCCCTCGCGGTCCATCTTGAAGCCGCCCGTGTCCACGAGCATGATCCGCTTCCCGGAATAGGGGAGATCGCACTCGGCCTCGACGGGATCGCGGGTCACGCCCGGGGTGGGATCGGTGATGGCTCTGCGCTCGCGGAGGAGCCTATTGAAGAGGGTGGATTTCCCCGAGTTCGGCCTGCCGGCGATCGCGACGACGGGGAGATTCCTGTACCTGACGCGCGACTGGATGGTTTCCATTGTTCCTCCGGGGCCTCATCGCCCGTTCGCCCCGAATCGTTCGGTCATGCGAGTCTTCACCCACGCGTCGATCTCCGCCCCGGACTGCATGGATAGGGCTTCCCGCGCGAACGCGGCGGCCTCTTCCGACGTCACTGAGCGGATCACCTTCTTCACCTCCGGCACGGAGGCGGGGGACATCGAGAATTCGTCGAGGCCGAGCCCGAGCAGGACGAGGGCGGCCATCGGATCGCCCGCGAGCTCGCCGCACATCGCCACCCCGATCCCCGCCGCGTGCGCGTTGTCGATAGTGAGCTTGATGAGGCGGAGCACGCCGGGATGGAAGGGCTGGTAGAGCGAGGCGGCACGCTCGTTGCCGCGGTCGACCGCAATCGAGTACTGGATGAGGTCATTGGTGCCGATGGAGAAGAACGCCGCCTTGCGCGCGAGGATGTCCGAGACCACGGCCGCCGCGGGCACCTCGATCATGATGCCGACGGGGATGTCTTCCTTGAAAGGTACGCACTCCTCGCGGAGCTCGGCTTTCGTTTCCTCAAGGACGGCGTAGGCCCTGTCGAGCTCCTCCGGACCCGAGATCATGGGGAACATGATACGGAGCTCGCCCGAGAGGGAAGAGCGGAGGAGGGCACGGAGCTGGGTCTTGAAGAGGTCCTTCCTCGAGAGGCAGAAGCGGATCGCCCTCCAGCCGAGGAGTGGGTTCTTCTCCTTCTCGGCTTCGAGCCCGGCGAGCATTTTGTCGCCGCCTAAATCCAAGGTCCTGATGGTCACGGGCTGGCCGTTCATGGCCTCGAGCACGCGGGCGTAGGCTCGGTACTGCTGTTCCTCGCCGGGGACGGCGTCGCCCCCGAGGTAAAGGAATTCGGAACGGTAGAGGCCGATACCGTCCACGCCCTGAAGCCTGGCTTCGTCGGCCTCGTCCGGTATCTCGATGTTGGCCTTGAGCTTCACCGCGCGGCCGTCGAGGGTCTGCGCGGGGAGGGGGCAGATGCTCGAGAGCTCTATCCTCCGCTCCTCGTCCCGCTTGAGGGCGGTGCGGTATCGGGCGAGGGTTTCCGCGTCCGGGCCGATGACGATCTTGCCCGCGTCCCCGTCCACGATGATCTCGTCGCCGTCCTTGATCTGGCGGGTGGCGTCCTGGAGCCCGAGCACGGCCGGGATGTGGAAGGCGCGGGCGAGGATGGCTGTGTGGGAGGTCTTCCCTCCGGCGTCCAGCGCGATACCGCGCACCGCTGCGCGGTCCATGGAAACGGCGTCAGAGGGGAGGAGGTCCCTCGCCACGATGGCTACCCTCCCGGTAAGGCCCTTGAGCCCCGTCCGCTCGCGCTTGAGGAGGTGCGAGATCACGCGGCGGGAGACGTCCTTGACGTCGCCTGTCCGCTCGGCGAGGTAGTCGCTGTCGCTCCCCGCGATGCGCGTGATGAGCGATTGCTCCACTTGGTATACGATCCACTCGATGTTGCGGAGGCTCGACTTGAGCCGCTCCTCGATCTGCTCGAGGAGGTCGACGTCCTTCAGCATGAGGAGGTGGGAGTCGAAGATGGCGGCGTGCTCCTCGCCCATCTCGGCGAGGGCTCCGTCGCGGAGTTCGGTGAGCTCGCGCTCGGCCGCCTCCTGGGCGGAGAGGAAGCGGGTCCATTCGCCGCCCACCTCGTGAGCCTGTATGGAATAGTTGGGGATGACGGGATCCTCGTCGTCTCCGACGAGGCGGGCGGCGCCGATGAATATGCCCGGTGAGGCGGAGATCCCGATCAATTCCCGCATGATGGAAAACTATACTCCAAGCCTGCGGACAGTGTCAAATTGAGGGGGAGGAAGGGTTTGGGGTGCCGAGCGGGGAGGGCGGCCCTAGGTCGCGGGCCGACCCGGAGAACCGGGACGGGTCAGTAGAGGACGTTCGCGGGATTCACGGGCCTTCCCCACTTGTAGACGCTGAAGTGGAGGTGGCTGCCCGTGGAATAGCCTGTCGTGCCGACGTTGCCGATGAGCTGGCCTTGGGCCACGCGCTGGCCGGCCTTCACGTTGATCTTCGAGAGGTGGGCGTACAGGGTCTGGTAGCCCGAATAGTGCGATATCGAGATGAAGTTCCCGAGGATCGGGGTATAGCCCGTGCTCGCCACCGTGCCGTCCACGGCGGCGCCTACCCTGGTCCCGTACCCCGCGCCGATGTCTAGGCCGTTGTGGAAACGGCGCTCGCCGGTGATCGGATCGTTGCGCCAGCCGTAATACGACGTGATCCAGCCGCCGACGGGCCAGTGGAAGAGGTCTCCGGATATTTCCTTGAGAGCGAAGGAGGAGAGGCGGGCGTCCGGGAGGAAGAGCTTCTCCCCCGCGCTGAGCGATTCGGAGAAGAGTCCGTTGGCCTCGATGATGCGATCGGCGGAGACGCCGTAGGCGTTCGCGACGGCCGCGACGTCGTCGCCTTCCTTCGCGGTATAGAGGATCCCGCTCATATTCGGGATCTTGATGACTTGGCCGATCCTGATGCCGCGGGCGTTCTTGATGTTGTTGAACGAGTAGACCGTGTCCAGGGTGATGCCGTAGCGCTCGGCCACGCGGGCGAGCTGGTCGCCCTTCTGGATGGCGTAGGCTTCGTAGACGAGCCCCTCGTCCGCAGGAGGCTCGCCATCGGCCTCGGCCATGCCGGGTACGGCGGATCCGATGCGGTCCACGCCGCCCGCGCCACCGGCCTGCGGGGCGATCCCGATTCCGGAAGAGGGGAAGAGGGCGGTGAACGCCCAGAACATGCAGAAGGCGGAGATGAGGATGGGGTTCTTGAGCCGTTCGAGCGGGTCGCTTCCGCGCTCAGCGCCGTCTTTCCGCACGTGTTCTCCCTGATGACTTTTGTCGGGCCAAAACCCGCCGTATTCTATATCGGATTTCGCTTTAGCGCAACTGAGAGATTCTTTCGCCTGGATGGACCAGGGGGAGTTTTTCTGGTTGTGGGGCAGGGCAATATTCTGTCTATATGGTGATCCGTGCACCCATGGTTTTTCGAGCGTGATATCCCCTCGGCGATTGCTCGAGCCTGCCGGCTCTTCCCCATTTCTCCGAAGTCCGGCGATCAGATAACGCGCTCTTTAGTCGTCATTCGCGTATCGGCCAAAATCAAGGACTGGAGATTTTATTGAATTTCGCCTCTGTGTATCATTAAAATACGTAGTATCGCATTCATCCGAGCCCGTGCCGTCGCACGAGGAGAATCACTTTGAGTAAGCCTCTTCGCCCTGTCATTCACGTTGACGATGACAAATGCGTGAATTGCCACGCATGCATTGCCGCCTGCCCTGTCAAATACTGCATTGACGGGAGCGGCGAGAAGGTCAGCATCAGGCATGAGGCCTGCATCGGTTGCGGAGCTTGCATCCGGGCCTGCACCCATGGCGCCCGCGAGGGGATCGACGATACGGAGGAGTTCTTCACGGCGCTCGGCAGGAAGGAACCGATCGTCGCCATCGTAGCACCGGCGGCGGCGGCCCGCTTCGGCGAGGACCTCCCGCGGTTCATCGGATGGCTCAAGGAGGCGGGGGCCTCCGCCGTCTTCGATGTGTCCTTCGGGGCCGAGCTCACGGTCGAATCGTACCTCAGGCATTTCGAGTCCGCGCGGCCGGATGTGATCATCGCCCAGCCCTGTCCCGCGATCGTCTCGTATGTCGAGCTTTACCGCCGCGAGCTCCTGCCGCGGCTCGCTCCCGCGGACAGCCCGATGCTCCACACTATGAAGATGATCCGCGAATTCTATCCCGAGTACCGGAAGCACCGCCTGGCCGTGATCTCGCCTTGTATCGCCAAGCGAAGGGAATTCGACGAAACGGGCCTCGGGGATTTCAACGTCACGCTCGAACGCCTCTCTGCGCGCATGGAGCGGGACGGCATCGGCCTCTCATCCCGGGCCCCGGCCGATTTCGACAATCCGCCCGCTGAGACGGCGGTGCTCTTCTCGAGCCCGGGCGGCCTCAAGCGCACGGTCGAACGGGAGGCGCCCGGCCTCGGGCCGCGCGTGCGCAAGGTCGAGGGGCCCGATACGGTCTATCCGTACCTCGACTCGCTGAGCGGCTCCATCGCGGCTGGGGCCCAGCCCGCCATCGTCGATTGCCTGAATTGCGAGAAGGGCTGCAACGGCGGGACCGGCACGGGGATGGAGGAAGCGAGCGTCGACATCCTCGAGTCGCGGGTGGAGCGTCGCCGGGAGGCGCAGCGCGCCCTCATCTCGGGGAAGAGCCTCCTTAGGAAGAACCCCGAGCGGGTTGTACGCGCCGAGATCAAGCGCAAATGGCGGCCCGGCCTGTACGCGCGGAGCTACGAGGACCGCGCCTCCGAGGGGGCCATCCGGCAGCCGGACGAGTCGAGGAAGCGCGAAATCTACGCGTCGCTCCTCAAGGAGCGGGAGGAGGACTACCTCAATTGCGCCTCCTGCGGCTACGGGAGCTGCGAAGGCATGGCGATCGCGATCCACAACGGGCTCAACAGGAAGGAGAACTGCCACCACTATAAGACCTCGATGATCGACAGGCAGCGGAAAGCTCTCGCGGACATGTCCGTCGAGCTCGACGGGGAGATCGTCGCCGCGACGGCGACGCTCGACGGCCTCATGGAATCGCTCCCCGCGCTCCGAAGCAGGGTCGACGAGGAATTCAAGTCGATCACGGATTCGACGGCCTCCATCGAGGAGATGGTGGCCTCCCTGAAGTCCTCCTCGGAGGTCTCCCGGAGGAAGCGGGCGGCGCTCGACGAGCTCAGTGGTCGCTCCCGAGACGGGGAGGAGGCGCTCGCCCGTTCCATGGAAGCCATCCAGGAGGCGGCTATGAGGGTCGAGGGCATCAACGAAATGGTGGAACAGATCGACGCGATCGCCTCCCAGACGAACCTCCTTTCGATGAACGCCGCCATAGAGGCCGCGCACGCCGGCGAGGCGGGGGCGGGTTTCGCCGTCGTGGCGGAAGAGATCCGGAGGCTCTCCGAGGAGGCCGCCGAAGGCTCGTCCACGATCGGCGGAACCCTCATCGGGCTCTCCGAGGGCATCGGGAAGGCCGCCGACCTCTCGAGCAGGACGGCGGCAGTCATGCGCTCCGTCCTCGAGAACGCGGCGGACACCTCGGCCGGCTTCGAGGAGATTTTTCAATCGCTCGCCGAGATGTCGGCGGGCACGGACGAGGTATCCCGTTCGCTTTCAGACCTCGCGAAGTACGCATCCATGGTGCGGGACGCGTACGCGGATATTGAGCGGTCGATCCTTTCCGTCAACGGGGAGCTCAGGAAGATCGAGAACGCTTCGCGGAGGAACGTGAGCTCCATCGAGGGCTGAGCGATTCCGCTCCACTCTTCCGGCTCGAACGGGCCGAGGCCGTCCCGGACTTGCCAAGCGAAGGTTTCGGATCGATAATCCACGGATCATGTTCACCAAGAAGCGTTGCGACGGGACCTATATGAAGGACCTCCCGCATTTCACCCGGATCATGCCCTACCTCATGCCCACGCGGACGGAGTCCTGCATCTACTTCGAGCAGGAGTTCGACGTCACGAGGGCGCTCGAGTACGTGGCGGCGGCCAATGCGGGCGCGCCGTCGGGAGAGAAGCGGCTCACCTTCTTCCAGCTCTTCCTCACCGCCGCGGTCCGCACCATCGCCTTGAGGCCCAAGCTGAACCGCTTCGTGTCCGGGTTCCGCTATTATCGGCGTAAGCGGATTTCGTTCAATTTCGTGGCCAAGCGGGAACTTACGGACGAGGGTTCGGAGATCAACGTAACCCTTAATTTCTCCCCGCTGGAGACGCTCTCCACCCTTCCCGCCAAGGTGGGCGCCTATGTGTCGCGCGTGAAGAAGGGGTCCTCCACTGACGCGGATTCGCTGAACGCTTTCCTCGCGCGCCTTCCGCGCTTCGCGCTCCGGGCCGTGATCGGGACTATCAAGTGGCTGGACTATCACAACGCCCTCCCTTATTCGTTCATACGGGGCCTTCCCTTCTACTCGACTATTTTTTTCACCAACGTCGGCTCGGTCGGGATCGACGCCCCCTTCCACCACAATTTCGAGTTCGGGACCTGTGGGCTCTTCGTCGCCATCGGAAAGATCGGGAAGGCGAGGGTCGCCGGACCGGACGGAGCGGTCCATGAACGGGACACGGTGAAGGTGACCTTCAGCTTCGACGACCGTATCACGGACGGCATCTACTGCGCCCGCGCGATCGACCTCCTCCGCTCCTTCATCGCGGATCCCTCGGCCCTCGAGAAGGAACCCGAGCTGAGCCCGGAGCTCGTCGCCGAGCTCGCCCTTGAGGAGTAGGCCATGTACGAACGGAAGCCCTGGTTCGCTTTCTACGGCGATGTCCCTCCGTCCCTCGTCTACCCCGGGGGATCGATCTACGGGATGATCGCGGCCGACGCCGCGCGTCACCCCGGCGTGACCGCCCTCGAGTTCCTTGGCCGAAGGACGACCAAGGCCGCGCTCCTCCAGCGCGTCGACGCGATGAGCAGGGCGCTCGCCGCGGCGGGCGTGCGGAAGGGCGAGCCCGTCATCGTCTGCCTCCCTAACACGCCCCAGGCGGTCATCGCCCTCTATGCGCTCGCGAGGATCGGAGCGATTTACGCGCCCATCCATCCGCTCTCCGTCCCGGCCGAGATCGAGGCCTTCGCGCGACTCGCCGGAGCGCGGAAGGCTATCACCCTTGACGGCTTCTACCCGCGCTTCAAGGACCTCGTGGGCGGCGGCGTCTTCGAGCTCGCCGTCGTCTGCTCCATCGGGAGCGAGGCCGGGTTCCTCTCCTCCGTCGGATTCGCCCTCGGGCCCGGGAGGAAGATCCCCCGCGTGCCCTACGGGGAGCGCGTCCTCTCCTGGCGTTCGCTCGAGGCTTCCGGCGCCGCCGCGCCGGAGCTGGAATCACCCGATCCCCTCGGCGCGGGCGATCCCGTCCTCATCTTATTCTCCGGCGGCACCTCGGGCGAACCCAAGGCCATCCTTCTTTCCAACCTTAACTGCAACGCTCTCGCGGTCCAGACCTACGCCGCGGGCGGCCCCATGGATCCGGGCGACGCGATGCTCTCCATCTTACCGATGTTCCACGGCTTCGGACTCGCGGTGGGCGTGCACGCCATGCTGGGGCAGGGGGGCTCCTGCGTCCTCGTGCCGCGTTTCAAGGCGGACACGCTCGCGGCCCTGGTGCGCAGGCATAAGCCGGCCTTCATGGCGGGCGTGCCCACCCTCTACAGCGCTCTCGCCGGAGATCCGAAATTCCGCAAGACCGACCTCTCCTCGTTCAAGGGGATCTTCTGCGGCGGGGACTCGCTCAGCCCGGAGATCAAGCACCGCTTCGACCGCGTCCTCGAGGGGGGCGGCTGCTCGGCTACCCTTCGCGAGGGCTACGGCCTCACGGAGACCGTGACCGCCAACATCCTCATGCCCAAGGGAACCTACCGGGAGCGATCCATCGGCATCCCGTATCCGGACATGGCGGCGAAGATCGTGAAGCCCGGAACCGAGGAGGAATGCCCGCCCGGTACCGAGGGCGAGATCTGCGTTTCGGGCCCGACCGTCATGCTCGGGTACCTGAACGACACCGAGGCCACCTCCACCGCGCTCAAGCGGCACGCCGACGGACTCCTCTGGCTGCACACGGGCGACCTGGGGACGATGGACGGCGACGGATTCTTCTACTTCAAGCAGCGCGCGAAGCGAGTCATCAAGAGCTCCGGCATCTCGGTCTACCCTTCGCAGGTCGAGGACGTCCTCGCCAAGCATCCGGCCGTCAAGCTCGCTTGCGTCATCGGTGTGCCTCATCCGACCCAGGTCGAGGTCCCCAAGGGCTTCGTGGCCCTCAACACGGGCTACGGTGCCTCGGCGAGCCTCGAGAAGGAGCTCATCGAGCACTGCCGCGCCTCGCTCATGCCCTACTCCTGCCCGCGGACCATCGAGTTCTTGAACGAGCTCCCCATGACCAAGGTGGGCAAGGTGGCGTACCGCGAGCTCGAGTCGCGCGAGGCCGCGGAAAAGGCCTGAGCGCGGCGATCAGGCCTCCGTCCTACCCCTTCGGTTCCGTCGCGCGAGAGTCTTTCCGAGGGCGACCCTCGTTTTCGTCCAGGCGATCGCGAGCGCGTAGCTCGAAGCCGCGGAGAGGGCGAAGACGACGGGAAGCTGGAACCACGGCGGCCCGAACCGGAGCCTCGTGAAGAGCGCGAGATAGACGATAACGACGTCCAGATGGAAAAGGTACGCCATGAAGGAATTATCCGAAAGGGCCGCGTTGAAGGCCGTCCTCCTATTCGAATACCGCTTCGCCGCCAGGAGGACGCCCGCCACGGAGAGCCCGCAGAGCGAGTACCTGCACAACGAATACCCGAGGATGGCCGCGAACGGCGCGTCCTTCCTCATCCATCCCGTGAACGCGAGGTAGGGGAGCATCGCGGCCGCGGCCGCCGCGAGGGGGAGGGCCGCGAGCCGCATGGAGCCGCTTTCGCGGAACCATGCGCGTCGGCTCGCCGAGATCCCGCACGCGAAGGCGCAGGCGTAGGGAATGATCCGCGAGATCTGGAATTGGATCATGGAGACGACGAACCACGATTCTCCGAAACGCGCGTAGGCGATAGCGTAGCCGAGCGACGATGCGAGGATGGCGGTCGACGCTCGGAACGCGATCCTGCGCGGCGAATCCGGCGCGACCGCGGGG
This sequence comes from uncultured Spirochaetales bacterium, assembly GCA_964538705.1. GTDB lineage: Bacteria > Spirochaetota > Spirochaetia > Treponematales > JBGSOB01 > CAYNQK01. The sequence goes on along the minus strand of CAZIEI010000025.1, from coordinate 10,341 downwards.
GGGGATGGGCGAATCTTTCCTTCTATGGAGCGGTAGAGGCAGTACGCGGCGAAGAGCATGAAGAGGAGCGACAGGAACCAGAGGTGGTAATGGCTGAAGTAGAAGGGGGAGGCTGACCTGTCCTGAACGGGGTTCCTCGGGACGCGCAGGAACCCCGCGAGGTAATCCATGGCGATCCGCGCGTATCCGCCGCCGGGGATGCCGCGCACCGCCTTCGTCATGAAGGCCGCGAAGGGATCGAGGAGGACGACTCCGATCACCCAGGGCAGCGCGAGCGCGGCGGTTTTTCTTCGCATCAGTCCGGCGGCGCCGTACTTCTCGAATGACGGGGGCGCGAAAAATCCTGAGATGAAGAACAGCGCGGGCATGAGGGTGAGATCGAAGGCGCCGCAGAGTATGTCTGCGACCGTCCATGATCGGTCGTCGACGACGATCCACCACGCCTTTGAGCTTCCCGCGTAAGCGAGCGCCGTGTGGAGGAGGATCACCATGACGACGATCGCGGATCGGGCGTTGCTCATGAAGTGAAGCCTAACTGTGCTCTCGCCCTTCATCCTGTCTTGGGCCATCGTTCATACCTCCCGGGGAGCCCGACGTCGGCCTTTCCCGCGTTTACAGCTGTGGTCGACTGAGACAATAACGATACCGAAGGTATCTAAAACCAAGAGTATTCTATGCTGAATGAATTGTCAATACCGACAGTATTGAATAACATGGGTACCAATGGAACAAAAGCAGAACCCTGGTTCGAGACAAACCGGGCAAGGCCGCGTCAGACGCTTGAAAAAGGAGGAAGTGCGGTCGCGCCTCCTCGAAGCCGCGGCGAACGTCTTTTCCGAGAAAGGCTTCGACGCCGCAACCCTGGAGGAAGTGGCCGAGGCCGCGGGATTCAGCAAAGGCGCCGTCTATTCCAATTTCTCGGGTAAAGACGAGCTATTCTGCGATCTCATGGATAAGCGGGTCGATGAGCGGATAGCCCTCATGGGGGGCGCCGTCGCGGGCGTCGGGATCGAGGAGCGGAGCAGGAGCGGGCTACAGGCGCTCGAGCGGGCCGTCAGGCTTGAACCCGAATGGCAGATCCTCTTCATCGAGTATTGGCTCCGGGCGATCCGCAACCCCGTCCTGCGTAAGCGCTTCGCGGAACGGCGGCGCGGCGTCAGGTCGACCATCGCGCGGCTTTTCGAGGAGCAGGCGGCGGCCAACGGCCTCGAGTTCCCGGTCGACGCGGAGCGCCTCGCCATTGCGGTGCTTGGGTTGTCGAACGGCGTGGGGATGGAGCGCATCGCTGACCCCGACGCCGTCCCCGAGGGTCTTTTCGCCGACCTCGTCTCCTTGGTATTCCAGGGCACGAAACCGCGTGCCCCGGGCACGAAATCGCGTGCCCCGGGCACGAAATCGCGTGCCCCGGGCACGAAATCGCGGCGCTGAGTACCTCGGCCGCGCGCCGCGGATGACCGCGGAATCAAAGGAATCGCGCTGGCAGAAGCCCGAAGCCGAATCCCGCGCGTTGAGTTCGATCACCTCAACTCGAATACCGCGTCGACCGTCCTCGTGATCGAGATGATGCCCGGGGAAATAACGATGCCCGCGCCCCGGGATTTCGATCTCGTCTCAAGGAGCCCGGATGATTCGACGTCCCAGTCCCAATGGTCGCGCATTCCGTTATTAGAGATGTATTCAACGCTCCCGAGCCGCTGGCCCATCCGAGCGGCGATTTCTCCGGCCGAGACCTTGGCCTTGTCTAGAGCGAGGAGATCCGCTTGCGATTGGTAGTCGGCTAGCTTCGAATGGGAGAACGAGAGCCCGTCGATCGAATCGACGCGGAGCTCGAGGAGGCCGCCCGTGAAATCCTCGAAGCGGGTAATATCGCGGAAGGTGATCCGCGTGGACTGGAGCGCGAAAAAGCCTGCGAAAATCCGGTTCCCGAAACGGTCGTACGAGTATTCCTTGCCCGCGTTCACGAATCCGCTTTTGATATCCTCGTCCGGGACCTTGAAATCCGCGCAAACCGCGAGGACGCGCTTCATGGTATCCCTGACCTGAGCCGAGGAATCCGCAAGCCGCGGATTGACCTTCTTCACCATGACGTTGAAGCTGATCATGTCCGGGACGAACGTTATCTCTCCCGTTCCCGAGACGCTGATGCGTCGGCCGTCGCCCGTGCATGACGAGAATGCCGCGAGAGCGATCGTCAATGCGATTATGGCCCCGATTTTCTTCATTGTTCCTCCTTCTAGCCTCGATCCGCCGCGTGAGCGAATCGGGCTAGAAGGAAGTAAAGCGCATGGCGGGGCGATCGGGTTCAAGAGAATGTAAAGGCTTTGTAAGGAAACGCCTGGATCGAACGACCGTTTTCCAGCAACCGTGTTCGGGCAATCGTAGGGCCGCCTTTCGGCGGCCCTGTACGGAGATGAAGTGTATATTATGCGCGGCTAGTCAGCCGCGCACCGAGACCATCGGGGACCATCAGGCGCTTTGCCGTTAGCCCGATGGATGTCGTTATTTTTTCTCAGGCGGTTGAATGATCTTCAAGTGAAGATCATTCAATTGCTTTTCATCGACCGTGTTCGGGCAATCGTCCATAGGGCTGACGGCGAAGCTGTTCTTGGGGAAGGCGATGACTTCTTTGATGGATGTTTCGCCTGCCATGATCATGCAGAGGCGGTCGAGGCCGGGGGCGATGCCGCCGTGGGGCGGGGCACCGTACTTGAAGGCCTTGGTGAGGAAGCCGAAGCGCTTCTCGGCCTCGGCCTCGTCGAAGCCGACGATCCTGAATACGCGGTTCTGCATCTCGGGGTCGTGGATGCGGATGGAGCCGGAGGCGAGCTCGAAGCCATTGAGGACGAGGTCGTAGAGGTCGCCCTTCACGGAGCCGGGATCGGACTCCATGGTGGCGTGGTACTTTTCCTGGGGCCAGGTGAACATGTGATGCGCGGCCTCCCAGCGCCCTTCCTCCTCGTTGTACTCGAACATGGGGAAGTCGATGATCCATGCGAACTCGAAGCGTTTCGGATCGAGGAGGCCGAGGTCCTTGCCGAGCCTGGTGCGCACGGCGCCCAGGGAGACGTTCGCGATCTTGCGCTTGGCGTCGGCGACCATGAGGACGAGGTCTCCCGGCTTCGCGCCGAGGCCGGACATGATGGCTCCCGCCTGATCCGCGAAGAATTTTGAAGCGCCGCCCTCGAGGGAGGGTTTTCCGCCTTCGCCCGCGGCCGCCTTCATCCAGGCGAGGCCCTTGGCCTTGTAGATCTTTGCGGTTTCCTCGAGCTCCTCGATCATCTTGCGGCTGTATTTCTCGGCCACGCCGGGGACGACGAGGGCCTTCACGGCGCCGCCCGCGGCGAGGGCGTCCTTGAAAGCCTGGAATCCGGAGGCGGGGACGTAGGGGGCCATGTCCTGCATCTTCATTCCGAAGCGGAGCTCTGGCTTGTCCGAGCCGTACCACTCCATCGCGTCGTCGTAGGCGATGCGCTGGAATTTGGCGGGCAGGTCGACGCCGAGGGTCTTCTTGAAGACGTGGCCCATCATGCCCTCGATGACGTTGAGGACGTCCTCCCGGGACACGAAGGACATCTCGAGGTCCACCTGGGTGAACTCGGGCTGGCGATCGCCGCGGGCGTCCTCGTCGCGGTAGCAGCGCGCTATCTGGAAGTAGCGGTCGAAGCCCGACACCATGAGGAGCTGCTTGTAGAGCTGGGGGCTCTGGGGAAGGGCGTAGAACTTGCCGGCGTAGAGGCGCGAGGGGACGAGGTAGTCCCGCGCGCCCTCGGGAGTCGAACGGATGAGGGTCGGTGTCTCGATCTCGAAGAAGCCCTGGCCGATGAGGTACTCGCGCACGGCGAAGGCGACCTCGTGGCGAAGGCGGAGGCGATGCTGCATGCCCTCGCTCCGGAGGTCGAGGTAGCGGTATGAGAGGCGGAGCTCCTCCTTGGCGTCTCCCGCGGCGTCGATCTGGAAGGGGAGGAGTTCGCAGGCGTTGAGCGTGACGATGCGCGATGCGACGACCTCCACCTCGCCGGTGGGCATCTCGGGATTGACCATGGTGTCGGGCCTGGCGCGCACCGTTCCCTCGACGGCGACGCAGTACTCGCTCTTGAGGGAGTCGGCGGCGGCCTTGAGTTCCGCGGGCGCGTCCGCGTCCACGACGACCTGGGTCTGGCCGTAGCGGTCGCGCAGGTTCACGAAGGATATTCCGCCGTGGTCGCGTTTGCGGTTGACCCATCCGTTGAGGATGACCTTGTTGCCGGCGTCGGCCTTCCTGAGGGCCCCGCAGGTGCACGTGCGCTTCATGGTTTCCATGGCCGGGATTATAACGGAGGGAGCGAGCCCGATAGAAGGGGGCATAAAAAACGCGGACGGCCCCGGAGGGCCGTCCGCGCGATGGGGATCACGGGCTCCGCTCAGCGGCGCCCGCCCCTCGGGCCGTTCCAGTCGTCGTCCTGGAAACGTCCGCCCTGGCCGCGCATCATGCCGCCGCCCGTCCGGCCGCCTCGGCGGCCGCCCATTTGCCCATACCCGCGGCCGTCCATCATCCCGCCATGGAAGGAGGCGGAGAGGTCGTATTCCTTTCCGCCGATCATGAGCTTGGTGACGAGGAAGTGCGCGTACTCGGGGGCTTGGGGAAGGGCCTTCTCGTAGCCCTCAAGCTTCACCAGCGCGCCTTCCTTGAGGCCGTCGATGAACCCGTATAGCCTGCCGGGGATGTGCACGTAATAGGTCTTGTCCTTCGTCTGGATTCCCACGAAACCGTTGACGAGGGCGAGGCGCCCTTCGAGCTTAGACAAGGCGGGGACGTTGGGCGGGGGCGCGACGGGCTGGGCCGCGGCGATGCCGGCGACGACGAGGAGGGCGGCAAGGATCAAGAACGTTCGCTTCATTGATCGCTCCTTGAACAAGGAAACTCGCCGGTCCAGGACCGGCGGGAAACTCCGTTTCCGCTTTTTATAAAGCAGGGGACGTGCCATTCCCCGTCTTCATCGTTGGAATACTTGTATCTCGTTATCAGGGAAATAGTAGCGCGAATCACTCAAGAGCGCATGAATCAGGAGCCGCAGATATAGAAAGGTGAAAGAACGATTGCGCGGGAGCGGTGGGAAAAAGATGCCTATCCGTCCGGTCAGGGCCTGCGCAGCCGAACGTGGTGACCCGCCACATCGCTTCCGGGATAGGGGGATGGCGGGAGCCGGGATGGGCGAGGGGCGGAAAAAACGAGGGGAGAAGGGCAGGCGCCATGGAATGGCGAGCGCTCTTCCCCCCCATGATACGGAGAACGGGAAATCAATCCTGGGAGCTCTTGCTATCCTTTTTGGCTTTCTTTTCGGCGCGCTTCTCCTTGAGGGTCTTCTGCGCCTTCTTCTTTTCCTCGTTCTTCGGCTTGTCCTGCGATTTCATGGCGTTTCCTCCCTGTTCGCGGCCTGCGCCGCTTTCATGACTACTCTATCGCAAGGTCGCGGACGGCGCAAGCGAAAATCAGGCCGTGGGTTCCTCCGCAGGCAGGCTCGCGGTGAGGATGCCCTTCATGATCCCGGCGGCGGTCTCCTCGTCCCGGTCCTCCACGGCGCCGACGAGATCGCCGTGGCGCGCGAAGTTGGGGGCGATGAGGGCCTGCTCCGAGAAACGCTTCCTGAGTATGGCGACGCTCAGCTTCCGGAAGGAGTTGAAGAAGAGGGGATAAACCTCGTTGCCGGACGCGAGGGCGATGGCGAGGTGGAAGCGGAAGTCGAGGTCCGCCGCGCTCTCGGGATGAAGGGGGGATTCTATCTCTTTCACGGCCTCGATGAGCTCGCTCTCCTCCTCCAGGAGGGCCTTCAGGTACTCGACGTCGGAATCGGCCCGGCGGGAGGCCGCTTTCCGGGCGGCCTCGATTTCGAAGTGGAGGCGGAACTCGAGGAGCGATTCGTGCATTCTCCGCGTGAGGCGGCCGCCCGTGTACGCGAAGAGCGACGCGACGCTGTCCATGGAGCCCGAACGGCGGTAGTCGTTCACGAAGGTGCCGCGACGGGGAAAGATGGTGACGAAGCCTTTGTTGGCGAGCTCGAGGAGGCCCTCGTGGACGATGGGGCGGGAGATCTTGTAGTCCTTGGAGAGGTCCCGCTCGGCGGGGACCCGGTCGCCCGGCTTGTACTTTCCGGAGAGGATGAGGGACTCGAATCCCTGGATGAAGGAACGTTTCGCCTTGCGTTCGGCTTCCCCGGTCGGGGCTTCCGTGGCGGGGCTGGTATCTTTCTCATTTGGCATGACCAGTTCCTCCTGCCTCAAAAAGTAATGCAGGAGCGGGCTCAGGTCAAGCGTAAATGTAAAATCAGCGATCGAGGGCCGCAAGGAAGCGGTCGGCGATCTCCTTGTTTCCGGCGGTGATCCCGAGCTTCCGGTCCGGACGTATTGCGCCGTGGAAGTCGGAACCGGCCGTTACGCGGAATCCGTGCTCGAGGGCCAGCGCCTCGAGGCGCTCGCATTCGGCCTTCCGCGCGGTGGGATGCCAGGCCTCGATGCCGTCCACGCCCACTTCCTTCCACTGGGGGAAGAGCTCGCGGAGGCGCTTCCAGGAGACGAAGAGCGACATGGGGTGGGCTACGACGGCGAGGCCGCCCGCCCGATGAACGAGGGCGACGCCCTCTTCCAGGGTGATGGCCGCCTTGGGCTCCCAGAAGGGCTTGCCCTTCCCCAGGAAGCGGTCGAAGGCCTGCTGGCGCGTGCGGACGACGCGCTTCCGCACGAGGAGCTCGGCGATGTGGGGGCGGCCGACCATGGACGATCCCGCCGATTCGAGGAGCTCGTCGTAGCTGAGGGGGTGGCCCGCCGCGCCGAGGCGTTCCACGATGGTTCGGTTCCGCGTCTCGCGCTTCTTGGCCACGTCCACGAGGGCTTCGGCGAGGCCAGGAGCCTCCCGGGGGAAGTCGAGGCCGAGAAGGTGGAATTCGCCGGGGTTGAAGTCCACCTCGAGCTCTACGCCGCGGATGAAGCGGATGCCCGCGGCCGCGGCGGCTGCCTCCGCCTCGTCGAGTCCCGCGACGGTGTCGTGGTCCGTGAGCGCGAGGGCGGAGAGGCGGCGTTCGGACGCGAGGGCGACGAGCCTCTCAGGCGGGAGCGTCCCGTCAGAGGCGGTGGAGTGCGAGTGGAGGTCGATCACCCATCGTTTCCGATCGCCTCCACGGGGCAGGCTGACAGCGCCGCTTCGGCGGCCGCGGCTTCCGCCTCGTTTTCGGGCTGCTTTTTCACCGCGGCGAGGCCGTCGGCCATCTCGAAGACCGCGGGGGCTTCCCCCACGCAGGCCTCGCAGCCGATGCAGGAATCGTCCACGTACCAGGGGCCCGGAACGTTCGCGGCCCCGCGCTTGGTCTTGTCGGCCATGATTGCCTCCTGTCGAGGAGAGGATACTACGGCGCGGTGCCCGGGGGCTAGGACGCTCCGCGGGAAAGGGCCGCGCGGCGGAGAGCGATGAAGGCGGCGACCGATCCCAGGGCTGCTCCCGCTGCGTTGCAGACGAGGTCCGCGGGATCGAGCGTCCTCCCCGTGAGCGGCTGGATGAATTCGATGGCGGCTCCGAGGACGAGCGCCGTCGCGAACGACGCGATCGCCGGCCCGAGGCTTGCGCGGCCGCCCGGGAAGGAGCCGCTTTTCTCGTCTCCGATGCCGCGGGTGAGGAGGTTCCCGCGCTTGAGGGAACTGAAGAACGCGGCGCCCAGGCCGCCGAGGGCGAGGTAGGCGGCAAGATGCTCGAGCTTGTCCATAAAGCGGAAGCTCGGCATGACGGGCGGGGCCGGGACAAGGGAGAGCGCCGTCACACCCGCGGCGCAGGCGGGATAGAGCGCGAGGGCCGCGGCGCGGAGGAGCCGTCCTCGAGGGATCATCGGGCTCCGTAGGTCCGCACGGGAACGCGGCCCTGGGTGGCCTCCCGCACGCGGAGGGCCATGTCCACGAGGACGCGCTCGCTCACGGGAGCGGTGATTCCGAGGGGTGCGGGGCGAGCCTGCGTGTAGAGCTGGATACCGGCGACGTCCGCGCCCGCGGCGAGGAGGCCTTCCACGCGCGCGGCGTAGGCGTCCATCTCCTCGACGCAGGGGACCCGTCCGCGGACGGAGCAGACCATGGTCTGGAGGATGACGGGGTGGAGGAGAGCATAGCGCTCGATGCCCGCGACGATCTGGGCCAGGCTCCTCCCCGCATCCCCGCTCATGACGCGGAACCATTCCTCGGTGCCGGCGTCCAGCTTCGCCCAGACCGATATGCCTGCTTTACGCGCGAAGCGCTCGACGACGTCGAACACGGGGGTCGAGAGGAATCCGGTGGCATTGGTGATGAGGACGAGGTCGGCTTCGGGGCAGTAGCGGCGGCGCGCGGCGGCCATGGCGTTGAGGGCGCTCTCCAGGTGGGGCGAGAGGCTCGGCTCGCCCGCGCCCGAGAGGCACAGGTCCTTGACGGGGGTTCCGGGGAACTCGGCATCGCGACGCGTCGAGAAGAAGGAGGCGAAGGCCTCCTCGAGCGCGGGCACGGAGAATTCCTCGCCGGGCGGGAAGGGGAACACCTCGCAGTAGGGGCAGTCGAAGGAGCAGGACTTGCCGAGCGGGAAGAGGTTGACGCCGAGTGAGAGTCCGCCCGACCGCCTCGAGTAGACCGCGTAGAGGATGTCGCCCGCCGCCGCGTCGCCCTCGCTGGACGCGGACCCTGATCCGGCCATGCCGGGAATCATAGTCCGCTCGTATCGCCGGCGCAAGGCCCGGGCTTTTCCGCGTCTTCTCTGCGCTTCCGTGGAGGCCTCGCCCAGGAGAGCGGACCGAGGAGTAGGACGAAAACGGCGGAGGTCAGGGGATCGCGCCCCCTCGCCCTGCCGGCCCTGAGGCCGGGGACGATGCCGGCGAGTCGCACGACGGCTAGTCCGCCGCCTAAGATGGCTATGGGAAGAGGGCTCCCCTTCATGACGCTCGCGGCGACTGCCGCGGCGAGGATGAGGTTCTCCGCGATCCAGATCGCCCAGATGATGGCGCTCAAGGACGCCCGCTCAGAGGATGAAGGGGATGACGGCTTTCCGCTCGCGCGGATAGGCCTCGCCGAATTCCTCCTCGTACCACTTTCTGTTCTTGATGGCGCGGGGCACGAGGTTGGCCGCGGTGAAGGCGGCGAAGGCCCAGGCCGCGGGATTCCCCGCGAGCAGGGCGAACCCCGTCCACTCGAGGATCTCCCCGAGGTAGTTGGGGCTCGCGACGAGGCGGTGCAGGCCCTCGTTCGGGATCGTGTATCCCGGGCCGCCTGAGCGGAGGCGGCGGAGGACGCCATCCGAGTGGAGGTTCGCGGCGAAGCCCGCGGCGAAGATGGCGATGCCCGCGAGGGCTGCGGGACTCGCGAGGGAGCGCGACGGATCCGCTCCGGGGCCGACTAGGTGCCATGAGTTGGCGTAGGCGTTCACCGCGTTGAAGGCGAAGGCCATGAGCGCTACGGACGCAGGCATTGGGCTGCCTCCGCGCATGATGAGGGGGTAGACTACGACGCGCTGGGCGTAATGCACCGTCCAGGCGATGACGCATGCGGTCGCGAAAGCGGACTTCCATCCGTTCTCGGAGGCGAAGTAGGCGAGGGGGATGGCGAGCGAGGGCAGTTCCATGAGGAACCACGCCGCGCGCGCGGGGATGCGTGGTCCCCACCCTTTCCGCGAGAACCTGCCGTAGGGAGCGGCCACGAAGAGGAGGACGGGCAGGACCGCGGCGGCCGCCGCGAATTCGCCGATGACGAGGAAGCGGACGATTCCGGGTTCGAGCGTGAGCATGGATGAAGGGTAAACGCCATTCGAGGATTGGGCAAGCGGCGCGAGGCGCGGATCCGCCTTCCGCCGCGCGCGGGACGGCTCGAGGGGGTCGTTGCCGCGACCGGGGCAGCGGCGCTATAGTCCAGACATCGGAGGAGCGATGGCGAAGATTCGGGTGTTCATCGACGGGCAGGAGGGCACGACCGGCCTCGAGCTGGGGAGCCGCCTCGAGGGCAGGGACGACGTTGAGATTGTCAGGATCGATCCCGCGCTCCGCAAGGATCCCGAGGAGCGGCGGCGGATCATTCGGACGGTCCAGGCCTGCTTCACCTGCCTCCCCGACGAGGCCGCCCGGGAGACGGCCGCGCTCGCCGAGGGCAGCGGCGCCCGCCTCCTGGACGCGAGCACGGCGTTCCGGACCTCAGGCGATTGGGTCTACGGCGTGCCCGAGCTCGCGCCCGGACACCGGGAGCGGGTGAGGGACGCTGAGCGCGTCTCCGTGCCCGGCTGCCACGCGACGGCCTTCGTCCTCGCCGCGGCGCCCCTCGTGCGGCTCGGGATCGCCGCGCCGGACTATCCCTTCTCCGCCTTCTCCATCACGG
>CAZIEI010000024.1:9580-32771 GCA_964538705.1 uncultured Spirochaetales bacterium | reverse complement strand
GCTCGGGGAACTCCTCGCGCGCGAGGTCCGAGGCCGAATACACGGAGGCGCCGTCCTCGTCCACCACGGTGAAGGCGAGGTCCGGGAAGGATTCAGCGATGAGCTCCACCACGATGGCGCGAGCCTCCTGCGAGCCCGTGCCGTTGCCCACGGCCACGAGCTTGAGGTCCCACTTCCTGATGGCCGCCGCGATGAGGGCCTTGGCTTCCGCGGGCTTCTCCTGCCTCACGAGGAAGTCGCCGAGGAATTTGCCCGTCTCGTCGAGGGCGGCGCACTTGGTGCCCGTGCGGAGCCCGGGATCCATGCCCAGGACGCGCGTCCCCTTGATGGGCGGCTGCATGAGGAGGTTGCGGAGGTTGGCGGAGAAGACGCCGATGCCCTGGGCCTCCGCGGCCTCCATGGCCTCCGAGCGGATCTCGCGGATGACCGAAGGCGAGAGGAGGCGCCTGAGCGCGTCCTCGACCGCGCGCGGATGATAGGAGTTGGCGAAGACGAGGCGCGACGAGAGGAGCTTGACGGCGGTCGCCTCGTCCGTTTCCACGCGGGTCTCGAGCTCGCCCTCGCGCTCCCCGCGGGAGATGGCCATGAGGCGGTGCGGCTTCACGGCGGAGAGGGGCTCGGAGTATTCCCAGTACATCTGGTAGACGCTCCCCGCGCGCTTCTCCTCGCCGCCTACGCCCTGGACGACGAGCTTGGCGTCCGAGAGGTAGAGCGTTTTCACGATCCTGCGGTTCTCCGCGTCCTGAGAGGCGCGCTCGGCGAGGACGTCCATGGCGCCCTGGAGCGCCTCCGCCGCGTCCTTGACCGAGAGCTCCGGATTCTCGGCGTCCGCGCGGACGAAGGAGGCGGCCTTCTCCTCGAGGGGCTTATCCGCCAGGACGAGCATGAGGTCGGCGAGGGGGCCGAGGCCGCGCTCGAGGGCGAGCATGCCGCGGGTCTTCCGCTTGCGCTTGTAGGGGGCGTAGAGCTCCTCGATCTCGGCCATGGTGCTCGCGGCCATGAGGTTCCCGAGGAGGGCCTCGTCGAGCTTGCCCTGGCCGTGGATGAGGCGCACGGCTTCGAGCCGCCGTTCCTCCAGGGTCTTGCCGTGGGCGAAGCGCTTCTCGCACTCGCGGACCTGGACCTCGTCCAGGTTCCCATGCGCCTCCTTGCGGTAGCGCGCGATGAAGGGGACGGTGCAGCCCTCGGCGACGAGGCCGACGACCGCCGATACCTGCCTTGTCTGCACGGAGAGGGCGGAGGCAACTGCCTCCATGATCTTGACCTCGTTCACCTTGAGCGAGTCGATGTATTCCTGCGTGATGTCCATTGCTTCTCCCGGTTCGACTCATGGCGCGTGTGCGCGGATCGGGATTCTAGCCCGGGACGGGAGGGCATGTCCACGACCGAGGCGGAGGGCCCGCCCTGGAGCTTCCGGATAGGGAGGGGGCGAACGGGCGCGCTTCCGCGGGCCGGGGCGCGGGAGGGGAAGGGAGGGCCCTTCCCCTCCTTCCGGGAACGCCGCTAGCGGTTCGCCTCGACGACGTCCTGGATCGCGTAGAACTCGTCGATGTTCTCGATGAAGAGGGCGAGCACGCGGGGGTCGAAGAAGGAGCGGCCCTCGCCTGAGAAGAATGAGAGCACATCCGCCCTGCTCATGGCCTTGCGGTAGACGCGGTCGTGGGAGATGGCGTCGAAGACGTCGGCTATGGCGACGATGCGCGCGAAAAGGTGTATCTCCTCGCCCTTGCGGCCCGCCGGATAGCCTGAGCCGTCCCAGCGCTCGTGGTGCTGGAGGGCGATGGCGGAGGCGGCGCGGAGAAGCTCGCGGTTCGATCTCCTCAGCATGATCGAGCCGATCTCGGCGTGGGTCCGCATGATGTCGTACTCGGCCTGGTCGAGGACGCCCTCCTTGTCGAGGATGTGGTCGGGAATGCCGAGCTTGCCGATGTCGTGCATGGAGGAGGCGATCCTGAGGATCTCCGCCTCGCGGTCGGAGAGACCCGCCTTGATGCCGAGGAGGCGCGAGTACTCCGCGACGCGGCGCACGTGGTTACCCGTCTCCTTCGACCTCTGGTCGACGATGTCGCCGAGGGTGAAGACGATCTCCCGCTGGGACTCCTCGATCTCCGCGTTGAGGCGCGCATTGTCGAAGGCGGCCGCCGCGCTCGAGCAGAAGACCTCGATGAGGGCCCGTTCCCCCTCGTCGAGGTCGACGCAGCCGTCCAGGTAGATGACCGTGCGGGAGCCGTCTCCGGACTGGAGGCAGCTCACGAAACCGCCGGGAAGGAGCGCGGTGCCGTGCGCGGTCGCGGCGGTCTCCACGGCCGCGAGGGCTCGCGCCGGCACGGCCCCGGCCAGGGGCTCGCCGGCCTTTCCCGCATAGCGGCCGATGCCCTCGATGACGGAAAAGGATCCGTCCGCCGCGGCGGCCGCCGCTACGCCGGATATTCCCGCCGCCCCGCCGGCCTCGGCGGGCCGGAGGAGTTCCGCCGCGCGCTCGAGCACGCCGACCGCGAGGGCGCGCGGAGAGCGGGGCTCGAAGATGGCCGCGGCGTCCTTCACGATCATCTCGAGGCCGAGTCGGCTTCGCTCGAGGTTGACCATGTCCGCGTAGGACCGGAGCGCGGCGACGACGCTCGTGATGAGCTTCTGCTCCGTGAGCTCGGTTTTGGACTTGTAGTCGTTGATGTCGTAGTCGACGATGACGCGGTTCTCCGGGGCCTGGCCGGGCTGGCCCGTCCGGAGGATGATGCGGGTGAGTATGTCCCCGGCCTCCTCGCGGATGTGCCTTACGAGGAGGAGCCCGGAGTTGGGTTCCTCCATGACCACGTCGAGGAGGACGATGGCGAAGGGGCCGTGGGACGAGATGACGGACCGTGCCTCCGCGGCGGAGTAGGCGGAGACGAAGACGATGCCCCTCCCCTGGAACCTGAAGCGAGAGAGGACGAGGCGCGTGACGCGGTGGACGTCCTCGTCGTCGTCGACTATGAGGATGCGCCAATCGCGGGCGAGCGAGGCCGCGTGCGAGGCCGCGAGCGCGGCGGCTCGGTCAGCCATGGCGGGCGCCCTCGATCGACATGGGAATCTCCACGGTGAACATTGCGCCCCCCCCGGGCCGGTTGGACGCGGATACCTTGCCGCCCATGACGCCCGTAACCGCATTATACACGATGTGGAGCCCGAGGCCCGTGCCGCCCGACTCCCTGCTCGTCGTGAAGAAGGGCTCGAAGATCCTCCCGAGGTGCTCCTCCGGGATCCCGCGGCCGTCGTCCTCGTAGACGAGCCTGAGCCGCCCCCCCTCCTCGCGGGCCCTGATCGCGATCCGCCCTTGCGCGCCGGAATCGAAGGCGTGCTGGATGGAGTTGAGCGTGAAATTGGCGATCGTCTGCGAGAAGGGGCCGGGATAGCCGTCTACGACGATGCCCTCCGGGCATTCCACGGCCACGGAGATCTTCGTCCGCTTGAGACGGGGCGAGAGGGAGGCGATGATGTCGTCGATGCACTCCTTGACGTCGAAGCGGCGGCGTTCCTCCGTGGACGAGTCCGCCGCGACGCGCTTGAAGCTCTGGATGAGGGAAGCGGCGCGCTGGAGGTTGGCGAGGATGAGCCCCGCGGCCTCCTTGCCGTCGGCGATGAAAGAGTCTAGATCCTCGGGCGCGATCGGTCCGGCCTTTTTCATCCGCTCGAGCTCGAGGATGGTCGCGTGGAGGTGGGACGCCGCGGTGACCCCGACCCCCACGGGCGTGTTGACCTCGTGCGCGACGCCCGCGACGAGGGTCCCGAGGGCCTCCATCTTCTCGATTTCCACGCGCTCCCTGGTCTGGCGTTCGAGGAGCTCCACGAGGAGACCGGCCCTCCCGATGGTGCTGGCCACCTGGGATCGGAAGGCCGTGTATAGGGAGTAGTCCTCCTTCCTCGATTCGAGCATGAGATAGCCGAGGAACGTCCCGCGGTCCACGAGGGGGATGAGGGTCGCCTCCCAGGGCGACCGGGCGATAACGGCCCAGTCCGGGAGGATATCCACGGAAGGGAAGCGCTCCGTCGCGTAGGAGCGGACCTCGGGGCCGCGGCCGTCGCGGTCCTGGAGGACCAGCTCCACGACGGCGGACGCGGTGAGCGCCGTCGCGGACTCGTTCTTCTCCCGCGCCACGGTGACCATCGCCGCGAAGCGGTAGTCGAACTGGGGCAGGTAGCGCCCGAGCGCGGAACGGATGTCCTGGAGGGAGATGCATTCGGCCAGAGCGCCCGTGAGCTCGTTCATGAGGAGGTGGGACTTGAGGAAGGAGATGAGTTCCCGCGCGTAGGCCCGCTCGATCCGCCGCGCCACGGCGACTTGCCCTTCGAGGAGGAGGCGTTCGGCCTTCCGCTCCGCTTCCGGCGGGAGCTGGCCCCGGATCCACCGGCGCGTGGAGGCGAGGTCGGCGGAGGCGTCGTAGAGGTCCCGTTTGTCCTGCATCGCCGGATCGATCTCCGAAGCGAGCGTGGTTTCGAAAGCCGGCTTGTCCTCGAGCCCGGAGGCCTCGGCGATGAGGGCCTCCCGCAGACGGACGATGCCTCCACGGGCGCCCGAGGGGGGCGTCGCATCAGCAGGGCCGTGGAGCTCGCCCGAGCAGCCGCAGGATTCGCGCGCGATGAAGCGGGCGGGGAGGGTGACGACGCTCGAGCCGGGGCGCCCGCCGAGGAGCCCCTCCATGGCCTGGAGCGCGCGCTCGGCCATCTGGCGGAAGGGCTGCCTTACGGTGGAGAGCGGCTTGGGGATCACGACGGCTTCCTCGTCGTCATCGAACCCCGTGAGGGCGACGTCCTCCGGGATCCTGACGCCGAGCCTGAGCGCCTCCTCCTGGAAGCCGATGGCCATGCGGTCGTTGAAGGCGACGAGGGCGTCGAAGCGCGGGACCTCGCGCCCCGCGAAGGCTTGGGCGAGGCGCGTGCCCGTATCCTCGGTGAAATCGCCGGGGTGCACGAGCTCCGGATCGAAGGGGAGCCCGAGGGACTCGAGCGCCTCGAGATAGGCCCTGAAGCGCTCGTCCGTCTCCACGCCCTCGTCGGGGCCGCGGATGCATGCGATGCGCCTTCTCCCGTGCACGGTCGCGAGGTGGCGTACAGCGTCCAGGATGCCGACGCGGCCGTCGACGATGATCGAGGGGCGGCCGGGCAGTGAGGAGGAGATGAGGACGACGGGCTTTCCTCCGAAGGAGGCGAAGAATCGCTCCATGCCCGCGGGATCCCCGGAGCCGTAGACGACCTCTCCCGGGGAGATGACGCCGTCGATTCTCCGGGAGGCCGCGAGTCCGTAGACGGCGTTCTGTGCCACGATCGAGGGCTCCGTCCGCTTCACGGCGTGGCGGCCGACCAGGGTGAGGAGGTTCCAGCCCCTGGCCCGAACGAGGGGGAGGATCTCCTTCCAGATCGAATATTGATAGTGCCCGGTCACGGAATTGGTGAGGTACGCGATGGTGGGCGCTACGGGCATCCAGTCTCCCCGGCGAGGCGCGATGAGGCATCGGGCTTTCCCCCGCCTCGCCTATATAAGTGTAGGCTGGGGCGTTACCGCTAGCAAGCGGCGCCTCGGCGTTTGCCTCGCGCGCGGCCGGTTGGGTATCTTGGCGCGAGAGGTGCGATATGAACAAAGTGGCGCTCAAAGGCTCTCCGGTATCCCTGCGCGGAAGGCTCCCCGCGATCGGCAAGCGGGCCAAGGACTTTCGCCTCACCAAAGGCGACTTGTCCGACGTCGGGCTTTCCGCCTTCGCGGGTAAGGTGAAGCTTCTCAACCTCGTGCCCAGCCTGGACACTTCGACCTGCGCGTTGAGCGCCAAGCGCTTCGAAAAGGAAGCCGGCGCCTTGGGCGGCCTTGCGGTGCTCACGATCTCGCGCGACCTTCCCTTCGCGCAGGACCGCTTCTGCAAGGGCGAAGGCATCAAGAACGTGACCTTCCTCTCCGCGCTCAGGTCGCCGGGCTTCGCGAAGGCCTGGGGCCTCGACATTGCGGACGGCCCCCTCGAGGGGCTCATCGCCAGGGCGGTGGTCGTCCTCGACAAGTCCGATGTCGTGCGCTACGTGCAGCTCGTTCCGGAGATCTCCCAGGAGCCCGACTACGACGCCGCGCTCAAGGCGGTGAAGGCGCTGCTGTAAGGGAGCTCAGGCCGGTCCGAGGTAGAGGCGGAGGGCGCGGGGTTTCCCTTCTATCCGCTCGACGATATCGAAGCGCGGAGGCTCGCGCGCGCCCGAGGCGGGCACCCAGGCGCGGTACGCGTATTCCAGGGTGAAGGCGAGCCGCTCTTCGGAATCGTCCACGGCGAACCGGGCGTAGCGGCCCGGCGGGAGTATCGTGGAAATGGCCGGATAGCGCGCGGCCATAACCGCTCCGTCGCCCGCCTCGACTCCGCGGAACGCGTTCAGGCATTCCAGCCGATCCCCTCGTCCGGCGATCTCGAATACGGCGGCTTTCCGCGGGGGTAGATTTCCCGCGTCGATCATTATCCGCTCCTCCAGGATCTCCTCCGTCGGAGGCGCGAAGGGGCGGGCAAGCGCCTCCGACGCGTAAGCGCGCGAAATCATCGTGCGCGCGGTGGATCGCGGATACGAACCCGCCTTGCGGGCTTCCGACGGCGCGAGGCCGAAGCAACGGCGGAAGGCCCGCGCGAAGGCGTCCGGCGCGCCGAAGCCGCAGTCCAGCGCGATGCCGGTGAGGTCTTCGCCGCTCCCTGTCACCCGTTCGGCGGCGACGGCGGTCCTCCGCCGCATGAGATAGTCGTACGGCGCGTGCCCCGAAGCGCGTGCGAAGAGTCGACTGAAGTAGAAGGGTGAGTAGCAGGCCGCCTCCGCCATCTCCGAGAGCCCGATCCCATCACCCAGCCGGGTCTCCGCGAAATCGACGGCACGCATCACCGAGTCGAGCGCTCGCGGATCCACGTTCCTCTCCTCGACCGTCACCGCGCGCTCATGCCTTCCCGACCGGAAGAAGCGGTATCCAGGCCTCCAGGACCGATTCGGAAAGCCTTTCCATGCCCTTGAATCGATCGTCGTAGCGCTGGAAGGAGAAGCCGCCGCCGGCCTCCCGCTTCAGCCCGGGGAGGATCTCCTGAGCGGCGGCGCTCTCCCAGTCCGACGAGATCTCCTCGCCCTTCAGCGCGAGGACGGCGTAGTCGCCTCCCGGAAGCGCCTTCGCGGAGAGCGCGGGCGGCAAGGCGGACAGCGCTTCTGGCGCGGCGATCTCGATGCCGGCGAAGACCTCGTAGCGGCCGTTCGTCCTCATCTCCGGGCCAATGATGTGTACCTCGTACCAAGCGGCCCTTCCCGAGGCCGCCTCCATGAAAACCGGGGAGATGGACGATGAAGCGGAGCCCGAGGAGGGTGCGGACCTCAGGAAGCCCATGAGTCGCTTCCAGAGCGAACCGATCTCGTTGTCCTCGTCCCAGGCCGAGGCGTTCCCGAAGGGATTCCCATAAAAGCCCATGCCAGCGAGGAACAGGGGCCCCCGCGATTCGATCCGTGCGTCCATGAGCGCCTCCTCGGAGACTATCGGCGCGATGCGGCCGCGCGGTCAAGCCGATCCCGAAAGATGGCAAGAAACGCCGGGTCGGGGCCGCCCGCGCGAGGAATCCGCGCGGATCAGGGCAAGCCGGGCCGAGCGTCCACGCGGCCGGATCGGCATGATGTCCTTCGGACGGTGCGAGCCCGGAGTGCGCGCACCGGTCCAAAGGAGGATTCATGAAGAACATCGAAATCAAGCCGATCGGCCGGGTGCGGGCCGACGACACGCGGGGGAGCTACGTCCTGGAAATCGAAGCACCGTATAGGGAGGGGCTCCTGGGGCTCGAGGAATTCGGGAGAGTCCACGTCCTCTGGTGGGCACACGGAATGGACGAGGCGAAGTACCGTTCTGTCATGTCCTGTGAACTCCCCTATGCCCCGGGCACGAGGGCGGGAGTCTTCGCCTGTCGCGCGGAATATCGTCCGAACCTCATCGATCTCACGACCTGCGGCGTCATCGAGGTCAGAAGGAAGGAAGGCCTCGTGGTCCTGGATTACATCGACGCCATCGATGGAACGCCCGTCCTCGACCTAAAACCCTACATCCCCGTCTGCGACCGCGCGCGGGATATCAAGGTGCCCTCCTGGTTCCGCGCTTGGCCCGAGTGGATGGAGGACGCGGGCGCCTTTTTCTCCCAGGAGGATGCGCCCCGCACGAGGTGAGAATTCCGATGAAGGGGCGTATACTGCGTTGAGGAGGAGCCATGGGATTCAGGATTGATTTCTCCGCGCTCGGGCTCGATTACCTCGAAGCGAGGCTCAAGGCCGTCGATCCCATCCCGAGCCAGCTCCCCCTCCTCGAAGGGCTCAGTACAAAACTGAGAAGCCTCAAGAAGGCCGGAATCAGGACGCTCGCGGACCTGTCCTCGGCATTGAAAGGAGCCAAGGGTCCCGCGAAGCTCGCTTCGCTCGCCGGAATGGAGGAGGAATGGCTCGTCCTTCTCAGGCGGGCGGTCGATGGCTTCCAGCCGAAGCCGCGGCCCATCGTCGAGCTTCCGGGCCTCGACGCGAAGATTGTCGCCGGGCTCGCGAAGGCCGGGATACGGGATACCGAGGAGCTCTATGACGCGGCCTTGACGCAAAAGGAGCGCGCGGCGCTGGCGTGGAAAGCCGGGGTTCCGCTCGGAACGATAGAGGAAGCGGCTAGGCTCTCCGACCTCTGCCGCATCCAGTGGGTGAACGGGACCTACGCGCGGCTTCTCCATGACGCGGGGTACCCGAGCCCGGGCTCGATCGCCCGGGCGAAGCCCGAGGACGTGCAGGTGGCAGTCGCCGCGGCCAACGCTCGCCTAGGGCTTTCTAAAACGGATATCGGCCTCAAGGATTCGGCGCGCCTCGTGTCCTTGGCAGGCTTTCTCAACCAGGAGATGGAGGCATGAAAGCGCTTCTCGTTATCGATGTCCAAAGAAATCTCGTTGAGCGGAAGCTCTTTAAGAAAGAAGCTTTCATCTCGACCGTCAAGACCGCGATCGAGTCATTCAGAAAAAGGAAGTGGCCCGTCATATTCATCCAACACAATAATAATTTCCTCGTGGCCGGTGAATCGGGGTGGAAGATCGATGCGAGCATGAGCGCGCGGGAATCCGACCCCGTTATCCAGAAGGATCGAGGCGACGCGTTCGAGAAGACCGGCTTGGGAGAGCTGCTCAGGAAGAAAGGTGTTGAAGGAATCGTCGCCTGCGGGCTCGTGAGCCATGGCTGCGTCAGGGCAACCTGCCTGGGTGGCCTCAATCAAGGCTTCACGGTAGCCCTTCTCCGCGGGGGGCATACGAATTGGGCAAAGGACGCTGCCGAATGGATCGAGGCAGTGGAGGAGGAACTGAGCGCAGCCGGCGTCGAGATCGTCAGCCTCGCGGATATTCGATAACGCTTAGAACCGCTCGAGCCCGCGCTCGGGGTCGTAGCGAACGCGCGTGAGCCGATCGAGCTTGCGGCCCACGTCGCGGAAACCGGTTTGGATGATGAGGTTGAGCCAGACCGGCATGGTCTTGATGCGGCCCAGGCGCCGCGCGATGCGGGGGATGAGGTAGGTGTCCCGCCATGCGCGGCGATAGGCTCTCTCGAGCTCTCCTGCTTCCATGTGCTTGGGCTGGAAGACGGCGTGGTCCTCGTCGTAGAGATGCCATTTTTTATGGAGGAGCCGCCCCTCGGCGTCCATGGAAGCGTGGAGGGGCGTTCCCGGATAGGGCGTGAGGATGCCGAAGCGCGCCAGGTCTAAGCCGCACTCGTCGATGTCCTCCGCGATCCGGGCGAGGCTTTCGCGCGTGTCGCCGTCGCCGCCCAGCATCATGCCGGCGGCCACCGAGATGCCTTTCTCGTGGAAGTTGGACACGGCCTCTCGGTAGAGGTTGACGTCGCGGAAGGCTTTCCCGTAGCTGGCCATAGAGGCGGAAGAGAAGGTCTCCATGCCGGCGAAGACCGCGAGGCAGCCGGACCGGTGCATGAGGTCGAGCATTTCGGGGTCGAAGGCCGCGTCCACCGTGGCCTGGCAGGCCCAGCCCACCTTGCAGCTCATGAGGGCGTGGAAGAGGGACAGGGCGTAGTCGCGGTCGCAGAATGGGCTGGGATCCAGGAGGAGTACGTACTTGGTCCCGAGCTCCTTGATTTCCTCTGCGACCTCCTCGACCGGACGCTTATGGAGGCCCCCGTCCCAGACCGCCGGCATGGAGCAGTAGACGCAATGGTTGGCGCAGCCGCGGCTCGCGGAGACGCTCGCGATCGGGCAGTAACCGCGGCGGGATGCTCCCCGTATAGGCGCGGGAGAAGACATCCATTCGCTGCCGCCCGAGCGATAGATCTTTTCCGGTTTACCCGCGACGAAGTCCTGGATGAGGCGCGGCCAGGAAGGTTCCGCCGGGCCCGCGACGACTGAGTCCGCGCGCTGGGCGGCTTCCTCCGGCATGAGCGAGGCGTGCGCGCCGCCCATCACCGTGAAGGCGCCCTTCATGCGCCAGTACCGAGCGAGCGCGTAGGCCCGTGACGAAGCGGAAGTGGTGGCGGATATCCCGACTAGGTCGTAGGAGCGGCCCGCGTAGAATCCCGGGGTAACGCCCTCATCGACTATGTCGATTTCGGCTTCTAGATCTCCCGGGACGAGAGCCCTAAGGGTCTTGAGCATGAGGGGCTCGAGGTTGGAGGTCACGGCGCGGATGGTCCTGCGGGGTGCGCGGTAGGCGATATCCGAGGCGAGGACGAGGAGTATCCTCACGGGTGGGCTCCCGCGGGCGCGAGCGGCGCTCCGGCGAAGGCCTCGTAGTCCGCGAGGTTCTCCACGCAGCCCGGGTGCTGGAGGGGGAAGGACTTAGTCTCCACCACGGCCTTGGTCATGTCGTGGGCGAAGAGGATTCCCTTCCGGGTGAGGAATCCGGGGCCGCCCCTGCCCGAGGCCATGAGGACGCCGATGAAGGCGTTGAGGTACGCGGGGAAGGCGGGCGAGAATGAAAGCCGCCTGCCGTAGAGCATCATCCCGAAGCGTCTCCACGCCTCGTGGTGGCGTCCTTTCACGTGCTCGCTCGCGAAGCCCATAAGGGGTCCGGAAGCGTTTATCGCCTTCGCGTAGGCGTCCAAGGGAGGGTTCACTGAGACCCAGGCCCTCGTGGAGGAGATACCGCTCGGTCCCAGTCCCAGGTAGTCGCTTCCGAGTTCGTCGTATGATGAATCGTAGAGTTCCGCCCCGCGGGTCCAGGTCCAGAGCGTCCTTCGCGCGTATCCCGCGGATTCCATGGCCAGCCCCGCTTCCTCGATGAGGCCGAAGACGGTCCTGTCGTCCATGCTGAGGCGGTTCGAGCGGGTGCCGCGAATGGTCATGAGGGGATAGAACGTGGCCTGTTCTGCGCCGAGTCCGATGAAACGCTTGACGTCTTCGCGGAAATGATAGGCCTTCTGCTCGTCGAAGCCGACCATGAGGTCGACGTTGGTCCAGAGCCCCGCTGAACGCGCGGACTCGACGGCGGCCTCGGCCTTTCCGCCGCCCGGGTCCTCGCGGCCCGCCCCCCTGAGCACCGCGCCTGAGAAGCTTTCCACGCCGATGCTCGCTTTCCGGAAGCCGAGCGCCCTGAGCCCTTCTGCATAGCCCCGGTCCAGGCCGGCAGGCGTCAATTCAATCCCCGCGTTCGGTATTTTCGCCTTCGACTTCAACGCGTCGATGATTCGATTCCAGTCGGAGAGGCTCAGGGTATTGGGCGTGCCGCCTCCGACGTAGAGCCAAGACGCGTTTCCCGCGAAGTCCCTCCGCGATATTTCCTCGAGGAGCGCGTCGACGTAGAGTTCTTTTCGCGGCGAGGAGAATGTCTCGCGGTAATACGGGCAGAAGGAGCAAATCGAGCGGCAGAAGGGGACGTGGAGGTAGAGCCCGTAATCGGAATGGAAGGCGCGCTCGGGCAAGGGCCCGAAGCGGTACGTGGAGTTCCTCGCCTTATCCGTGAGGATCTTGACGGTCCGACGCGTGAGGAAGGGCTTGCGCGTAGGGGCGATCATGTCGCGGCCTTACCCGGGCCCTATTCCTCGCCCGCCTTCACGTACCAGTTCTGGCCGTCGTTCCTCGTCTCCACGAGGCCGCGCTTCTCCGCGGCGAGCACGAGCTTCTTGAACTGCTTGTAGCCAGCCTTCTTCACGTCAACCTTCTTGTCCATGAGGAGCTGGTTCACCGTCGAGTACGAGACCCAGCCGTCCCGCCCGCCCTTCTGCGCGGCCTCGCGCACGGCGCGCGCGAAATCGGCCATGACGTCGCTCATCTCCGGGACTGGATGGGCCGGTCCACCGCGCGGCTTATCCGGCAGGCCGAGGAACATCTCATTGTCGCGGAATTCGATTTTAACGGCGCCGCGGCCCGCGGCCTTCATCACGTACTGCTTCCAGGTCTTGCAACCGAAGTCGGCCTCGTCGAAGTTGTCGTTGAGGAGCTTCATGCGGACCTTCACGGCCCCGATGGAGGTGTTCTGTCTGCGCTTGAGGAGGATGTCCACGGCCTCGGCGAGGAGCCCGAGGGACTCTTCGAAGCCGACGCGCTGGCGGTCGCGGTCGTCCTCGTCCCCGGCCTCGTCGGCGTCCGCGATGAGCTCGCGGTAGTCCTTGTAGTCGTCCGCGAGGATGAGGAGGTCCTCGCTCGCGCTCTTGGCGTCGCAGATGATGTGGACCTCGATCGCGTGCTTCCTGAGCGCGTGGAGGAGAGGCCTGAAGTCGGCGTCGCCCGTCACGAGGACGATTTTCCTGATGTGCGGATACTGGTGTATGAGCTCGAGAGCCTGGGTGATCAGGGTCATGTCCGAGGAGTTCTTGCGGGAGCGCGGCACGTGGACGAGCTCGAAGGAGTTCTCTGCGAGAGTCTCCGAAATGCGTTTCAGGAAGTCTCTCGTCCAGTCGGCGTAGGCCATGGCGATGGAGACGCGGCCCAGGCGGTCCGCGTAGTCGATGAGGCCGTTGACGAAGAGCTTGTCCGTGCTGGGCGTGACGTTCTCCACGTCCCAGAGGATCGCTACTGATTCCATTTTTATACCTTCCTCGGCCAATACTAGGGCAAAAGCGGGGCGGGTACAAGCGGGCCTGGCGCTTGCCCCACGGGGCCTCCGCGTGTAAATTTAGCGGCCGGGGCGGAGAGCGAAACGCCGTTCCCAGCTGAAAGGAGCGAAGGAATGGATTCCCTCCGTAATCTCCACCCCGTCCTCCAGGCACTCCTGGGCTCGGCCTTCACCTATGGCATGACCGCCCTGGGAGCGGCCTTGGTCTTCTTCTTCAAGACGATCAACCGCAAGGTCCTCGACGGGATGCTCGGATTCGCTGCGGGCGTCATGACCGCGGCGAGCTTCTGGTCCCTCCTCGCGCCCGCCATAGACCTCTCCGATTCAATGGGAATCCCGAAATGGCTACCGCCGGTTGTCGGCTTCCTCGCGGGAGGAGTCTTCCTCAGGGTCGTCGACCGCATCCTCCCCCACCTCCACATCGGCGCGAAGGAAGCCGAGGGGCCGCATACCACCTGGAAGCGCTCGATTCTCCTCGTCCTGGCCATCACCCTCCACAACATCCCCGAGGGCCTCGCCGTGGGCGTGGGCTTCGGGGCGGTCGCGGCGGGCATCCCCGGCGCGGGGATCGGCGGGGCTATCGCCCTCGCGCTCGGCATCGGCATCCAGAACTTCCCCGAGGGCGCCGCCGTATCCGTGCCGCTGAGGCGGGAGGGCATGGGACGGTTCAAGTCCTTCTGGTACGGTCAGCTCTCAGGCATCGTTGAGCCTGTAGCCGCGGTCGCTGGAGCGGCCCTAGTAGGCGTGCTCAGGCCCATCCTCCCCTACGCGCTCTCCTTCGCCGCGGGAGCGATGATCTTCGTGGTGGCCGAGGAGGTGATCCCGGAGTCCCAGTCCTCGGGCAATACCCACATCGCGACCCTGGGCACGATGGCGGGCTTCGCCGTCATGATGTTCCTGGACGTGGCCCTCGGATGAGCGGCGCGCGATTCGGAGGCGTGAGCGCCTTCTCGGAAAAGGTACGTACGAATGAACCGGGGGCTCTCCTCTACGGCATCACGCCGCCCAAGGAGCGGACCGATCCCGAGGCCCTCGCGCGCATCGCCGCCAAGCGCACGGAGCGGATCAATGCCCTCGCTCCTGACGCCCTCGTGGTCTATGATATACAGGACGAGCGCGCGCGAACCGCGGAGGAGCGGCCCTTCGCCTTCTTCCCGACCCTCGACCCCCTGGGCTACGCCGAGGATCAGCACGCGGGCGTTTCCTGCGAGAAGATCGTCTACCACGCCGTGGGGAAGTACGGGGAGGAGGAGCTCGCGGCGCGGATCCGCGAGGCCGACGCCAAGGGGTACCTCTCCGTCTTCGTAGGAGCCGCCTCCCGGTCGCAGCCCGCGCGGACCCGGCTGGAGGACGCGTACCGCCTCCGCGCCGCGGCGGGAAGCCGCGGCCTCCTCGGGGCCGTCCTCATACCGGAGCGGCACCGCCTCAAGGGCGACGAGCACCTCCGCATCATGGAGAAGCAGCGGAAGGGCTGCTCGTTCTTCGTCTCGCAGTGCGTCTGCGACGTCGGCCTCATGAAGGACTTCATCTCCGACTACTACTGGGCGTCAGAGGACCGGGGCGCGGAGCGGGCCTACCTCGTCTTCACCCTCTCGATCTGCGGAACCCGGGAGACCCTCGACTTCATGGGCTGGCTCGGGATCGACGTGCCCCGCTGGATGCGGAACGACCTCGAGCGCTCGGGCGACTTTCTGGAGGAGTCCGTGAGGCAGAACCTCAGGATCGCGCTCGAGCTTCGGGACTATTGCGCGGCCAAGGGGATGGCCTACGGCTTCAACGTGGAGAGTGTGTCACCTAAAAAGGCGGAGATCGATGCCTCGGTGCGCCTCTACGAAGAGCTGAGGAAGGAGCTTTAACAGGCTGTTGAGCAGAAACCGTTTCCTCGGCGGATCGAGGGCGCTCGGCGCCCGCGGCCCCCTCTCCGGCCCGGTTTTCTGTGCCCGTGTCCCAATTCCGGTGAAATTGCGCGCTATTCCGGCGAACGGGGGAGGGGTACCATGCGCGGCATGGGCCTCGATCGACGCCGCGCCCTCCGCGGCCTCCGGAACAACTGGCAGCTCTTCGCCTTCCTCCTTCCGGCGCTCCTCTTCGTCGCGGTGTTCCGCTACGGCCCCCTGTACGGGCTCCAGATCGCCTTCAAGTCCTTCTCCGTCTCCAAGGGGATCGCGGGCAGCCCCTGGATCGGATTCGGCCATTTCGTCCGCTTCTTTTCCTATTTCCGGTTCTGGAACGTCTTCCTCAATACCGTCATCCTCGCCCTCTACAAGCTCGTCGTCGGTTTCCCCCTTCCGATCATCCTCGCGCTGAGCCTGAACGAGGTGCGGAGGCGCAAGCTCAAGAAAGCGATCCAGACCATCACCTACGCGCCCTACTTCATCTCGGTGGTGGTCGTCGTGGGAATCGCCACTCAGCTCTTCAACGCCCACTACGGGCCCCTGGGCGCGCTCGCGGCCCTCCTCAAGGGCGGTCCCGTGGACATCATGTCCGATCCCAAGTCCTTCCGGCACCTCTTCGTCTGGACGGACGTCTGGCAGCTCACGGGCTACCAGGCCATCCTCTACATCGCGACCCTCTCCACGGTGAATCCCGAGCTCTACGAGGCGGCGGCCATGGACGGCGCCTCCAAGCTCCGGCGCATCCTCTCCATCGACGTTCCCGCCCTCCTGCCGACCGCGACCATCCTCCTCATCCTGGAGGCGGGCAGGATCATGGACATCTCCTTCGAGAAGGTGATCCTCCTCCAGTCCTCGCTCAACCTCCGGGTATCCGACGTCCTCACCACCTACATCTACCGCGCCGGACTCCTCGATGGGCAGTTCGACTTCGCCGCCGCGGGGGGCCTCTTCAACTCGCTCATCAACTTCGCCCTCGTGGTCACGGTCAACCGCATCGCCAAGAGGCTGGGGGATACGAGCGTATGGTGAAGGATCGGATCAACCCCCTCGGCCGTTCGACGGGGACGGACATCGTCTTCGACGTCGTGAACGGCATCTTCCTCCTCCTGGCCGCGGCCGCTACCGCGTATCCCCTCGTCTACGTACTCTCGGCATCCTTCAGCTCGCCCGGCGCGGTCACGCGCGGCGCGGTCTGGCTCTGGCCGGTGGAGCCTTCGCTCGAGGGCTACAAGGCCGTGTTCAAGAATCCGGACGTGATCACGGGCTACGCCAACTCCCTCATCTACATGGCCGCGGGGACCGCGATCAACGTCGCCGTCACGATGACGGCGGCCTACGCGCTCGCGCAGAAGGACCTTCCCTGGCGCAGGGCCATCATGTTCCTCTTCACCTTCACCCTCCTCTTCTCGGGCGGCATCATCCCCCTCTTCCTCGTCACCAAGGCCGTCATCGGGGTGAACAACCGCCTGGACATGATCCTCCCCAACGCCATGTCGGTGACCAACCTCATCATCGCGCGCACCTTCATAGAGCAGAGCATCCCGGGGGAGCTCCGGGAATCGGCCAAGATCGACGGGGCCGACGACTTTCGGTTCTTCTTCAAGGTCGTCCTCCCGCTCTCGGGGCCGATCGTCGCCGTGCTCACCATGCTCTACGCCCTCTCGCACTGGAACTCCTTCTTCTTCGCCTTCATTTTCCTCATGGA
Source organism: uncultured Spirochaetales bacterium (assembly GCA_964538705.1). GTDB lineage: Bacteria > Spirochaetota > Spirochaetia > Treponematales > JBGSOB01 > CAYNQK01. The sequence goes on along the minus strand of CAZIEI010000024.1, from coordinate 16,140 downwards.
CAAGAAGCTCCAGCCGCTCCAGATCGTCCTCAGGAACATCCTCATCATGAACGAGGTGGCGGGCGAGTCCTTCCAGGACCTCGAGTACGCCGCGCGGATGGCGGGGAGGGCGGACCTCCTCAAGTTCTCGCTCATCGTGGTGTCCAGCGTCCCGGTGCTGGTCCTCTATCCGTTCATCCAGAAGTATTTCGTGAAGGGCATTATGATCGGCTCCCTCAAGGGATAGGGGCCGGCAGGCGCATAGCGGCGCCCGGAGCGCCGGAAAAAGCACGAGAAGGAGGAGAACATGCAGAACGCGAAACGGGCGATCGCCGCCATCCTGACGGCGTTCCTGGCCCTCGGCATCGCCGCGGCCCAGTCGAAGGGCCTACCCAAGGATCCCGCCAAGGTGTCGGCGCCCGGGAAATTCCCCATCGTCACCGAGCCGGTGACCCTCAAGGTCTTCATTCCCAGCGTCGGCCTCATCAAGGACATCAAGACCAACTCGAGCGCCGTCTGGCTCGAGAAGAAGACCGGCGTCAGGATCGAGTGGATCGAGACGAGCAAGGTCGACGCCAAGACCAAGCTCAACCTGATGATCGCCTCGGGCGAATACCCTGACGTCATCATCGGCATGTCCGGCGCGGGCCTCGGCGTCCAGGACATCCCCCGCTTCGGCAAGGCCGGGACCTTCATCCCCCTCAACGCCCTCATCGAGAAACATGGCTTCTACGCGAAGGAGTGCTTCAAGGACAGGCCGGAGATGCTCGAGGCCATCACCGGCGCCGACAAGAACGTATACGGCCTGCCTCTCGTCATGACCGACGACTATCACATGACGATGCGCCAGAAGATGTGGATCAACGTCGCCTGGCTCAAGAAACTCGGGCTCAAGGCGCCGACCACCGTCGACGAGCTTTACGCCGTCCTCAAGGCCTTCAAGACCAGGGACCCCAACGGCAACGGCCTCGCCGACGAGATCCCGATGACCGGGGCCAAGCGCAGCCAGGAGGACCTCGCGACCTGGATCATGGGCGCCTTCATCCCCGCGGGCGGCCCGGACGACGGCGCCGACGCGACCCTCAACAACTACGAGTTCGTGACGAAGGGCAGGGTGTCCTTCTCCGCGGACAAGCCCGAGTTCAGGGAAGGCCTCAAATTCATCGCCAAGCTATACAGGGAAGGCCTCATAGACATCTCCGGGCTCACGCAGGACAAGGCCCAGATCAAGCCGCTCGTCGACTCCGCGCCGGTCAGGGTGGGAATGGCGGCGTCGCACCATCCGCAGAACTTCGCCACCCTCCCCACGGTGGACGGCCAGCCCGACATGAACGCGAACATCCACCAGTTCCAGGTCCTTCCGCCGGTCAAGGGCCCCAAGGGAGTCCGCACCACTCCCTGGATCATCGACCAGGTCATCCAGCCCGGGCAGTTCGTCATCACGGACAAGTGCAAGAACCCCGTGGTCGCCTTCCGCTGGGCCGACGCGATGTTCTCCCTCGACTTCGCCCTCAAGGAGAAGGGCGACGAGGGCGTCCATTGGGCCAAGGCGGGGGCGAAGGAGGGCCTCGTCGGGCTCAACGGCAAGCCCGCCCTCTACAAGTACCTGAAGCCCCTCACCATGGACGACAACGCGCAGATCAATTCCAATCCTGGCTGGACCCGGGACCTCAAGAACGAGTTCGCCAAGGCCTCCGCCACGGGCTATTCCTACGAGGAGCTCCTATACGACGCGACCAAGACCTACGATCCCTACAAGGTCGCGCGCTATCCCTACGCGACGGCGGCCATCGATCCCGACCTGGCCGTGGAATTCAACGACTTGAGGAGGAACATCCACGCCTTCGTCGGCGAATCGGCGGACCGCTTCATCATCGGGGACATGGATCCGGACAAGGACTGGGAAACGTACCTCAAGCAGCTCAAGCAGATCGGCTTGGATCGGTACCTCCGGATCTTGCAATCGGCCCTCCCTTCGTCGTAAAAGGTGAACGCGGCGCGGGAGGGGGTACCCGCCCCCTCCCGGACGCGGAGGGCCGATGAGACGAGAAGGCGCTCGACCGGGTATAACCTCCCGGATCCTGAGACGCTCGGTCGCCGAGCGCTTCCTGATACTCCTCCTCCCGACGGCCCTCGCGCTGGTCTTTTACCGCCAATCGGCCGTCGCCGTGGAGCGGCGCGTGGACGAGCTCGCCTCCTTCCAGCTTGAGGCGGGCCTCGCCTCCGTGGACTCGGTCTTCGTCGAGCTCAGGCGCGCCGCGGCCCGCTTCGCCTCCGATTACGATATCAACATGTACCTGAACGAGGCCGGCCCCCTGGACGGGATCGAAACCTACAACCTCAAGCGCGTCTCCGACAAGATCGCCCCCCTCGTGCACGGCAACGAGCTCATGGGGCGTTGCTTCCTCTACTTCGCCCGCTCGGGAATGGTGGCGTACGAAAGCGGCTTCTCGGGCTACGATGCTTTCTACGGCCCCCTCTTCAGCGTGAAGGGCATGGACCGCGAGGCCTGGCGCGCCGCGATGGCGGCCTCCGCGGGCGGAGAAACGGCGCTCACCGGGCTTGAGGCCTCTTTCAGCGGAACGGCCGTGCCCGCGACCGCGATGATCTGGCCCCTCGGCTACGGGGAGCAAAACCGCGGCGCCTTCGTGGGCGTCATCGACGAGCGCGTCCTCGCGCGTCCGCTCGAACGGTTCGCTTCCGATTATCGCGGATGGGTGGTCGTTCTCGGACCGGACGGCGATCCCGTCTCGAGGGCGGGAGGCGTTCCGATCCCGGAGGGCGTCGCTTTCCTCGACCTCGCCTCGGGGCCGGGGCGGATCCGCTCGGGCGGAGCGCGATACCGCGTCTACCGCAGGGAATCCGCCGTATCGGGCTGGTCTTTCGTCGCGGGGCTGGACGAGTCGGTCGTCCTTGCGGGCGCGCGGAAGCTCAGGGACACGGCCCTCCTCTTACTCGCGGCGTCGCTCGCCCTCGGGACCGCCGCCTCGTACGCCATGGCCCGGTCCCAGGCCAGGCCGATCGGGAGGCTCCTCTCCCTCCTCGTGGGAGGGGCGGACCGCTCGCCCGGGCCGACGCGGAGCGTCTACCAACGCGCCGAGGAGGCCGTCCTCGCGCTCTCGGATTCGCGCGACCGCTTCAAGGTGGAAGCGGTCGAGGCCGAGCGGATAGCGCGCGACTATTTCCTGAGGAGGCTCATCGAGGGCGAGTTCCGCGAACGGGAGGCTTTCGAGGCCGAGGCCTCCCGGTTCGGTATGGAACTTGGAGGGGAGCCCCGCTACGCGATGGTGTGCAAGATGAGCGCTCCGCGCGGCGAGCCGGTCGCTCGCGGAGCGGGCGCCTGGGAATGCCCGTCCGCGGCCGCGCTCGGGGCGGGCCTCGGCGAAGGGGAGTACGCGGTGGACCTCTCCCTCGGGGAAGCCGTCCTCGTGCTCAAGGACGATGGCGACCGCCGCGGCAAGGTTCGACGGATCGCCGACGGCGTTCGGGCCGCCGTGGCGCCGGAGTCACGCGCGGGGCTCGCTTTCGCGGCGGGAGAGCCCGCGGCCGACCCCTTCCTCGTCCAGGCCTCCTACCTCCAGGCGATAGCCGCGCTCGAGCGCGCCTCCGGCGGCACCGATCCCGCCTTCTACGCCGACCTTTCCGGATCGCGCGAGGGCCTCCGCTTCGCGCTGGACGAGGAGGAATCGATCGTCCGAGCCGTGCGGTCGGCGAACGGGGCGCTCCTCGATTCCCTCGTCGCCTCGACGCTCCGAGAGAACTTCGAGGAGCGGGTCCTGCCCCGCGCGGAGGCGGCCGATCTCGCGGCCGGATTCAGGCTCGCGGCCCTCAGGCTGAGCGCGGAATTCCCGGAGGAGGCCGCATCCCTGCGGAAGCGCCTCTACGAGGGAGGAAGCCCCGCGGAGCCGCGGGCCTCCGTGGAAGCGACGGCGGCGACGCTCCGCGAGATGGCGGCCCTGGCCGAGAAGCGCAAGCGGAGCCACAACCGGATCCTCGCGAGCGAAGTGCGGAGCTTCATCGAGGCGCGGTTCGGCTCCAGGGACCTGGGGCTGTCCATGGTGGCCGAGGCGCATAGGCTCTCGGAGAATTACCTCTCCAACCTCTACAAGGAGCAGGAGGGCGAGTGCGTTTCGGAGACGATCGAGAAGGTGAGGATACGGGAGGCCATGCGCCTCCTCGAGGGGGGCGCCGCGTCGATAGACGGCGTCGCGGCCTCCTGCGGCTACACGGGCGGGGCCTCCTTCAGGCGCGCGTTCAAGCGCGTCGCGGGGCTGTCGCCCTCGGATTACCGGAGATCGCGCGCGCGGGCCGCGGAGGAGGATGGACTGTGAAAAGGCTCGACGCCGCGACGTACGCTGAGGCGTTTCCGGAGCGCGGGGGGAAGCGGACGCGGCCCGAGCGGATACTCCAGTTCGGCGAGGGGAACTTCCTCAGGGCCTTCTTCGATTGGATGGTACACGAGATGAACGCGAGGGGGCTCTTCGACGGAAGCGTCGTCGTCGTGCAGCCGATACGGAGCGGTCTCGCCTCAGTGCTCGAGGAGCAGGACGGCCTCTACACCCTCCTCCTCCGGGGCGTGGAGGAGGGCGGGGTCGTCGAGCGCCGCGAGGTGATCGATTCCATCAGCAGGGCCATCGATCCCTACGCGGATTGGAAGGGCTTCCTCTCCTGCGCGGCGAACCCCGATCTCCGCTTCATCGTCTCGAACACCACCGAAGCGGGCATCGCCTGGACCGACGAGCCCGAGCCGACGGAACGCTGCCCTGAAGGCTTTCCCGCCAAGCTCGCGGCCCTCCTCCACGCCCGGTACCGCGCCGTGGACGGCGATCCAGCGAAGGGCTTCATCGTCCTTCCCTGCGAGCTCATCGAGGGCAACGGGAAGGCGCTCAGGGCGGCGGTCGCGCGCCACGCGGAATCCTGGGGCCTCGGAGCGGGCTTCGTCGATTGGATCGATCGCGGGTGCCGCTTCCTCGATACCCTCGTGGATAGGATCGTTCCCGGATATCCCCGCGAGGAGGAGGAGGCCCTCCGCGCGGAGCTCGGCTACGAGGACCGCCTCATGGACTCGGGGGAGATATTCCACCTCTGGGTCATCGAGGGCGACGAGTCCGTCGCGCGCGAGCTGCCCCTGCGCGAGGCGGGGCTGAACGTCGTCTGGACCGACGACGCGAGGCCGTACCGGGAGCGCAAGGTGCGCATCCTGAATGGCGCTCACACCATGACCGTGCCTGTCGCCTTCCTCGGCGGCAAGGATGAGGTGCGCGAATGCGTGGAGGATCCCGCCATTCGCGCCTTCATGGAGCGGGGCGTCTTCGAGGAGATCCTCCCCGGGATCGCCCTGCCCCGGCCGGAGAAGGAGGCCTTCGCCCGATCGGTTCTGGAGCGCTTCTCCAATCCCTTCATCCGCCACGAGCTCCTCAGCATCGCGCTCAACTCCGTCTCCAAGTTCCGCGTCAGGGTGCTTCCCTCCCTGCTGGACGCTGTGGCCTCAGGACGCGGCATTCCGGGAGCGCTCGCCTTCTCGCTCGCCGCCCTCATCGCCTTCCATCGCGGCGGTTTCGACGGGGAGGGCGCGTACCGGGGCAGTCGCGGCTCCGGGTCCTACCTCATCAAGGACGAGCAGGCGGTCCTCCGGGTGTTCTCGTCGGCCTGGGCATCCTACGATATGACGCAGGACGCGGGCGCGCTCTGCTCGGCCATCCTCTCCGACGCGGCGCTGTGGGAACGGGATCTCCGCTCCGTTCCCGGACTCGAGGCCGAGGTCCGCGCGCGCCTCGAGGACATCGTCGTCCGGGGGATGGACGCCGCCCTCGCCTCGCTCATGGCCGGGGGGAGGAGCGCGTGAAAAAGAAGATCGCCCTGCTCCTGATGGACGGCATCGATACCGTCGCCGTCCTCTCCGAGGACGCGGAACCCGGAGACGAGCTCGCTCTGGATGGGCGCTCGATCGTCGCGGCGGAGCGGACGCCCCGGGGGCACAAGATCGCGCTCGTTGACATCGCGGCGGGCGCCGAGGTCTTGAAGTACGGGCATCCGATCGGGCGCGCGACGGCCGACGTCAAGGCGGGCGCCTGGGTGCACTGCCATAACCTCCGCACGGCCCTCCGCGGCGAGGAGAATTACGAGTACCGGCCGCGGCCTTCGGACGGACGGACCCCCGGTCCGGAATCCGTCGCGGCCGCCGCGGACCTCATCGAGGCCTACGGGCGGCCGAACGGCGGCGTGGGCGTCCGGAACGAGGTCTGGATCATCAACACGGTCGGCTGCGTGAACGGCGTGTCGGAGCGGCTCGCGCGCGCGGCCGAGGCGGCGTTCGCCGGCGCGCGCTTCGACGGCGTCCGGCGCTTCGCGCATCCCCACGGCTGTTCCCAGCTCGGCGAAGACCACGAGAACGCGCGGAAGATCCTCGCGGGGCTCGCTTCCCACCCCAACGCGGCCGGGGTCCTCGTGCTCGGGCTCGGCTGCGAGAACAACACGGTGGAATCTTTCAAGCGCCTCCTCCCGCGCGACGATCCGGGCCGCTTCGCCTTCCTCGTCGCGCAGGAGTCCGAGGACGAGATCGATGACGGGATGCGGGCCCT
>CAZIEI010000024.1:0-9570 GCA_964538705.1 uncultured Spirochaetales bacterium | reverse complement strand
CCTCCGCGCCCTCGCGGCGCGGGCGGAGGAGGCGCGGCGCTCCGCCTTCCCGGCGTCCGTTCTCAGGATCGGGCTCAAGTGCGGAGGATCGGACGCCTTCTCCGGCATCAGCGCCAATCCCCTGGTCGGGAGGATCTGCGACAGGATCGTGTCCATAGGGGGCTCGGCTCTCATGACCGAGGTGCCCGAGATGTTCGGCGCCGAGACCGTCCTCATGGACCGCTGCGCGGACAGGGCGGCCTTCGACGCGTGCGTCCGCATGGTGAACGGCTTCAAGGCCTACTACGCGGCGCACGGACAGCCCGTCTACGAGAATCCCTCGCCCGGGAACAAGGACGGGGGGATCAGCACGCTCGAGGAGAAGTCGCTCGGCTGCGTGCGAAAGGGCGGGAGCGCCGCCGTGACGGACGTGATCGGCTACGGCGAGCGGGCGTCGGCGTCGGGCCTGACCCTCGTCTCGGGGCCGGGGAACGACATCGTCTCGGTGACGAATCTCGCCGCGGCGGGCGCCCACCTCGTCCTCTTCACGACCGGGCGCGGGACGCCCCTCGGCGGGCCCGTCCCCGTCGTGAAAGTCTCGAGCGCTTCGGCCCTCGCGCGGAGGAAGCCGCGCTGGATCGACCTGGACGCGGGGCCCTTCCTCGAGGGGAAGCCCATGGAGGCCCTCGCGGACGAGCTCTGGCGGCTCTGCCTCGACGTCTCGTCCGGCCGGAAACGGACCAGGAACGAGGAGAACGGCGACCGCGATATCGCGATCCTTAAAGACGGCGTCACCCTATGAGCCCGCTCCGGCCAGACGGGGGACAGTCCGGCTCAGGTCGGCGAGCCGCCGACGGCGAACGGATCGACCGTCGCGCTCTCGTCTCGCGCCACGATCCCGTCATCCGCGGAACGGACCTCCGCTCCCCCCTCTCGGTCGGGAACGGCGAGCTCGCCTTCACGGCGGACCTCACCGGCCTGCAGACCCTCTACGACGAGCAGCTCCGCGCCGGCGTCCCGCTCTGCACGATGAGCCGGTGGGGATGGCACTCGAGTCCGGCGGGAGGGCGCTTACCCGTTTTTTCCGACATCGATCTCACCGAATACGAGCGAGGCGGACGGATTTTTCGCTACGCCGCCGAGGCCAAGCCCGGGAACGAGGGAATCTATCGGTGGCTCAGGGAAAACCCGCACCGGCTCAACCTCGCGCGCGTCGCCCTCTCGTGGCGCGGCGAGGAAATCCGCGCGGAGGAAATATCCGAGCCGGTCCAGCGCCTGAGCCTCTATGAAGGGATCATCGAGAGTCGGTTCCTCGTCCGGGGGAAAGAATGCCTCGTGAGGACCGCCTGCCACGGAGAGTTTTGCGCCCTCGGCTTCGAGGTCGAATGCGGCTCGCTCGGGGACGGCTCGCTCGGGATCTCAGTCTCCTTTCCCTACGGCTCGCCCTCCATCGAGGCCTCCGACTGGAACGCCGAGGACCGCCACGCCACCGAGGCTTACGAAGCCTCGCCGGGACGGATCTCCCTCCTCAGGACCCTGGATAGCGACCGCTACCGAGCCGCCCTCATCGCAGAGGACGGCGCCTCGCTCCGGATGGCGGGCAGGCATCGCGTGGCTATCAAGGCCGGCGGACCCTCGCTTCGGTTCTCGATCCGCTTCGCTCCCGGCGGCGAGACCGGGAACGGGGGAGACGCGCGTCCGGTGCGTTGCGCCGAGGTCTTCGCATCGAGCCGCGAGCGCTGGGCGGCGTTCTGGGAGGAGGGCGCGGCCGTCGATCTCTCGGGGTCGAGCGATCCCCGGGCCCGGGAGCTCGAGCGCCGCATAGCGCTTTCGCAGTACCTGACCGCCGCGCATTGCTCCGGCGCCTTCCCGCCTCAGGAGACGGGGCTCATGTGCAACAGCTGGTACGGCAAATTCCACCTGGAGATGCATCCCTGGCATGGAGCCTGGTTCCCGCTCTGGAATCGGGCCTCGTCGCTCAGGCGTTCGCTTCCCTGGTACCGCTCCATTCTCCCAGCCGCGCGGGAGAACGCAGCGCTGAACGGATTCAAGGGAGCGCGCTGGCCCAAGATGACTTCCGCGGACGGGCGCGACAGCCCTTCCTGGATCGGGACCCTCCTCGTATGGCAGCAGCCGCATCTTCTATTCATGCTCGATCTTCTCGCCGCGGCGGAGGGGAGCCTCGCGATCGTCGCGGAATACTGGGACCTCGTGAGCGCGACCGCGGACTTCATGGCGGACTTCGCCGAGCTCGATCCGACGTCCGGAACCTATTGCCTGGAACCGCCCCTCATTCCGGTCCAGGAGACGCACGCGCCCATGGAGACGAGGAATCCCGCCTTCGAGCTCGCGTACTGGCGGCACGGGCTCCTCCTGGCCGCGGAATGGGCGCGGCGCCTCGGAAAGCCCGCGGGCGGGTGGGAACGCGTAGGGCGCGCGATGGCGCGGCCGCTCGTCAAGGACGGCCTCTATTCCGCGCACGCCGCCTGCCCGGGCCCCTTCGAAGCCCACGCGAAGGACCATCCCTCCATGCTCATGGCCCTCGGGCTCCTCCCGGGGGAGGGCATCGATCGGTCCGCGATGGAGCGCACGCTCCGCCGGGTCCTCGAACGATGGGACAAACCCTCGCTCTGGGGCTGGGACTTCGCGACGATCGCCATGTCCTGCGCTCGGCTCGGCCTGCCCGGCCTCGCGGTGGATGCCCTCCTCATGGATTCGCCCAAGAACCGGTACCTCGCGAACGGCCACAACGACCAGGGCGAGGGAACCGGATTGCCGGCCTACCTGCCGGGCAACGGCTCCCTCCTCCTCGCGGTCGCGCTCATGGCGTCGGGCTGGCCCGGGAGCGGGGAGCATCCGGGCTTCCCCGGCGACGGAACCTGGACGGTGCGGCGGGAGGGGCTTCTGCCCTTCCCGCGCTGAGAAAGAAAGACTCATTGGAGGAAAACGATGGAGTGCATGAACGGCCGCGCGCGCGACGTGAGGATAGCGTACGTGGGCGGAGGATCGAGGGCGTGGGCGTGGAACCTGATGGCGGACCTCGCCGTCGAGGGAGCGATGTCCGGCGAGGTGAGGCTCTACGACATAGACATGGCCGCCGCCGCGCAGAACGAGCGCATCGGCAACGGGCTCTCCGCGCGGGCCGAGGCGGCGGGGAAGTGGCGGTACCGAGCGGTCGACGGCCTCGGCGAGGCGCTCGACGGCGCGGACTTCGTCATCATCTCGATCCTCCCGGGGACCTTCGACGAGATGGCCTGCGACGTCCACCTTCCCGAGCGCCACGGCATCTGGCAATCGGTGGGGGACACCGCCGGCCCCGGGGGCATCGTACGCGCGCTCAGGGCACTGCCCATGATCGCGGAGATAGCGCGCGCGGTGGCGGCGTCCGCGCCCGGGGCCTGGGTGGTCAATTACACGAATCCGATGAGCCTCTGCGTACGGGCGCTCTACCGCGCCTTCCCCGGCGTCAAGGCCTTCGGCTGCTGCCATGAGGTCTTCGGGACCCAGTCCCTCCTCAAGTCCATCGCCGAGGAGCGGCTCGGCGTCTCCGTCGGGAACCGCTCGGAGATCGAGGCGAACGTCCTGGGCGTCAATCACTTCACCTGGTTCGACCGCGCCTCGTGGAAGGGCGTCGACCTCTTCCCCGTGTACGCGGATTACGTGGCCGAACGTTGGGCCGAGGGCCACGCGGAGAGCGCCGCGCATTGGAAGGAGTCCTATTTCAATTGCGCCCACCGCGTGAAGTTCGACCTCTTCAGGCGTTACGGTTGCCTCGCGGCCGCCGGCGATCGGCACCTCGCCGAGTTCCTTCCCGGAGACGAGTACCTCCGCGATCCCGCCACGGCGCATTCGTGGAAGTTCAGCCTGACCCCGGTCGCGTGGCGGAAGGCAGACCTCGCGGAGCGCAGGGCCAGGGCGGACCGGCTCGCGAGCGGGGTAGAGTCCATGGCCCTCGAGCCCTCGGGGGAGGAGGGCGTCTCCCTCCTCAAGGCGCTCTGCGGGCTCGGGCGGACGGTCAGCAACGTGAATCTCCCTAACCGCGCGGGGCAGATCCCGAACCTGCCCGGGAGCACGGTGGTGGAGACGAACGCCCTCTTCGAGCGCGGCGCGGTGCGGCCGGTGGCGGCCGGTCCCCTGCCCGAGCGCCTCGTTCCCCTCTTCGAGCCGCATGTCGCCAACCAGGACGACGTCCTCGACGCGGCCATGGAAGTGGATTACGGCAAGGCCCTGCGGGCCCTGCTCCGCGATCCGCTCTCCCGCGGCAGGCTCCGGGAGGCTGACGCGGAGAGTCTCCTCCGGGATATGGTACGGGGCACCCTCGCCTTCCTTCCCGAGGGCTGGAAGCGTTACGCGTGAACGGAGGCCGCGGATGGATCGCGTGAAAGGATCGATGGCGACGGTCGCCGCGGCGGAGTTCGCGGCGTCCTGCCGTCAATCCTTGATGACGATGAAGGGCTTCTTGTTCATCCTCACGCCGCGCTCGTCGAACTCGAAGACGTCGCGCAACCTGCCATTGGCGAACACGAGGATTTTCCTCTCGAGGAAGTAGACCTTGTAGGTCTCCGGATTGGCTCGGTCCATTTTGACGATCGTATACGCATCACCGCGCTTGGTCACGGTGTACGAGGGGAAGCTCACGTCCTTGCGGCCGTTGAAGACCGCTCCCTCCGGACCGAGGGTGGTAGCGATCCTGGTGATGAAGAGCTTCTGGTATTCGATGACGGCGGTGTCGTCCTTGATGGTCACGGAGGCCTTGGGGACCGTGAGGATCGATTCGGGTACGAGATTCGCTTTTCCCGGCTCGAGCTCTACCGAGTAGCCCGCCAAGGCCTTCTTGACCACGATCACATCATCCTTGATCTCGATGTTCGTGGACGCGGCCATGGGAGCCGTGATCCTCACGCTGCGGCCGGTCTTCTCGACCCTCTTGGTCATGTTCGTGAGGACGAAATCGTCGGCGGTCTCCTCGACGAGGTGCACGAAGGGATCGATGTAGACGTTCCCGCGGTAGTCTATTGAAAGCCCGTTCCCGAGGCACACGCCGATAGGAGCGCTCAGGCGGTTCGTCGACTCGTAGCTCGTCCTCGCGGTGGCGGTATTCCCGATCTGGTCCATCTGATCGTGGTTCTCGGGCACTACCATGGTGATGAGGGGGAGCCGGATGTCGAAGGGATCCACCGCTGGCGAAAGCTCCATGGGATCGGAATAGGTCTCGGTCGCCTCCGCGGCCTCGAGGTCGATGCCGGCCAGGTCCTTCATGGAGACCGAGCGGCATGACGGGAGCGAGAGGGCCGGGATGAGCGCGAGGGATGCGAGGACGTATCGGGCTTTCATGGGGCCTCCGTTGACGGTATGATATATGCGCCGAGCGTTTCGCGGCAATACGGTAAACACGGCGCGCCCCCGCCGGTTACCGGCCGCGGCGCGCCCCTTCTCGGTCCTCGAGGTAGCGCCGCATCGACCTGTCGTAGCTCCGCTCGGCGGCGGGACTGAAATAGCAGGCGGGCAGCTCCCCCGAGGAACGGTGGTACGCGACGCACTCGCAGCAAAGCCCTTTTCGCTCGCAGGGATACGTGCAGGCGCAGTTCGCCTCGTTGGCCCGGACGGAGCATTCTTTCATGGTCGATCGCCCCTTTCGCGGCCGGCTCGCGAGCCGCGGCGTCGCGATGATCCGGTTCGATACCGGACTATACCTAATGCGTCGGTCTGAAGGAAGAAGGACGGGAGCGGTTCGGAGCCCGTATACGTTCATCAGGCGTAATTCTCGCCGTGCGGCGTTCTCTTTCGAGGAATCGCTCTCGGGAACCGGTCCATTCCATGGATGCCGTCATTAAGTCGTTATTCAACAATACGATAGTCATCGTGTTTTCGTAAAAGGACGATCATGCGGCGATCAGTGCTGATTTCCGCTTGACAAGAGGATCAGGCAGGATACAATGGCGCAAACGCTTGATCCCGCGTCAAACGTTATAAAGACCCTTTTCTTTGGAGGCAACATGAAAAGAGCGCTCATCGTTCTCGCGGTCCTCGCCGTGATCTTCACGGCCGTGTCATGCAATTCGACCGAGGCCGAGGCCGAGCCCGAGCCGGTAGCCACTCCCGCGCCGACGCCCACCCCGGTCCCGCCCACGGTCGCCGTGTCCGACGCGGCCGATATGGTCGTCTGCGATTTCGAGGATAAGGCCATCAATCTCAGGGTGTGGAACGGTCCTTCCAGCGACGCTCCCAAGTTCGAGTTCGTGGCCGATCCGGTCAAGGGCGGCGCCGCCGCGCTCAAGGTCACCAACAAGACCGTCGACTGGGCCGGCATCGCCCTCGAGTTCAAGGCCGGCGATCCCCGCGCGGATTGGTCCAAGCACACCTGGCTCAAGTTCTGGGTCTACGGCACGGGCAGCGGCAGGGAGTTCGACGTCGATCTCGAGGATGCGGGCAAGGAGCAGTTCCGCTCGGTCCAGAAGGACGACACCGCCGGTTGGAAGCAGGTGACCATCGATCTCGTGAAGATAAGGAAGCGCGGCGACTGGCAGGACGCGGCGGCCAAGCAGAACGGCAAGTTCGACATGCCGCTCGTCTCCGTCCAGTTCTGCTCCGTCAACAACATCAACGGTTCGCTCATCTTCGACGATTTCGTCGTCACCAACACGAAGTAAGGATCGCCGAACGGAAATCCGGGCCGCCCCAGGGGGCGGCCTTTTTTTTCGCGCGAGGGCATGCGCCGTCGGGCGGAGATGGCGGCGGCGGGCCGGATCCCTCAGCTGGCGGGGCGGAAGAGGGCGATGGTCTTGGCCCGGATGAGATCGGCCTGTTGCTTGTAGATGGCCTCCTTGGCCTTCGTGATCTCCTTGTCGGAGAAGAGCTCTATCTTCACGTCCTCCGAGGTATTGAGGACGTCGGCCGCGATGATGGCCGTGGTTTCGTTGTCTACGACGAGGTACTCGAGCTTCGAGGAGAAGCGGTACATGTTCTTGGAGAGGAGCGTGTAGCTGAAGCTCGCGTCCTGCTCCGCGCGGAGGACGACGCTGTACTCGCAGAGGCTCCTTATGCCGAGCTGCTGGATGGCCTCGAAGGAGAGGGGCGAGGGCGTGATGAAGAAGGGCACCGGCACCACGCGGTCCACGAAGTCGATGTCGTCGAGGGCCCTGACGAGGGCGAGCTTGAGGTCATCCTCGACGCGGCCGCGCTCGTACCGGGAGGGGAAGACGATGAAGGAGAGCGATACCACGGGTTTCTTGGGAAACTTCGTCTGCCAGATGCGGTCAACGGTTTCTTGCGGGAGTCCGACCTGGGCGACGCTCAGTTTTTCGACGGGATCGTCGTAGGCGCGGGCGCGGAGCGTGTCGCTGGACGCCGACGACATGCAGCCCGAGACGATCGCGAGCGCGGCGAGGCAGGCGAAAAGAGGAAGGATGCGTCTTTTCATGGCGTTCTCCTTGTGGCTTTTTTTCGCAGAACGCATCCGATGATATCACGGAGCGATTCCACGGTTGTGCCCGATGTCTGGTGAGCCGTATTATAACGCCAATCTGACAATATATCGTGAATTGACAGAATCGAATATCCTCTTTATCCTCGATGCCATGAAGACCCTCTTCCTCTTCCCCGGGCAAGGCGCCCAGTATCCCGGCATGGGCAAGGATTTCCACGACGCGAACGCGGAGGTCCGCGCCCTCTTCGAGCTCGCTTCCGAGGTCTCCAAGATCGATCTCCGGAAGCTCATCTTCGAAGGGACGGAGGATGACCTCAAACGCACGGTGAACACCCAGCTCTCCGTGGCTCTGATCGACCGGGCCGCCTCCCTCATGCTGAGGAATCGCGGCATCGCGCCGTCCGGCGCTGCGGGCTTCTCCCTGGGCGAGTGGCCCGCTCTCGCGGAAGCCGGCGTCCTGGAAGAGGCCGAGATGTTCCGCCTCCTCAAGATCCGCGGCGAGCTCATGGACGCCGCGGTCGAGAGGACGGGAAGGCCCTGCGGGATGTCCGCGATCCTTTTCCTCGATCCGGGCGTCGTGGCGAAAACGATCGAGGAAACCGGGAACGGCGAGGTTTTCGCGGCCAACTTCAACAGCCCCGTCCAGGTGGTCATCTCCGGCACGGAGGACGCCCTCGCCAAGGCCGAGACGCTGCTCAAGGAGAAGGGCGCGAAGAAGGTCGTGCGACTCCGCGTGTCGGGGCCCTTCCACAGCCCGCTCCTCGCTTACGCCCGGGAGGGCCTCGCCGAGGCCGTCTCCGCCGTCGCGTTCAAGGATCCCGCCATCGCATTGTACGCCAATACCACGGGCGCGCGCGTCATGAGCGGCGCGGACGCCAAGCGGCTCGCCGCGGAGCAAGTCACGGCCGCGGTGCGCTGGACCGACGAGGAGGCCGCCATGGCCGCTGACGGCTATGGCCGCGCCGTCGAGGCCGGTCCCGGGAACGTGCTCCAGGGTCTCTGGAAGGCCGCGGTCAAGGACATTCCCTGCCTGGGAGCCAATACCCTCGATCTCCTCGGGCTCATCGAGCCCTGACGAGCGCGATTAAGCCCTGAGCCGCGCGCGCTCCAGACCGAGCCGCGCGCTGAAAGCCCGGGCCGTCATCCCGTCCGCCGTGATATACTGCCTCCCGTGAACGGCCTCTCCCTGTACGAGGAGGGGGGGATACGGGCGAGTCCGGGGCGGCCCCTGCCCCTCGGCGCCCAGGCGGACCCCGGCGGCGTCAACTTCTCCCTGTTCTCGCGGAACGGAACCGGCGTAACCCTCCTCCTCTTCCGCGACCCATCTGACGGCGGCGCCATGGCGGAGATTCGCCTGGATCCGCGGGACAACCGCACGGGGGACCTCTGGCACGTCTACGTGCACGGCCTCGCGCCCGGCGCACTATACCTCTACAAAGTCGACGGCCCCTACCACCCGGAGGAGGGCCTCCGCTTCAATCCCAACAAGGCCCTCATCGATCCCTACGCCAAGGCCCTCGCGGGCGATTCCGTATGGGGCACGCGTCACGCCATGGGCTACGACCCGGCCTCCGCGGACCATGACCTCTCCTTCAGCGCGGAGGACGACGCGGCCTACATGCCCAAATGCGTGGTGGTGGACGATTCCGAATTCGACTGGAGGGGCGACAAGCCCCTCAACTACCACCTCCGCGACACCGTCATCTACGAGACCCACGTCCGCGGGCTTACCATGAATCCGAATTCCCGCGTCGAGCGTCCGGGCACCTACCTCGGGGTCGTGGAGAAGATCCCGTACTTCAAGGAGCTCGGCGTCACGAGCCTCGAGTTCCTCCCCCTCCACGAGTTCGACGAGCTCGGGAACCCGCGGCGCAATCCCGAGACGGGGGAGCGCCTCCACGACTACTGGGGCTACTCCACCATCGCCTTCTTCGCGCCCAAGG
The DNA here is from genome assembly GCA_964538705.1 of uncultured Spirochaetales bacterium. Classification (GTDB taxonomy): domain Bacteria; phylum Spirochaetota; class Spirochaetia; order Treponematales; family JBGSOB01; genus CAYNQK01. The sequence goes on along the minus strand of CAZIEI010000024.1, from coordinate 222 downwards.
CGAGTTACGCGTCCTCCGGCGGGAGAGGCGAGCAGGTGGCCGAGTTCAAGGAGATGGTGCGCGAGCTCCACGCCGCGGGGCTGGAGGTGATCCTCGACATCGTCTTCAACCACACCGCCGAGGGCGGCCAGGACGGGCCGACGCTCTCCTTCCGCGGGCTGGACAATCCCGTCTACTACCTCCTCGATCCCGAGGATCCGAGGCGCTACCTCAACTACTCGG
>CAZIEI010000023.1:5084-34030 GCA_964538705.1 uncultured Spirochaetales bacterium | reverse complement strand
CTCTCTGCCTGAAGCCCTGCACCAGGTCACCATCACCATGAGCGACCGGGGCATCCCGTTCTCCTACCGCCATATGAACGGCTACGGGAGCCACACCTATTCCATGATCAACGAGAAGGGCGAGCGCTTCTGGGTGAAGTACCACTTCAAGACCCAGCAGGGGATCAAGTGCCTGACGGACGCCGAGGCCGAGGCGATCGTCGCCAAGGACAGGGAGAGCCACCAGCGCGATCTCTTCGACGCTATCGAGCGCAAGGAATTTCCGCGCTGGACCCTGTCCATACAAGTGGTCCCCGAGGCCGCCGCCAAGGACTTCCCCTTCAATCCCTTCGATCTCACCAAGGTCTGGCCGCACAAGGACTATCCCCTCCACGAGGTGGGCGTCCTCGAGCTCAACAAGAATCCCGAGAACTACTTCGCGGACGTGGAGCAGGCCGCTTTCAATCCCGCGAACATCGTGCCGGGACTGGGATTCTCCCCGGACAAGATGCTCCAAGGACGGCTCTTCTCTTACGGGGACGCCCAGCGCTACCGCCTGGGCGTGAACCACCACCAGATCCCGGTCAACGCGCCGCGCTGTCCCTACCATTCCTACCATCGCGATGGATCGATGCGCGTGGACGGCAACTACGGCGCCACGCTCGGCTACGAGCCTAATTCCTACGGCGAGTGGCAGGAACAGCCCGGAGCCAAGGAACCGGCCCTCGCGCTGGAGGGCGCGGCCGATCGTTATGATTTCCACGAAGACGATTCGGATTACTACAGCCAGCCCGCGGCTCTCTTCCGGATGATGAGCCCGGCGCAGAAGGAGGCGCTCTTCGGGAACACCGCCCGCGCCATGGGCGACGCGCCCAAGGAGATAAAGGTCCGGCACATCGGCCACTGCCTCAAGGCGGATAAGGCCTACGGAGAAGGCGTCGCGAAGGCCTTGGGCATCCCGCTCTCGGACGTTCCTGCTTGAGTGAGGGAAGAAAAAGCGCGGAGCCGCCGGCCTCGACCGAGGCGGCGGCTCCTTCGCCCGGGCCGTCCCGGTCCGGGCGACCGCTCAAGCCGGCCATCCGAGCCGCCCTCGCGGGGATAGGCTGGCTCTGCTTCGGCCTGGGCTGGGTCGGGATATTCATGCCCGGCCTCCCTACCACGATCTTCTGGATCCTCGCGGCCCTCCTCTTCATGAGGACGAACAAGAAGGCCTACGACAGGATCATCGCGCACAAGCGCTTCGGAGAGTCGGTGCGCCAGGTGGTGGAGGAGGGCCGGATCTCCCTCAAGGGGAAGATCATCTCGATCACGGCGATGATGGGCTTCGCGACCGTTGGCGCGATCGCGATGCGGAGGCCCCTCATAGGCGCCATCGTCGTGGGCCTCGCGGCGGCGGGGAGCCTCTGGGTCGGCTTCATGCCAGCGACGGCGCGAATGAGATCTCTCACTCCGCGCCGTATTTCCTGATTTTCCTGCTCGTGGCATCGCCCACGTAGATATTGCCCGAAGGATCAATCGCGATGGATTGGAGTGAGTGCGTATCTCCTTGGGGGAATTCGGATAGGTAGCTTCCTGAAGGGCTGAATATCTGAATTCGGTGGTTTTCGGAATCCGCGACCATGATATCTCCGTTCGTATAAATATCGATCGCGGGGATGTTGTCGAATTGAGACGTTCCCGTGCCAGGGGAGCCCCATTGGCTCAGGTATTCGAATGAGGAAGAAAACTTTTGGATACGATTGTTACCGGCGTCGGCGACATAGATGAAAAGATCGTCATCGACGGCGACGTCGAGGGGCATGGAAAATTCCCCGTTGCCGGTGCCTCCCGAACCGAAAGAGTCCACGAAGGTCCCTGATGAGTTGAAAACCTGGATCCTGTTGTTCACGGTATCCGCGACGAATATCCTACCGTTCTTGTCCAGGCAGATGCCGCTCGGACCAGCGAACTGACCATCTCCGCTTCCAGCCGTGCCAAATGCGGAAACGAACGAGCCCTCTGAGTCGAATTTCTGTACGCGATTGTTATTCCTGTCCACGACGAGGACGTTTCCCGTTGCGTCGACCGCGATATCCCAGAGCGAGCTGAATTGCCCATTACCTGAACCCGTGGTTCCGAATTTCATCAGGAAGGTCCTGGATGGATCGAATTTCTGGACTCTATTCCAGCTCCAGTCGCACACGTACGTGTTCCCCGACGAGTCCGTCGCGATACCCGCGAGGTTTTGGATTTGACCGTCATTTATTCCATCGCCGCTGAAGGTGAAAAGGAAGGGGTGATTGTGGACGTATCCTTCATCCGCGGACTTGGCAGGAGAGCAGCTGGAAACGATCAATAGGATGATAAGGAAAGATGCTGAAAAGAATGCGCCCGGAAATTTCTTGGAATTCTCCTTTTACTCCAATTATTACGCGATCACTATACCATTGATCCAACTTGTTTTGTTAAGTCCCCAGCGCGAGGCTCGCAGCCATGACGGCCATGCCGCCCGCGAGGCCCGCCATGGCCAAGTGGCTTTCTCCGAATTCGCGGGCCGAGGGGAGGAGCTCGTCCAGCGAGATGTAGATCATGATGCCGGCCACGGCCGCCAGGATGATGCCGAAGGTCGGTCCGCCCAAGAGGGGGCGGAGGAGGAGGAATCCTATCACGGCGCCGAGCGGCTCCGAGAGGCCCGAGAGGAAGGAGTACCAGAAGGCCTTGCGGCGCGATCCGGTGGAGTAGTAGACGGGAACAGAAATGGCGATTCCCTCCGGGATGTTGTGGATGGCGATGGCGAAGGCAATGGTGAGGCCGAGTCGGGCGTCGCTCAGCGAGGCGAAGAGAGTCGCCATGCCTTCCGGAAGGTTGTGCAGCATGACGACGAAGGCGGTGATGATGCCCGTCCTGAAGAGCTTCTCCATTCCCCGCTTTCCATGATGGCCGTGGAGCCAGCGGCCATCGCCGCGACGACGAAACTTCTGAGATGGATTCGCTTCGATGTCGCAGGCCCGCGAATCGGAGGCTTCGTACGCGGCCGCTTCACCCGCGCGGGATTCATGCGGGTTGATGGAGGAGGGAACGAAACGGTCGATGATGGCGATGGCGAGCATGCCTCCGAAGAATCCGAGGATCGCTCCCCAGTAGCCGCCAGCCGCGCCCCAGAGGGCGGAGAGCTGCGTTCGCGCGTCGCTGAAAAGCTCCACGAGCGACACGAAGATCATGACCCCGGCCGAGAAACCGAGCGAGACTGACAGGAACCGTGGAGTCGTGCGTTTGGAGAAGAGGGCGATAAAGCTGCCGACCCCGGTTGCGAGGCCGGCCATGATGGTGAGGAGTAATGCGCGAACGAAGGGATTCATGCCTTCACGGTAGTGCTCATCGCCGCTCTCCGCAAGGGGTGGGTGATTCGGGGCCGGTCACATAAGGCCGAGGCCCGTGAGCGCTTCGAGGGCCGCCTTCTCCCGGAAGGCTGCCTCTCCCCCATCGTCGATGTCGATACGGACTGCGAAGAACCAAGCGTCCTTCGCAGGTTCGAGCCAGCCGACGTACCAGCCGACTTGCGGTTTCGCTCGCATGGTCCAGCCTGTCTTGGCCCGGAGGACGTACGCATCGGTTTCATCGACGATGAGGACGCGTTTCAGGATCGCATAGGATGAAGCCTTGAAGGGATACTCTTCGCGATAGACCTTCTTGAGGAAGGCGATCTGCTGCCTCGGCGTGATCCTGAGATCGCCATCGAGCCAAAAAGTATCCAGCCGCGGTCCGGTTTTTTTGTTTCCGTAATCGAGCTTCTCGAGCCACGAGAGGTACGCGTCATCGCCTATGCGGCGGGCGAGCTCCTGATAGAACCAGACGCAGCTCGAGGGGAGGGCGGTCCGGAGACACTGATCCCTGTTCCATTCCATGAAGCCCTTGTCTGCGCCGTCCCAGGCTATGATCTCCTCCGCGTCGGAGATGGCGCCTTCTTCCAGGGCGATGAGAGTATTTGGAATCTTGAAAGTAGAGGCAGGAAGGAAAGTCTTGTCTTCGCCTCCCTCGGCATCGCAGAGGTAGCGCTCGCTTCCCGATAGGTTCTCCACGATGACTGTGCCCCGAATGCCGTTCGCGGTGAGATACTTGCTCATGAAAGCGAAGTCCCGTTTCCGCGCGCAGGATGCGAAGAAGAAGAGGAGGATCGAGCACGAGGCGAGGGCGATGAGAGCGCCGTAGCGCCTGCCTGATTTGAAACGATGCATCAATCCGCCCTCCGTCCGCCTAGTCGGGTTCATCGACATGCTTCGCTCCTTTTAGGATTTCGATCGTACTATCCGGTACACAGGCCAAAGGCGCGAGGATCTTCCCGTGAGCGGTCTCTTCACGCGGATAGATGCTCGATGAGGATCTTCACCCCGATACCGATGAGGACGAGGCCTCCCAGGCGCTCCGCCCATTTCCCGATGACGTCGCCGAGACCGCGCCCGATGAGGATGCCGATGGAGGAAAACCCCGCGCATACGAGGCCGATGACGATGGCGGGGAAAAGCACCGCTACGCCGAGCGCGGAAAAGCTGAAACCGACGGCGGCCGCGTCTACGCTCGTCGCGAGGGAGAGCATGACGAGGGTCATGCCGCGCGACGGGTCCTTCGATTCATCGTCCTCTTTATCCTTCTTGAAGGATTCCCAGAGCATCTTGCCGCCTAAGAAGGCGAGGATGACGAGCACGATCCAGTGGTCCCAGTCGCTGATGACGCGTGCCACGGCGTTCCCCGCGAAGTAGCCGACCACGGGCATGAGGAACTGGAAGAGTCCGAAATGGAAGGAGAGCCTGAAGTAGTGACCGGCGTCCAGCTTCTTGATAGCAGCGCCCGCCGCTACGCAGACGGAGAAGGCGTCCATGGCCAAGCCGACCGCGATGCCCAATATCGTGATGATGTCCATGATCGCTCCGCGCTCTGAGTTCCGCCGATGGAGGGCATCATCGCCGAAGGTCATAATAGCGTCAAGCGAAGAGGTGATAGGCCCGCCGCTACGCGGATCGGTGGAGAACTCTGATGTTCGTTTAAATCGTTATTGTGAAACAATATTATAATAAAAACTATCAAAAAGAGATATAAAACATCATATAACTTGACAAATAATATCAAAAAATATTATAAAATGTCTCAAGGAGACCACTGAATGGTCGAGCCCCTCTATTCGGTAGATGAAGTAGCTGAAATCCTTCACCTCCATCCGCGGACGGTCCGGATATACATCAACGAAGGCCGGCTCGCGGCAAAAAAGATCGGGAAGGAGTGGCGGGTCGCGCGTTCGTCCCTTGACGCCTTGTGCGGCACGCAGTCCAAGCCGGGAGAAGCCGCCCTGCGCGATACGGCCGAGGTGCCGAAGCGGGTTTCCGTTTCGGCAGTGGTGGATTTCGCGGCGGAGGACCGGAACCAGGCGGACAGGATCTCCAACTCGATCCTCGCCGCCTTGACGGGGAAGGGCGCGGAATACGGCGAGGTCCGTTTCGATTTCATCTATTACGAGGGCGAGGGGAAGGCCAAGTGCGTCTTCTGGGGAGATCCAGTCTTCATCGGGAACCTTCTCGTCCTCATGGGAAAGATCATCGAATAGCCGGGAGGCATCATGGAGATAACGGTAGCGACGCTCAAGGAGCTCCGCGAACTGACCGGAGCGGGGATCATGGACTGTAAACGCGCGATCGATGCGGCTGCCGGGGACCTGGAGAAGGCGGCGGCATCGCTCAGGGAACTCGCGGCCGCACGCGCCAAGGAGCGCGAGGACAGGGCGGCCAACGAGGGACGGGTTTTCCTGCGCGTCGATGGGAACAAGGCCGCCCTCGTCAACCTCGCGTGCGAGACGGACTTCGTGGCCAAGAACGAGGCCTTCATCCGCCTGGGCGAGTCATGCCTGGACGCCGCGCTGGCGTGCGCGGGCGCGGACCCTGCCCGGGACATGGACGGACCTATCGGCGAGGCGGCCATGAGGATCCGAGAGAAGATCGCGCTCCGCGGCGTGAAGGTCCTCGAAGCCGGGCCGGGAGAGGCGCTTCACGGCTATCTGCACGGCGAGGGACGCATCGGCGCGGTCGTGCGGCTCCGCGCGGGCGAACGAGCGATCCTGTCCGGTCCCGTCGCATCGACCCTTGCGGTGGACCTGGCGCTCCACGCCGCCGCGTACGCGCCCTCCCGCCTCTCGCGCGCTGACGTGGAACCTGAAACCGTCGATTCGTGGAAGGCGGAATACGAGCGCGAGGCGGCGGACTCAGGCAAACGCGGCGCTATCGTCGATACCATCGTCCGGGGTAGGCTCGAGAAAGCCTTCAAGCGGATATGCTTCCTGGAGCAGCCATACATCAGGGATGAGTCGAAGAGCGTGGCCGAGGCGGTACGAGCGGTTTCCGAAGCTTCGGGCGGGGAGCTTTCGCTCACGGGTTTCATCTACGCGAGCGTGGCAGAGGAAGCGGCGGAGTAGACCTCTTGATTTAAAGAGCATATGCTCATAATATAGATAATTGATATGGAGAATTCGATTTCCCGAGGCGCGGAGTTTCCTGCCGAGAGGAACCTCGCATGACGGTAACGGCCCTCATGGATAATCATGTCGACCAGCAGGGCTTTGTCAGCGAACACGGGCTCTCCCTCAGGATCCAGGCCCGCTCGGCGGACGTCGTCTTCGATACGGGATCCACGGGAGCCTTCCTGGAGAACGCCCGCGCCCTCGGCTTCGAGCTAGGCCCCGAGAACCTCGTCGTCCTCTCGCATGGCCACTACGACCATTCGGGTGGCCTTGCCGCCCTTTTCAAGGGGCCGCAATGCCCCTCGGTTCTCTACGCCGGCCGCGGATACGGTAGGACGCGCTACGCCGTCGCGGGGGCGGAGCGGCGGAGTATCGGGCTCCCCTTCGCCGAGCGGCCCGTGGGAATGCCCGAGCCTTTCATTGTCAGCGTTCCCGAGCAGCTCGACGAGGGCGTCTTCATCCTTCCCGCCGCTGAGATGAAGGACGGCTCGGCACCGCTCGAACGGTTCAGGATGGAAACGGAAGCCGGGGAGGCCATCGACGATTTCTCGGACGAGCTCTCCCTCGCGGTCATCGAGGAGGACGGACTCTCCGTGATCACGGGCTGCGCGCACCGCGGAATAGTGAACATCGTCGCTTCCGCGCGCGGCCTCTTTCCCGGCGTTCCGCTCAAGGCGGTCATCGGAGGTTTCCATCTCTCGAGCGCGGAGGAGGGCGAGATCGGGCGCGTCGCCTCCGCCCTCGCCGCTTTCGATCCCGGTAAATTGTTCTGCATGCATTGCACGGGCGTGAGGGGCTACGCGGGCATCGCCGCGGCCCTATCCGGACGGACCGCGTGGCTGTCCTGCGGTTCGAGCGTCACGATCTAAGGAGTAGCCATGGCCGGTCAATTACCTGAGAAAAAATTCCTCCCCAGCGTGAAGCGCGTCATCGGCGTCATGTCCGGCAAAGGCGGCGTGGGGAAGTCCACCGTCGCGGTCCTTATCGCCGAGGCCCTCGCGTCCCGGGGGAGGAAGGTGGGCGTCCTAGACGCAGATATCACGGGTCCCTCCTTGCCGCGGCTCCTGGGCGTGGATACGTTCCGCGGCGGCTCCGACGGGGAGAAGCTCATACCCGTGGAGAGCGAGGAGGGGATCAAGGTCCTTTCAATAAATCTTTTCCACGACGACGAGGACAACCCCGTGGTCTGGCGCGGCCCCCTTCTCGCGGGGGCTCTCTCGCAATTCTACGGAGAGACCGAGTGGGGCGAGCTCGATTACCTCGTCGTCGATTTTCCTCCCGGAACCTCGGACGTCGCCATCACCGCGTTCCAAACCATTCCCTTCTCGGGGGTGGTGGTGGTTGGAACGCCCCAGGATTACGTCTCCATGATCGTTGCTAAGTCCGTGCGGATGGCGGGGATGCTGGACGCGCCCGTCCTGGGCGTCGTGGAGAACATGCGGACGATGGTCTGCCCCGACTGCGGAAAGACGATCGAGCTTTTCGACGACGGTAATGTGGACAGCGTGAAGCGCCTCGGGCTTCCCCTCATCGCGAGCCTTCCCTGGCGAAAGGAAATCGTTCGCTCCCGCTCGCTCCGCTGGGCCGGCCTGAGCGACGCCGCGCGGAAAGAAGCCGACGCGATGGCGACCGGGGTGGAGATGGCCCTCTCCTCGCGGCCTATTCCAGCGCCCGATCCGAAAGGCGTTTCCTGCGACGCGGGAGGCGGATGCGAATGCGGGACGAGCTCCTGCTGCTCTTCCTGTTCGTCCAACCCCGCCGGTCCGGAAGATCGGAAGGGCTGAACCGTGCCGCGCCCACAGAACGAGCGCATCCTCAGAAGGGACATTCCTCCCCGCGTCATGAAGCCGGCGGGCGTGCCCGCGCGGGAACTCGAGAGCGTCGTCCTGGGCTTGGACGAGGCGGAGGCGCTCAGGCTCGCGGATCTCGAGGGCCTCTACCAGGAGGCGGCCGCCCGGTCCATGGGCGTCTCGCGCCCGACTTTCGGGCGCATCGTCGAAGCGGCGCGGCGCAAGGTCGCGGACGCGGTATTGAACGGCAAGGCGCTCCGCCTCGAAGGCGGGGAGATCTGCGTGAAGAACGAAGGAGAAAAGGCGATGAGGATAGCGGTGCCCTCGAACGGCGGCATGGTGGACGAGCACTTCGGCCATTGCAAGGAATTCATGATATTCGACGTCGCTGACGCGAAGGTTTCGGGAGAGTCGGTCCTTCCCTCGGGGCAGGGCTGCGGCTGCAAGTCGGGGATCGCCGGCGAGCTCGCGCGCGCGGGCGTCACGCACCTCGTTGCCGGGAACATGGGGGAGGGGGCGGTACGCGTACTCGAGGCCAACGGCATCAGCGTGGTGAGGGGCGCGTCGGGGAAGGCGCGCGCGGCCGCCGAGGCCTTCGCCGCGGGATCGCTCGCGGATTCCGGATTAGGCTGCGCCGGCCACGGCGAAGGGCACGAGTGCTCGCATTGACCTTGTTCGCTTGAGGGTCGAGGAGGCGCGGAGACGCACTCCGGATAGACGCGAAGTCGCGCGCCGGGGCATTACGGATAGACGATCTCGGATCCCGTCTTCTCAACTGGTTTCACGGTAGCTTCGAGGATGACCGCTTCTCCCTCGAGAGCGGAGTCCGCGGGATCTCCGAGGCTCAGAACGCCTTCGACCCTGATCCATTCCCCCGTCGGGAAGGAATCGGCCTCCGGATGGCGGACCACGAACCCGACGATGGTCATGTCGGCGGCGCAGCACCACATGAGTTTCCTCGTGACGAAGAGGGTCCCGGCCGGGAAGCCCTCCTCGCGGTAGGCGAAGCCCACGACGCGGACGCGTCGACCCGCGGCCATCGATATGTCGCCCCTCACTCGCTCGAGAAGCGGATAAAACGAATCGTCGTCGGTGAAGTCGAGGACTGGAGGCAGCTGCCCTGATCGCGCGCGCGTCCGGGCTTGTTCCTTTTTCGCCTCTCGCTCGGCGGAGGCGGCCATGAAAGCGAGTTCTTCCCGCGTGAGGTCCGGCCCCGGATCGAAGCCCCCGCTCGCGACGTAGAAGCAGGACGCGGCCATCACGGCGGCGAGCGGCAGGAGCGAGAGCGGCCTGAGCCGTTCGCCCGCGCCGCCCGCGGGCGACGCCGCGATGGCGATTCCGACGGCGGCCGAGACGGCGGCGGCCAGCGCGATCCAGGCCCGCATCCGCGGATGGACGAGGAGCCCGAGGCTTCCGGTCAAGAGAAGGGAGACGAACAGCGCCGCCAATGCGAGGAAGGGCGTACCTTTAAGGAGCGCGCGCGTGCGATGCGTCATGCCCAGGCCCGCCAAAGGAACGAGAGGGCGATCGTGGCCGCAAGGCAGGCCGCGACGAGGGCCGCCGCGAGCCGCGCGAGCTCTCCGCGCTTGAGGAATCGCGAGAGGAGGGAGGCCGTCTTCACGTCCAGCATCGGTCCGAAGATCATGAAGGCGATGGCCGCGCCGTAGGATTGCGGGACGAAGAGGGTCCTCGCCACGAAGGCGTCTGCGGACGAGCAGAGGGAGAGCGCGAAGGCGATGGCCATTCCGGCGGGCACGGCCAGGAAGGGCGAGGAGAGCGCCCGGGAGACGGCGGAGAGCGGGATGAGGGCGCGCGCGAGCGAGGCGAGGAGGATGCCCAGGATGAGGAAGCGCGAGGTGTCGATGAACTCGTCCCCCGCGTGGACGAGGAAGCGGCCGATCCGCGGGCGCGCCGCCTGCCGGGCGGCGTCCGGCGACGCTTCGCCGGCGTTCAGCGCGGCGCGAGCGGAAAAGGGCGCGCGCGGGATTAAGGGAGCGCGCGCGATCATGCCGTCGGCGGTACGGACGAACCTCGGGCCCGAGGGCGTTTCCCGGGAGGACGGGCGCGCGATCTCGTGGAGGACGGAGACGGCGAGCGCGACGGCGAGCCCCGCCCCGATGCGGAGCGCCCATACGGGATGGCCCGTTCCGTTGAATGCGACGATGGTCGAGACGAGGGTCATGGGATTGACGATGGGGGCGGCGAGCATGAAGGCCAGGGCTGCGGACTCGGGAACGCCTTTATCCCTGAGGCGCCGCGCGAGGGGCACGATGGCGCATTCGCAGACGGGAATGACGGCGCCGACTGCCGCCGCCACGATAATCGCGGCGAAGCGGTTCCTGGGGAGGATCTTCCGGAACGCGCTCGCGGGCACGAAGACGTGAATGGCCGACGAGAGCGCGGTTCCGATGAGCAGGAAGGGCAGGGTCTCGAAGGCGAGCCCGGAGAGGGTGGTGATGAATGTCCTCGAGGATTCCGCGAGGAAGACGCCCAAGCCCGATCCTGTCATGATCGCAGGATATCAGAGCGCGTTGGCGCTTCCTAGCCGGGGGGCCTGCGCGGACCGCCCGGGAATGCTATAATCCTCCGCATGAAGCAGCTAAAGAAAATTATCGCCATTGCCGCGCTCCTTCTCGTCGTCTTCTCCGCGCTCTCGGCCCAGGCCAAGGATAAGCCCATGACCGAGAAAGAAGCCGTGAAGCTCATCGCTGATTGGCCCGCCGTGGCCGATTGGTTCGAGGCGCGGGGCAAAGCGATCGAAGCCGCGGGGAACGCCGGTATCCCGAAGGCCCTCCTCACCGAAAAGGAATTCGTGGCCTTCCTGAACAAGCGCGGATGGACGCCTGAGCGCTTCTCCTACGTATCGGGCACTGCCTTCTCCCTCATCCTGGTGGTGGCCATGGAGAAGTCGAATCCCGAGATGTCCAAGCAGTTCGACGACGCGATCGCGCAGATCCAGGCGAGCGACCTACCGGCCGCCGACAAGGCTGAGCAGATCAAGTCCCTCAACGAGGCCAAGGCGTCTATGCTCGCGATCTCGAGCGACAAGGAGATCGATCAGGGAGAGCTCGAGATCGTACGGAAGCACTACGACGAGCTCATGAAGATGGCTGAGGAGATGGACAAAGGCGACGACGGGGACGAAGAGGACTGAGCCCGTCTTTCCCTAGAAGGCCCAGCCGAGCCTGAGGCGGACGTCGGGGAGGGGGATGTACCCGCTCCCGTCCGCCATCAGGACAAGGCGCCCACCGAGTCCGAATCCCAGGAGCAATCCCTTCCAAGGCAGCCATTGGTAGCCGCCCTCCGCCGACGCGAGGATCATCCACGCATCGGTATCGAAGGCCAGGCCCGCGCCCGTCCCTGCGGCGACGTACCATCCGCGCGGCCGCGTCGCCATCGGGTACCAGGCGAAGGCGCAGTCGAGGACGAGGGCGAGGGCGGGAGCGGTGCTTCCGCTGTCGCGCCAGACAAGGAGCCCCGCCTCGGGTCTGATCGCGAAGCGGTTGGACAAACCGAACTCCGTCTCGATCGGGACCGCGAGGAAGTAATTTCCGCCGCCGGCGGTGAACGCGGAGAAGACGAGGTACGCGAGATTCGTGGAAATCGTGAAAACGCTATTCCCGGTGAAGACCTGATCGGACGGTTCCGTCGCTGAAAGCGAAGCCGGCGCTGAAAGCGGAGCCGCCGTAAAATACGGAGCCGGAGTTCCAAGCGAATCCGCCGTCAGGCGCGGGTCCTGCGCTCGGAGCGATGCCGCGCGTGCGATGAACGCGAAGGCGAGAAGCATCCCTCGCGATGCCCTCATCGTCATGGTTCTTTTCCTCCGCTCGCCTTTAATTCCGTATCCAGCCATCCTCCTATCAACTCCTCGATCATCGAAGCCCCCCGGGAGGTCATGTGGAGGCCATCGTAGGTGAGGATCCTCCCCTGGATCTCGGCGATTCGGTCAAAGCTTTTCCTGAGCATGAGGAGGACGTTGAGGAGGAACCAGCGCTTCGCGCGCGCCGGATTTTCCTTCACGGACTTGGCGTTGATCGCCGTGTTCTGTGCCTCGTTGAGCGGGAGGTATGTGAAGCCGAATTCGGAAGCGAGATACTTGATGCGGGAGGAGTACGCCCGCGCGAGCTCATTCGGCGCGGACGCGGGGTCTTCCCCGATGACGGGGAGCGAGAGGACCGCGACGCGCGCCGAGGTCCGGGTTTTAATCGACTCGAAAATCCCGCGGAGGTTCTCTACGAAGTACTCCTCGTCCGGCACGACGGAGAGGCCCTGGAAACGCTGGTAGTTCCTCAAGGCCTTGCCGCCAGAACGGCTGTTCACGTCGTTCGTGCCGATGAGGACGGTGATGTAGTCCGGATCGTATTCTATGCAATCCTCGGCGAGGCGGGCGCGGAGATTGAAGGCGAGGTTGCCGTTGATGCCGGAATTGACGAAAACGCAGCGGGCCTGGAATCGCTCCTGGAGCATCGCGACGTAGTCCGTGCTGACGATGCCGTGGGTGATGCTGTCGCCCAGGCACACGGCGACCGGGAGCTTCCTCAGCTTCACAAGGCGCATGAGGCGGTATTCGTCCTTGTCGATGAGGAGGTCCGGCAGGTCGAAAAGCGGCACTACGCCCCGCGGATAGCGGATCTTCCTTCGCTCACCGAAGACTTGGACCCGGTGGTACCGAGCGATGTAGTTGTAATAAAAGGCGAGGATCGCCGCGACGTAGGAGATGGCGACTGCCGCGATGAGTAAACCGAACATTTCCTGATCATAACCCCACCGCGGCGAAGATGGAAGGGAGCCGTGGACGCCCGTTTCCCAAGGGGAGAATCGTTTCAGCCCGGGGAGCGAAAAAAGATGACAAACTCGGTTTTTTTTATATAATGGAATCGAGCCGAACCTCGGCTCACGGAGGCAATGAATGAGGAAATCAATGACGATCTTCGCGGTCCTGGCCGCGATCGCGCTGCTCGCGTCCTGCCAGTCGGGCGGAGCGGGAGGAGGAGCGGTGAAGGCGGACAAGCTCTGCGCGCTGACGTTCGACGATGGCCCGGACGCCGTCAAGACGCCGCTCGTGCTCGAGAAGCTCGAGAAGTACAAGGTGGTCGCGACGTTCATGCACATCGGTTCGCGTTACAACGACGAGACGAAACCGGTCGTCGAGCGGATCATGAAGATGAAGTGCGAGATCGGCAACCATTCCTGGAGCTATTCGAGCATGAACGCGATGACCGCCGGCCAGATCAAGGAGTCCATCTCCATGACGAACGCGGTCATCAAGGAGTACACCGGGAAGGAGCCCCTGTTCTTCAGGCCGCCCAACCTCGCCGTCGGCGGCGAGATGGCGGACGCCATCGCGCTCCCTTGGGTCGGCGGCGTCCTGGGCATGGATTGGGCCGGGACCAACACCGACGCCAAGACCCGGGCCCAGAACGTGCTGAACGGCGTTCGCGACGGCGCCATCATCCTCCTGCACGACGTGCAGCCCGATCCCCATCCCACGCCCGAAGCGCTCGACATTCTCATCCCCGAGCTCAAGAAACAGGGCTATGAGTTCGTCACCCTGAGCGAGCTCTTCAAGCGCAAAGGAATCGATCCGAAGTCCCGGTCCGGCCAGATGTGGAGCTTCGTGGAGTGATCTCCGGCGTTCTCAGGCTGTGAGCATGGAGCCGCCCCCTCGGGGGCGGCTTTTTTTCAGGATCGCGGATCGGGCCCTTCAGTCGTCGCCCCGAGGACACGGCCGCGCACGGGCGGCGGGCGGCGGCGGCGGACGGCCCGCCGCGGTAGATGCTATAATCGCCCTCATGATGCGGCGAGCCTTCGCGATCATGGCATTCTTAGGCGCTCTTTCGCTCTCCGCGCTCGCGGAGGGCGGCGGTCCGGGAGAGGCTTCTTCCGCGGTGGGTCTCGCCGAACGGGACGGCGCCTGGTACTTCAGCGCGCCTGGCGGCGGGACCTTCCTCTCGCGCGGCGTCTGCGTGATTACCGAGCGCGATGACGCGGTCAAGCCCGACTCTCGCGGCTACGATGGCGCGGCTGCGTCCGGCGGGGCGGAGGCATGGGCCGCGGGAACCGCACGCGACTTACGCGCCTGGGGCTTCGATACCGCGGGCTGCTGGTCGAGCGGCCTGATGCGTGGCAGGGGCCTCTATACCGTTGATATCCTCTATCTGCGGATCGAGCGGGCCGGAAAAACGAAGGACGTCTTCTCGTCCCTCTTCGAGGGAGAGGCCGAGGCCCTCGCGGAACGCCTGACGGCGCAGCATCGAGGAGATCGGGAGCTCCTCGGGTACTTCCTCGAGAACGAGCAGCCCTGGTGGGGGGATTTCGGCTGGTACACGGGCCATGCGCCGACCCTCCTCGATGCCTACCTCGCCATGCCAGCCAGTTCGCCGGGCCGGGCGGCCGCGCTCGGCTACCTGCGATCGGCCCACGGGGAGATCGACCGCTTGAACGTGGCATACGCATCTTCGTACAAGTCCTGGAAGGACTTCGAGCGGCGTGGGCTTCCGTCGCTCCCTTCACTCGCGCTTTCGGCGGACAGGAACGCCTTCGCGGGGATCGTCGCCCGCCGCTATTACGCGGTCGCCGCGGGGGCCCTCAGGAAGCGCGATCCCGAGCGGCTCGTGCTGGGAGACCGATTCGCCAACTACGCGCCGAGGGAGGTCGTTCGGGCCTGCGGCGCGCACTGCGATGTCGTGTCGCTCAATTACTACGCGGGGTATAAGGCCGTAAACGCCGAGTATCTCAAGGGCTTCGCCGAGCTGTCCGGCCGCCCGATCCTCATCACGGAGTTCTCCTACCGCGCCACGGAGAACCGGTCGGGAGACAAGAACACGAAGGGCGCCGACGTGACGGTGCCGGCACAGCGGGATCGGGCCGAGGGCTATGCGCGCTACGTTTCCTCCCTCGCGCGCCTCCCCTTCGTCGTCGGATGGCATTGGTTCCAGTATTTCGATCAATCGCCGGGAGGGCGGTCCTTCGACGGAGAGGACTCGAACTACGGCATCGTCGATATCGACGGGAAGCCCTACGAGGAGCTCGTATCTTCGATGCGCGATGTAAACGCGCGCGTGCCCGCGCTTCACGCGCGATCCGGGGAGACGAGGATCGGCGCGGCGGTTTTCGCCGACGATCCGGTCTCGATCGCTCGGAGCGGAAAGCGGTCGGGCCGGTCCGAGAGCCTCCTCGTGGACCGCGCGGCGGCTTGGGGTTGGGCGGACGAGGGCGCGGGCGGACGGATCGCCGCGAAGGCGGGATCGAAGGGCATCGTCGCCGAATACGATAGCGGGAAGGGCTGGGGTTGCGGATTCTCCTTCGCGCCCGCCATCAAGGGCGCGGCCGGACCGGGATACGCGGACCTTTCCGCCTTCGAGGGGCTCGAGCTCGTTTTCATGGCGAAGGCCGGCCTCAGGGTATCGGTCTTCATCACGGAGGACGGGGCCGATGAACCGTGGAGGGCGGAGTACCGGGGCGCTGAGGGCGCGGACGGCGAGAGCTTCACCACGGAGCCCTTCGCGCTACGGGCGGGGGAGACGAGGGTCAGGCTGCCCTTCGAGCTCTTCGGGCTCAGGACCTCCTACGGCAATCAGGAGGGGAAGAGGTGCATGGATCTCAAAGCCATCCGATCGCTCGAGGTCCACGTGACGGGCGGGCAGGGCGGGGGGAAGTTCGAACTCCTTTCCTGCGCGGCGTATTAAAAGGCGAGTCCCGTGGAAACCGGTAGGAAAGAACGGAGCCGCCTCCTCGAGGCCCTCGACCCGGCGCTCAGGACTTTCGTCGAGCGGGGCTACGCGGCGCCTATCGGCGTTCTCCTCCCTTCCGAGCGCGGATGGGAGTACCTGCGCCCCCTCATGAGGCGAGGCGAGGAGGAATTCCTCTCGGGCAGCGTCGAGTTCCGCGGATTCACGGGCGTCCTCGCTCCGCCGCGGTCGGCATGGCGCGCGGCTCCGGGGACCATGCGGGCCATCGCCGCTTCGCGCCCCGCGTTCGGCCTCCGGATCGATTCCTGGATCGTGGACGGCGTTTGCTTCGAGCCTGAGCCCGCCGGGTGGAAGCCGCTTCCGGGCGGCGAGCGCGTGCGCGAAATGCGGCTCGAGGATCTCTCCGGCGACCGCTGGGAGGCGCTCGTGTTCGACAGCGAGCGATCCTACTACTGGGCGGAGGGCTTCGATCCGGATTTCTACGTCGCCCAGGCGAGGGCGGGCTGCATCGCCATCGCGGCGGATCGGGGCGATCGCGCCTTCCTCATGCCCGAGCTCCAAGCCGCCTACGCGGTGCTCGACTGGGAGAACCTCCGCGCCGGAAAGAGCGCCGCGCGCCTTATGCGAAAAGAGCGTCTCGAATCGCTCGGCGTCGAGCTCAGGGTCTCGACCGACGTCGAGAGCGTCCTCGCCGCGCTCGACGAAGCGTGGAAGGGCGACTCCTGGCTCCTCCCGCCGTACCGCGACCTTATGAGCTCGCTCGCGATGGGGCGGCGCGACGGCTTCGTTTTGCTGGGTACGGAGCTCAGCGTCAAGGGCTGCGTGGGACGCGAAATCGTCGCGGGCGAACTCGGCTACGCGATCGGCCGGACCTATACGAGCCTCACGGGTTTCTTCAGGCGCGAGCGGAAGGAATGGGACGGGCTCGGGATCGCCCAGCTCCATCTCCTCGCTCGATCCCTCGAGAGGGCGGGCTTCGCGTTCTGGAACCTCGGGCATCCCTACATGAAGTACAAGCTCGACCTGGGAGCGCGCGTCATTCCGCGCCGCGACTTCCTCGAGCGCTGGAAAGACGCGATAAGCGGGGAGGCGCTCCTCCCGCTCACGACAGCGCGAGGCTGACCGCGTTCACCACGAAATGGCCGATGACGCCGGGCCAGAGCGAACCGGTCTTCTCGTAGAGCCAGTTGTTGATGAGGCCGTAGCAGAAGGCCATGCTCCCCCAGATAACGCAGGGCAGCCAGCGCGCGTCCGGGAGGAGGTAGAGGACGGGGAGGACGTGGCGGAAGCCGAAGAAGAAGGCGGACGCGACCGAGGCGGCCATGAAGCCTCGCTTCTCCTTGAGGATGCCGAAGGCGTAGCCGCGGTAGAAGAGCTCCTCGCCGAAGGGGGCCCAGACGAGGGCGACGAGGAAGAAGGCGATCTGCGCCGCGGCGAGGGGCAGCCCCGTCCGCTCCGCGATCTTCCCGAGCAGGAGCTCGATGAAGGCGGCCACGGAGAAGGAGGCATCCCCGGCCTTGCCCAGGACTCCCCAGGCGCGCTCCGCGATCCAGCCCGTGAACGCCTGGTCGATGAGGATCGCCCCGGCCCAAGCGGAGAGGATGAGGGGCCAATGCCCTTTGAACGCGTCGCGGAATTTCCCGAAGCGGTAGCTCCTCAGCCAGAGGGGGAGGGCGAGGCCCGCGATCATGAGGATGACGAAGTAGGGCGCCCAAGGAAGGATGGAGCTCTCGAGGGCCGCGACGCCGAGGAGGACGAGGGACGCGGAGATGACGCCGCCCTCGGTCGCGAGCCATGCCTTGATTTTGCTTGAAGCCATGCGGTTCCTCGCTCTCCGTCCGGGCTTCCGGCCGCCCGGGCGAGGCGACAGTATACGCGGTAATCGCGGAGCGGTGGAGAAAATCCCGCGTGCCGGGTCCACGAGGCGGCGCGGCGCGATCTTCCACGCCGGGCCGCGCTGTGCTATAGCATGTCCGCATGGCGGACGACCTCATTATCTCCCTCGCGCCGTTCCAAGGCATCACGGACTTCCGGTACAGGCGGGTCTTCTTTTCGATATTCTCCGGCTACGACAAGGCCTACGCGCCCTTCATCAAAGCGGTCGCCGGTTCCTTCGCGGCGTCCCATCTCAAGGACCTCCTGGAGCCGCCGCCCGGTTGCGTGGAGATCGTGCCGCAGGTCATCTGCAACGAGGCCGAAGCCCTCGCCGGAACCGCCGCCCGGCTCGCCGACCTCGGATACCGGGAAATCAACGTGAACATGGGCTGCCCCTTCCCCATGGTCGCCAACAAGAAGCGCGGCTCGGGGATCCTCCCGCATCCCGATCTCATCGACCGCATGCTCGGCTGTGCCCTTCCGCGCTGCCCGATCCCGGTCTCCGTGAAGCTCAGACTCGGGAGGGAGCGCGCCGAGGAGATGCATGCCGTCCTTGCGGTCCTCAATCGGTACCCCCTCGCGGAGCTCGTCCTCCATCCCCGCACGGGCGTCCAGATGTACGAGGGCGAGGCGGACCTGGATCGGTTCGGAGAGTTCCTCTCTCTTTCGGCGAATCCCGTCGCGTACAACGGCGACGTCCTGACGCGGGAGGACTGGCGCGCGCGGAAGGATCGGTTCCCCTCGGTCACTCATTGGTGCCTCGGGCGCGGCTCCTTAAGGAATCCCTGGCTCGCGGCGGAGATCAGGGGGCGGTCGCCCGGGCGCGAGGAGCGGCTCACCGCCATCGCGCGCTTCCATGACGACTACTTCAGGCTGCAGGAAACCCGGCTCGGCCGGAACAAACAGCTCCTCGACATCATGAAGGCGGTATGGGGCTATCTGGCGTGGTCGCTGCCGGATCCCGAGGGGTTCCTGGTCAAGGCGAGGAGGGCGAAGGACGCGGAGCGATGGCTTCAGGCGGTGGACGAGGCCTTAGGGCGCTGAGGGGATACGGCGGATTCGCGGTACGTCCGCGACGGTCTCGCGGTACGCCGCTACGGGCTCGCGGTACGCCGCTACGGGCTCGCGGTATGCCTGCGATGGGTTTATGCCTTCTTGAGCTCGCTCCCGTCGAAGTCCACGGACATGGGGGCGAAGTTGCCGTCGGCGTCGAAGTCGACGTTGACCGCTCCCATGAAGCGCTCGGCGATGGGGACGGCCTTTTCGGATTCGATCCCCTTGGTGCCGAGGAAATCCACGAGTTGCTGGAACGATGCGCAGGTCTGGGCCATCGCCTCTATTCTCACCCATGGCGCCTTCCCGCGCAAGTGCCGGCCGGCCTCGTGCGGCGGGGCCGGCGATGCGCCCGCTAGCGTTCGCCGAAGACGGGCCTGAGCCGCTCGACCGCCGCCGCGAGGTCATCCGCCTGAGCTTCTGGCCCGGTCCGAGCGGCCGCCTTCCAGAGCGCGGCGATATCCTCCCGCCGTGAGAAGAGGAGGACGCCGAGGTCCTGTCTCGCCCTGTTCCGCGCGGGCATCCGCGGATCGCGCTCGGCGCGTTCGAGGAGCTCGCCGTAGAGGCTGATCACCGCTCTCCTCCCTTGAGCCCCGACGCTCCGCCCGCCGGAACAGGGCCGGGCCGGGAGAAGGCCACGCCTGCCGCGCGCCGGCCCGAGGCGTCGAGCACGACGACGCGGGGGCCGTAGTTATGTATCGCGAAGGAACTCGGGTTGTCCGGTTCGGCCGCGCCGGGACGGTAATGGATCATGATGTCGCGTTCCTTTCCGTCGAGCCTGAAGGAGGCGGGATCGACCTTCCGTCCGTCTATGAAGAGCGCGACTACGGCGCTGGAGGCCGGGAGAGCGTAAACCCCTGGTTTTTCCGCTCGGACCCTGGCCCAGAGGAGCCAGCGGAGGTCCTTGCCATGAGGGTAATAGAGAGCGGGGTCCCATGAGGCGGCGTGCGGGGCGACGCTCTTCCCGGTCGTGAAGGCGATGTCGGGGTCGAGGCCTCCCGCGCGTCGCGGCTCCGGCGTATTCCACACGAGTTCCTGATTCCACGCGCCGAGGATGTATCGTGCGCCGATTCTTGATTCCTTCACTGCGGTCGCGATTATTTTCTTCTCGTTCACGCCGATGGCGTCCGCGGGTATGGGGCCCATGGAGAGGAATGCGTTGATCGGAAAGGCGGCGAGGGCGGCGGCGGGGAGGGGCTCCTCGTATTCGAGGACGGCGTGGAGCCGGAAGCGTCGATCCGATATGCCGTCGATCTGGACGATGGCGCATGCAGCTCCGTGGGCGTAACGCGGATCCTCCGTCGCGGATTCGAGCTCGATCCTCAGGACGCGCTCCTCGCCCGCTTCGACGCGGGGAAGGGCGATGGGCGCATCCACGGCCTTCCACCTGAGAGGGAGCATAAGCCGCAGGACGAGGTCATCGATCGGCGCATCGAGCGCCGAGACGTTCCGGAGGCGGAGCGCGAGGGCGGCTCCGCTCGCGATGGAATTCGCCTGCGCGCTCCCGCGCCGGAACTCGATGTCCCATGAAACCGCGAGCTCTCCGATGCGCGAATCGATGGCGCCCGCTCCTCCGCGTTCGGGGCGGACGATCCCGTAGGCGGAGGGCATGGAACGCGCTGGGTCCTGCGGAACGTCTACGGCCGCCGTTCCGTTCGCGTCGTAGGCGACGGCCTTCGCGGTCTGGCATTCCGCCGAGCGGATGTCCTCGGCCCGCGCGCCCTCAAAGGCGATGGAGATCGGAACGGCCTCGCCGCACGCGACAGCGTCCGGCCTCCTGAGGACGATGACGAGACGCTCGCCGTTTCGACGAGCGGTCATCGAAGCGCGCGCGCGCTGTAAACGGTACGCCGCGTATTCCTGGTGGTTGCATCGCCATACCGAGGAATCGCCGCTCCATCGTTCGTAATAGGAACGGAGAACGGGATATCCGGGGCCGCCCCAGACGCGCGCCCAGGGATGCATCGAGACCACGAAGAGGGGAACGTCCTCGGCTCCGCGCCGCCGCGCGAACGCGTCCGGCGGAGCAGTGTACCAGCCCGAGTCCTTGCCGTCGACCGCGAGGAAGGTTCCGTTCTGGAATTCGCGCTCCCCTTCCATCCTGTAATCGTGCTCCGAGAGGATGGTGAATCCGCTCCGGGCGAGCATCTCCTCGAGGTCGCTCTTACAGGAAGGATCGCCCGGAACGGGATTCCGCCACTCGGTATACACGAAGGGATAGGTGAAGGCGTTCACGGGCGATGCGGAGGCCGCTTCGAGCTCCGCCCGGATAAGGGCTATTTCCCTGAAGGCGGCGTTCCTGCTCAGGGCGGGGAGGAAGGGGTGGGAGAGGGTATGACCGCCAACGCTGTTGCCGCCCGGGAGGAGGCTCGCGGGATAGCCCTCGAGCGAACGGTTCAGGTCCGCGACGGCGACTTCCTCGCTCATGGCTTGCGGTGGATCCGCGGTGAGGAAGAAGGTGCCCTTCATACCCGATTCCTCCATGATCTCCGCGACCTTGAGGCCGTCCGCGTGGGAGTCGTCCATGCGCGTCGTGATGCCCGCGCGGTAGCCGCGGTAGAGCGGGAGGATGGCGGGACGGGCGCGAGCGGCGATCTCCGCGCTCGAGAAGGTCACGACGATTTCCTGTTCGTAATCCATGGGGTTCTCCGATTGGGAGCTGGCGTAGGGCCGGGATTCTGCCGCGTTCTGGGCCGACGCGATGGCCGCGGCGAGGATGAGGACCGGGGCCGCTCTCAGGATTCCCTGCCCATGTTCTTGGCCTTCTCCCTGATGGCCGGTATCGCGTCGTCCATCATGAACTTGACGTCCTCGTAGCGGTAGGTGCGCTCCTCGAAGCTCCGCGCTTCGAGGGCGTTCAGGAACCGTGAGGAGAATTCATCGAGGCAGTAGCCGTAGACGTGGTAGCTGTCCGCCTGATGGACGTAGCGCCCGAGCTTCACGGGGCGGCCCGCCGCCTCCGACACGAGCGAGGCGATCTTCTCCTGGAGGCGGACGAGGGCGTACATGTTCATGAACGCCGCCTTGTACGCGTCGTTCGAGCGGAAGCGGATATTCGCGTTGAGGCGCCAATCGTCGCCGTCCGGGAGGATCCTGCACCAGACGCTCTGGAGGCAGGCGGGATCGTAGCAATCGTTGTCTTCCCAGACCTTCCACGTCACCGCCTGCGCCCTGCGCGAGTGGGGCGTCTTCGCGAGCTTCTCCGCCATCATGCGGATCTGATCGAAGCTCCCCGCGATTCCCGGCACCGTGTACCCGAAAAGCCGTTGGTGGTAGGTGTACTCCCAGCGCGTGTCGCGCGCCCCTGAGGAGGGATCGCGCACGAGGTGGTCCTTGATCCCCTCGGTGACCTCGAGGACGTATTCCTGGAGGTCCTCGAGCCCGCCCGGCATGTCCTTGTGGATCATCGGCTCGGAGAGCGGATCATGCACGACGACGGTCATGGAGCAGGCCTTGCTCGGAGGATCGCCCGCCCTGTCGTACTCCGTCTTGAGGTCGCAGCCCTTCTCGTTCAGCGCGACGAGGGATTTTTCCCAGGCTTCCGCGATCGAGCGGCCCTCGACGAAAAGCACCGGTATGTTGCCGTTCATGCCTACCGATTCTAAACCCGAAGGCCTCCTTGTCAAGCGATGCCCCCGAGGGACTCGGTTCCCGGGGAGGCGCGCGCGGCGCCGCGACCGCGGCGATCGGGCGGGCGGCGCTCCCTTCACCGCGCGAGCGGAATCGGGGTATAACGGTGAATCATGCGAACGAACACGCGCGCGATCGGCGCCGCCGCATCGATCATCGTCGCGATCTGCGCGTCCGCCGCGTTCCCGGGCTGTTCCGGAGCGGCCAGCGCCCCCGCCCTCAAACCGTCCAAGGATTCTCTTTCCTTCGTCCTCAGGGCCCGCGGATCGAAGCGGACGGGCGCGCTCTTCGTCCCGCCCTCCTACGACGGATCGAGGCCCTTCTCCCTCGTCATCGGCCTGCACGGCGCCAACGGCTCGGGCGAGGCCTTCCGCGGCGTGGGCCTGGACGCCGCGGCCGTCAAGTACGATTGGATCGTTGCCTATCCCGACGGCGCCCAGGGACGATGGGAAGGGCCGGAGGAAACGCCCTTCATCGCGGACCTCATCGAGGCCGCGCGGGCTTCTTATATGATCGATCCGGATCGCGTCTATCTCGTCGGGCACTCCGCCGGCGCCATCTTCGCGTACGAGGCCGCCGCTGCGCTGGGACCGCGCGTCCGCGCCATCGCCTCCGTCGCGGGCCTCTCCAGGATCGGGACGGCCCCCGCCGGTCCCGTGTCGATCCTCCATATCCACGCTCGCGACGACGTATCCGTGCCCTACGGCGGCGACGAAACCTACGGCTTCCTCTCGGCGGAGGACTCCGTCGCGCTCTGGCGAGGGATCGACGGGGCTTCATCGGAAGCGACGCCCTACGGCGTCCAGGAGGGCATCGAGGGCAGGATATGGAAGGGGGCGAAAGCCGACGTCGCCCTCCTCTCGTACGATTCCGGAGGCCACGTCTGGCTCCCGATGGCGTCCGACTACATCGCCGAGTTCTTCTACCGCCACCCGCCGCGCGGGACGGGCCTCCGCTTGAACCGCGAGAGCCTCCCGCCCATGATCATGGAATATTCGCCCCTTCTTCTCCGCGTCGAGCTCTCCGCGCCGAAGACCGTGAAGACGGTGGAGTACTTTTCCAACGGGGCTTCGATAGGCGCGGCCGAATCCTTCCCCTTCTCGTTCGAGTGGAAAAATCCTCAGCGGGGAAGACACGAGTTGAGCGCGATAGCGACGCTGGAGAGCGGCGAACGCGTCGCTTCCGTATTCGATCCCTCGGTGCTCGCGGCGAAGCCCGTTATCGGGCCCGACGGGAAGCCCAAGGCCCTGCCCCGGCCGCTGCGCGCCGTCTCCGCGTCCGCCTCCTCGATCGAGGAGCCCTCGTACGAAGCGAGGTACGCCATCGACGGGAGCGTCTTCACGCGATGGTCCAGCCTTTTCAAGGACGGCCAGAGCATCACCATCGATCTGGGCTTCGAGCGGACGGTGAGCGGCGCGAGCCTCTTCTGGGAGAAGGCCTACGCCACCGAGTACTCCATCGACCTCTCGACGGACGGGAAGTCCTGGACCGAGGCCGTCGCGGTCGTCGACGGGCCCGGCGGCGAGGAGTACCGGGACTTCGCACCGAGGAAAGCGCGCTTCGTCCGCATGTCCGGAAAGGTCCGCAGGACCGAATGGGGATATTCGCTCTGGGAATTTTCTGCTCACGGGGAATGAATTGAATACGGAGGTTGTAAATGAAGACGCTCAAGCGGCTCGTCATCGGGATAGCCTTATCCGCGCTGGCGGCGGGATACGGTGCGGCGCAGGTCGGTAAGGGGCCGGACGGGCTCCCCGTCGACATCAAATCTCGGTACCAGGCGAGCGAGGTGGACGACGGTGTTTGGAGGATCGACGAGCACGGATCCGTGAACATGTATCTCGTAGTGGGGAAGAAGAAGGCGCTCATGATCGATACTGGGCTGGGCGAGGCGGGCCTCGACGCGGTGGTAGCGTCGATCACGGACCTCCCCGTAATCGCGGTAAACACGCACGGCCACGAGGACCATTCCGGCGGTAACCGCTACTTCAAGACAATCTATGCACATAAGGCGGACATGAGCGTCGTGATGCGATACGCGCCCGGGAAGAAGTTCGCGGAGATCGGCGACGGATATGTATTCGACCTGGGTGGGAGGAAGCTCACGGTCATCCTCACGCCGGGGCACACGGCGGGGAGCCTGTGTCTCGTCGACGACAAGAAAAAGATCCTGTTCTCGGGCGACAACAACAATACGCACGTGTGGCTTTTCCTCTACGAGTCGCTCTCCGTCCAGGAGTACCTCGCATCACTCGAGCGGCTCATCACCCGGTCGGCGGAATTCGAGACGATCCTCCCGGGGCACGGGGGGCTCTTTTATCCCTCGTTCCTGGACGGGGTCGCCGAGTGCGCGCGGGCCGTGGTCGCGGGCGGGATCGAGACCCAGCCGTACCAGCATTTCTCGAACGCCCGGGGTTACCAGCAAGGTGGCGTCCTCATCGCCTTCGACCCTAAGAAGGTGAAGAAGCCCTGACGGAGCCGCGAACGCGCGACGGAGTCGCGAACGCGCGACGGAGTCGCGAACGCGCGACAGAGTCGCGAACGCGTGGTCCGCGTTAGGCGCCCTTCGCGCCGCTCGACGGAGACGATAATTCGCGCGCGAGGCGGGCGAGCTCGACGAGGCATTCGTCGACGCGGGGGCTCATCGACCCCGCGTTGATGCGGAAGCTGGACGAGTAGCGGTCCTTGAGGGAAAAGAGGCATCCCGGCGCGATGAGGATGCGGCGCTCGAGCGCGCGGTAGTAGAGCTCGAGGGCGTCGGAGCCCTCGGGAAGGGTTACCCAGAGCACGAATCCGCCCCGCGGATCGGAGACCGCAGTGCCTTCGGGGAAGAGCGCGGCGATGCGAGAGCGGACTGCGGCCACGCTCTCGCTGAGGCCCTTCCGCGCGCCACGGAGGTAGCGCTCGTAGCCCCCGTCCGCGAGGAAGCGGGCCATCGCCATCTCGGTGATGGAGGAGACGCCCAGGTTGAGCAGCGTCTTCAGGCGGAGGATCTCTTCCAAGTACCTGCCGGGCGCGATCCATCCGAGCCTGAGGCCCGGCCCCACCGTCTTCGAGAACGAAGAGCAGTGGATCACGTTGCCCGGATCGTCATAGCCCTTGCAGGTCCCCGGCCTCGGGCCGAAGGAGAGGTCCCCGTACACGTCGTCCTCGATGAGGGGCACGCCCTTGGACGCGAGGAGTTCGGCGAGGCGCCGCTTGTCCTCCTCGGGCATGAGCGATCCCGTCGGATTCGAGAAATTGGGTATAGAGAAGACGGCCTTGATTTCCTGATTCCCGAGCACGTACTCGAGGATGTCGAGGTTCATGCCGCGCGCGGGATCTGCGGGGATCTCCACCGCCTTGAGTCCGAGGCGCTCGAGGAGGCCGAGGAAGTTGAAGTACATCGGACTTTCCACCGCCACGGCGTCGCCCTTCGAGCAGACGGCCATGAGGGCGAGGAACGCCGACTCGTGGCAGCCGTTCGTGATCACGACGTCCTGCGGCCCGATGTCCGCCTTCGCGGAGAGCGAGTGCCGAGCGATGAGCTCCCTGAGGCGGAGGTTCCCGGGCGGGAGCGAATAATCGAAGGCCTTGACGGGCTCCTCGCGGAGCGCGTCGCGGAAGTGGCGGGCGAGTTTCTCCGCGGACCAGGGGCCGAGGGGCGAGGAGGCGATGCCGAGCCCGATCCCCTCGTCGCTCTCGCCCTGTTCGGCCATGAACGTCGAATAGATCTTGCAGAGGCTGACGTTCGTGGGATCGAGGTCCATAGGCGCACCCGGCGTCTCGGGCTTCCGCGGGGGGCGGCCGCGCACGTAGAAGCCCGACTGGGGAACGGCCTCAACGTAATGGCGGTCTTCGAGCCGCCAGTAGGCTTCCTTCACCGTGTTGACGCTCACGTCGAGCTCCTGGCTCAGCTCCCTGAGCGACGGTAGCTTGTCGCCCGGCTTGAGAGCGCCCGAGGAGATGAGGGAGATGATCCTGTCGGCCACCGCGCCGTATGCGGTCATGGATTTATCTTATCATGTCCGCGGGCGGGGCGTGATAGGCACAGTTGCGCCGGGCGGCGTGGACACAGCTCCCCGCGCGGGAGCCGCTGGTTCCCCCATTTCGCTTATCGCTGGCGCTGGAAGGCGCCTTCGCGTTGGGACATGATGCCTCCGAATCGTCCGCGACCGGCTTCATGCGGGCGGTTCGGGGAGGCGGCATGTCGATAGACGGGATGTGGACTTCGATCGCGGAGGGACGGGCCCTGCGGTACCGCCGGCTCTCAGGCGCTCTGGCCTGTGGTTCGGGGCGGTTGTGGCTGACCTGGCCCGGATCGGGCGACCTCATTCTCGAGCGGGGGGAAGAATTCCGCTCGGAGCGCCCGAAGGATATCGTGATACAGGCCTTGGGCGGTCCCGCGTCGTTCGCGCTGTATTCGTCCGCGCGAGCGTCCGATGAAGAAAAAAGGCCGGAAGCCCCCGAGCGGCTCCCGGCCCGTGTCATGCCGTGACGCCGCGCGTCCGGCCCCGGCGCGTCATCGGCCCTTGCCCTCTCCGGGCTTGGCCGCGCCGTTTTCCGGGACGATGAAGAAGAACGGCCCGATCTCCTCGTCGGGGAAGGCCATCTCGGTCTCCCACGCCGGATTCCGCACGATGAGCCAGTAATCGATCCGCGCGCCCGGTTTCAACGCGGTAGGATCCATGAGCCCGATCCAATTGACCCCCCGCGCGGACATGGACGCGATCTTGAATTCCTTATCGCCCGAAACTTGGTATGCGAGGTCGATCTTGAGGCCCGCGGGCGCGTCCTTAACGCGGACGCTTACCTCGAAGGGCTTGCCCGGTTTAGGATCGCTCACGTGATCGATCGCGATCCCCTCGCTGAAGGCTTTCTTCTTATCCTTGTCCTTGTCGTCCTTCTTGCCGGGGCCTTTACCGACCGGAGATCCCGGCTTGTCCTCGGGCGGCCGGGATGCCGCGGGGCCGTCGGGCTTGTCCCTCGGCGGCCGTGAAGCCACGGGACCGTCGGGCTTATCCCTCGGCGGCCGGGATGCCGCGGGGCCGTCGGGTCTGTCCTTCGGGGACGGCGAAGCGGTAGGGGACGCGGCCGGACCGGCGGGCGATGCGGCGGGCGCCTCGCCCCGCTTCCTCACGAGGAGCCGGTAGGGTTTCGCTTTTCCGTCGAGCGGGATGATGGCCGATACGCTCCCGAAGCGATCGTCCGGTTCGACCACCTCGATGTAGTACGAGTCGAGCCTCGCCTTGAGGTCGGAGGGGCTCAGGTCGGTTACGAGGTTGCCGCCTGAATTTACCATGGGGCGGGGCGCGTAGGCCGCGTCCCGGGACCTCTTGACGTAGAGGACCGCCTTCGTTCCGGGCTTCATGTCGCGCACGCTGAGGGTCAGCGTCACGCCGTTCTCCTCGACGGCCTCGGGCGGCTGTAGGTGCGTCGAGCGGCGGTAGAGGTCGTCCCGCTTCGCGCGCCGTGCTATCTCCGGGTCCTCCACCTCCAGCGAGAGGGGCCGCATCTGTCCCTCCGGGGGGAAGGTGAGGGCGACTTCGCCGACGTCGGGGAAGAAGAGACTCGCGGTGAAGTAGTAGACCATCTGCCCCGCCCCCAGGTCCTCCCGCGCGATGATCGCCGAGAGGCCCTCGGGAGCCGCTCGCATGAGCGCGATGCGGAAGGTCCTCTCGCTGGCCTTCTTGAAGAACACCGATCCCTTCATAGTCTCGGGAGCGTCCTTCACCGACAGCGCGAGCCGCAGGGGCCGATCGAGTGAAGCGTCCGCCGGCGGGACGTGGGCCAGCTTCGGAGCGTAATCCGCGGCGCGCCGCATCCTGAGCTCCGAGAGCGAGATGATCCGGTAGGAGAAGTACGAGCCCTCTGCCTCGGGGAGGGCGGCCTCGATGGCGCCCACGGCGCGGGCCTGCGCGGAGATCACGAAGTAGTAGCTGTCGGCTCCGTCGGCGATCGCTCGGCGTTCGATGACCGCCGCGTAGTTGCCCCTCGCGCCGCGTTCCATGGGGACGCTCCTGAAGGGCGCGCGGGAATCCTTCCTGCCGTAGCGGAGGGAAACCATCGGTTCGCCCTGGATGAGGTCTGCGAGCATCGAGCCGTTCGGAAGCGAGAGCGCGAGCGATATGGGCAGGTCCTCTGTCACGGGCGCCTCTTTGGGCGGGACGTGGGAGATTCCACGGACTAGTTCCGTCTCCATGCGCGCCGCCATCTCCCCGAGGCTCAGGACCTTGACGATGAGGGGGCGGTCCGCGCCGTTCTGGGGATACGTCACGCTAATGAGGCCGAAGTCGGGATGGCGCTCCTCTAGGACGAAGTAGTAGCTGAACGCGCCCGGCTCGAGTTCTCCGGACGGGATCTTGAAGCCGTACTCGCCCGCGACCGGCGTGAGGGCGGTCCTGTCATAGCCGGATTCCGACGCGTAGCGGACCATAGCCGCGACCGTCGTCCCGTCGAGCGGAGAGA
>CAZIEI010000023.1:0-5074 GCA_964538705.1 uncultured Spirochaetales bacterium | reverse complement strand
CGCGCACCGAGACCTCGAGGTCGTCGATGATGCCGATCTCCGCGGGCGCGGCGACCTTGACGCGCCTCATGAGATCCTGCTCCGCCTGAGCCTTGCCCTCCGCGCGAGAGAGGATGATCACGGAGACCTCGCCGTCGCGATGCTCCTTGCCCTTGTCGTCGACGATGACGAGATAATAGTCGAGCCTGCCCGGAGCGAGCTGGGAGGCCGGAATGCGGTGCTCCCTCAGTGATCCCTTCAGCGCCGGTTCCACCACCTGGATAGGACCGTTATTGACGCGATAATAGAGTGTGATCTTCGTCGCCTTCTCGGCCTTGGCCATGGAGAACTGCACGACGTAGTCCTTGCCCTCCAGCCACTCCCGCGGCGAGGCCATCCTCACCTGGAAGAAGGTGCCGCAGCCCGAGAGCAGGGCTGCCATCAGGATGAGCGCCGCGGCGGCGCCGATTCCGCGTTTCGTTCGTTCCATAAGACACTCCTTCGTGATAGAAGCAACGGGTAGACGCTATTTCCCTCAAGTGTAACGCATTCCGGCCGCGCTTACCCGGGAATAGCGAACCGTCCGGAACCGGCATCCTTTCATTTGCGTCCGGCGGCCGGAAGGCCTAGAATCGGAAACAGACGCGGAAAAGGAGCCAGGAGCAATTATGTCCAAATGGAAAGGGCCGTACCTCGCGTTCTCGGCGGCGATCCTCGCCGCGAACGTCGTCATCTACGTATTCAAGCCGGGCGGGGACGCGTTCCTGCCCTGGGCGAGCGATCTCCTGCCGGTGGCATGTTCGCTCGTCGCCGCGGCCTGCCTCGCTCTCGCGGCGGCGAGCTTCAAATCCCCGGACGCGGTCAAGGCCGCGTGGTCTCTCCTTTTCGCCGGGCTCGCCCTTGATTTCATCGCCGAATGCGTTTACGCCTTCATCGAACTCGTCCTGGGCAGGGAACCTTCCTTCCCCGGGCCCGCCGACGTCGCCTGGCTCGCCGCGTACCCCTTCATCATCGCCTTTCTCGCCATCATCCTCGCGGGGTACGTACGGTCCGGGCTCCCCCTCGGAAGCTGGAAACGCTACGCCGTCCTCGCCGTCGTCATAGTCGCCCTCGGGGCCGCGGTCACGGCCTGGGCCCTCGTCCCCATCCTCTCGGACGGCGAGACGGGCGCGCTCGAGAAATTCGTCTCGGCCTTCTATCCTGTCGCCGATTTCATCGTACTCATCCCGGCCGCGGCCCTCATCCTCATCACGCTCCAATTCGGCTCGGGTTCCGTGGTGATGCCCTGGCTCCTCATCACGCTGGGATTCATCGGCTGGTGCGTCTCGGACCTCCTCTACTCAGTCCTCTCGTACCAGGGGCTCTACGATTCGGGGAATTACATCGACCTCGGGTGGAACGCGAGCTACCTCCTCTTCGGAGCGGCGGGCCTCGCCCAGCGTTCGCTCGTGAAGTCGATCTAGGAGGCGGCGATGGACGGCGCGAGCCTCAACGGCAAGATCATGGAAATCCTCACGCCCCTCCTCGGGGAGTTGATGGCAAAGGCGACGCTGAAGATCCAGTGCGAGAAGGCGGGAGTGGCGCCCGACGCCATCGGGCGCCCGCACCTCGCGGCCGTTTCCACGGGCATCGAGAAGAGCATGGTAGTCTTCGTCGGCTCCGATAAGGCCAAGGACGTCACCAAGAAGATCCTGGCGCTGGCTGGGTAGGGCGCCGCCTCGCGGATACCCGGGATCTCTCAGCCGCGCTTCTTGGGCGGCGTGCGGCCCTCGCCGAAGTATTTCTCGCTCCGGTAGCGGAGCCATACCCTCAGGACCTGCGGGACTTCCTCTTTCTGTTCTTTCGTCAGGGTATCGTACAGGGCGAGAGCGCGCTCGCGCTCGGTCCTGCACGCGAGGTTGTTATGCGCGTCCCAATAGGAGCGCGCGAGGCGGATGCGCCGGCAGGTTTCCTTTATCAGGGCGGCGCCCGCAAGGGGCGGCGCGTTCATTTCCAGCTTTCGGGAATGGCCGTGTAATTGCTCAAAGAGCCGGCGCTATTCCCAGCCATAAGGATACGGATGATTTTCCGCATGACGCGCCTCCGGATCATTTTCAGCGGAGTATATCACGGAGCATTTCCACCCGCAAGGAGAATAGGCCGATGAAGCTATTACGCGGAAGTCGATGAGATGCGACGCGGACCCGTCGATCTGTTAGGATGCTGATCGAGCGGCGCACTGACGCGAAAGGAGTACGCGATGAAGATGCTCGCGATGACGGTTCCTCGCGTGGACAGGTATCTCGAGCTCGCTTTCGAACCGCCGGTCTGAAATTCATTTGCATCGTCGCGCTTGACTCGCGATTCGCGCGGCGCTAGGTTTTTACTCGAGGTTCCTATTGAGGGGGCCGGGGGAGCAGGGCATGGTACGGTTCTTGATTATCGTAGATGTGCAGAACGATTTCTGCCCGGGAGGGAGTCTGGCCGTTGAGAAGGGCGCGATGATACTCGGACGGGTGAATCTCCTGGCCGCGGATGGCGGCTTCGATTGCGTGATCGCCACACAGGACTGGCACCCGAAGGGGCACGTTTCCTTCGCATCCGCCAACGGGAAGAAGCCTTTCGAGAAGGCGGACGGCCCCCGAGGCTCGCTGACCCTTTGGCCCGACCATTGCGTGCAGGGAAGCGAAGGAGCCGATTTTCATCCCGGCCTCGATACGGCGCCGATCCGATTCATCGTCCGCAAGGGTTTCCGTCAAGACATGGACAGCTACAGCGCCTTCCGCGAGAATGACGAGGAGACGGTCACGGGGCTCGGATTCCTCCTGACCGGATTGCGCGGCGACGATGACTGCGAGATCGTCCTCTGCGGGATAGCCACGGAGGTCTGCGTCCTGGCCAGCGCCATGGACGCCCTCGAGCTTCCCGGGAAAAAGCGCGTCATGGTAGCGCTCGACGCCTGCGCTGCGGTGAGCGCAGAAGGGGAGGGAAAAGCCGTCGAAACGATGCGCGCAGCCGGCATCGCGATCACGGACGCGCTCTCCATCGTCGGCTCCGCCGCGCGGCGGACGAAATGATCATACAGAGCCTGCTCGACCAGGATTTCTACAAGTTCACCATGGCCCAGGCCGTCCTGCACCGCTTCCCCGATTTCATGGTCCGTTATCGCTTCGCCTGCCGGAGCGAAGGGGTGGTTTGGACCGAGGCGATGCTCGAGGACATGAACGAGGAGCTCGATGCGTATTGTTCGCTCTCCTTTACGCAAGATGAACTCGATTTCCTCGCTTCCATCCGTTTCCTGAAACCCTACTTCATCGAATTCCTCGGACTGTACCGGCCCCGCCGCGAGAACGTCCGCGCATGGCTCGAACCCGGGAAGAACGGGAAGGTGCTCCGCATCGAGGTGCGCGGCCCCTGGTTCCTGACCATCCATTTCGAGATGCCCGTCCTTTCCATCGTGAACGAGGTTTATTTCAGGCATACCCGTGATTTCGCCGCTGTGGAGAGGAGCGGGCGCGCGCGCCTCGAGGAGAAGATCGCTTTCGCGAAGAAGGAAGGATTCCCTTTCTCGGAATTCGGCACGCGCCGGCGCTTCTCTCGCGTTTGGCAGGAATACGTCGCCTCCCGCCTAGCCGAGGCCTTGCCGTCCGGACAATTCACGGGGACCTCGAACGTTGCCCTTTCCATGAAGCTCGGCACGAAGCCCGTAGGCACCATGGCGCACGAGTTCATCCAGGCCGGACAAGCGGTCGGGACCGTCACCCTGGCGCATTCCCAGCGCTACATGCTCCAGGCCTGGGTGGACGAGTATCGCGGCGACCTGGGCATAGCCTTGAGCGACACCCTTGGGACAGACGCCTTCCTCCGCGACTTCGATCTCTATTTCGCCAAGCTCTACGACGGGGTACGCCATGATTCCGGAGATCCCTTCGCCTGGGGCGAGCGCATGCTGGCGCACTATCGATCCTTGAAGATCGACCCGCGGACCAAGTCCCTCGTCTTCTCCGACTCGCTCGATTTCGGGCTCGCCGCGAGGCTCTGGCGGAAATTCAAGGATGAAGCCAGGGTGAGCTTCGGTATTGGCACCAACCTGACTAACGATTTCGAAGACGTCGATCCGCTCTCCATTGTGGTGAAGATGGTCGAGTGCAACGGCCGTCCCGTGGCCAAGCTATCCGATAACCCTGCGAAGACGATGTGCGAGGATAAGGAATACCTGGCCTACTTGCGTTCCGTGATCGCTTCGGCTTAGGCGCTCCCTGAGGCATCGACCCATCCGTGGAACGGGTCGACGTTCTCCTTGGAGAATGGGACTCCGAGGCTTGATTCCCTTTGCGTACAGTTATAGAGATTAAAAAAAAGCCCGCCAGCGTTTCCGCCGACGGGCTTATTCTTTCTTGAAGGGAAAATTGGGTGCGGGAAAGAAACCGTAGGTTTCGTTCCCGCATTCTTTTTTAAGATCGAGCCGTAGAGAATCGAGCGAGATAGAGGAGCGACGAGCGGCCAGCCCGGAGCGTGCTATCGCACGTGAGGACTGGCCGCGACAGAGCGACAAAGATATCGCTCGATTATCCTAGGCGACCTTACTTCTTCAGGTTGCTCTCAAGCGTATCGAGGAGCGCGTTCAATTCCTTGGGGAGCTTGTCGCCGAACTTGGGATAGTGCTCCTTGCGGATATCGTCGATCTCCTTGAGCCAGCCGTCCTTGTCCACGGAGAGGATCTCGGCGAGGGTCTCCTTGGTCACGCCGGCGGGGGCGTCGATGGCGTCGGCCGTGGGCATGAAGCCGATGGCGGTCTCCTGCTTCTTGGCCGTGCCGTCGCAGGCTTCGAAGACCCACTTGAGGACGCGGCTGTTGTCGCCGTAGCCGGGCCAGGCGAACTTGCCGTCCTTCTTCCTGAACCAGTTGACCATGAAGATCTTGGGCAGCTTGTCCGCGGATGTCTTCTTGCCGACGTTGATCCAGTGCTGGAAGTATTCGCCCATGTGGTAGCCGCAGAAGGGGAGCATGGCGAAGGGATCGCGGCGCACGGTGCCGACCTTGAGGTCGAGGGCGGCGGCGGTGATCTCGGAGCCGACGATGGAGCCTAGGAAGACGCCGTGGTTCCAGTCGCGGG
>CAZIEI010000022.1:0-34083 GCA_964538705.1 uncultured Spirochaetales bacterium | reverse complement strand
TTCGTCTCGGTGAACTGCGCCGCCATCCCCGACAACCTCCTCGAGTCCGAGCTCTTCGGCCACAAGCGCGGCTCCTTCACCGGCGCCGTCCAAGATAGGAAAGGCAAGTTCCAGCTCGCCGACGGCGGGACCATCTTCCTGGACGAGATCGGCGACATGCCCATGCAGCTCCAGGTGAAGCTCCTCCGCGCGGTGCAGGAGCGCGAGGTCGAGCCCGTGGGGAGCGAGCGCCGCGAGCGCATCGACGTCCGCTTCATCGCCGCCACCAACCGCGACCTCTCGAAGCTCATCCGCGAGGGCAAGTTCCGCGAGGACCTCTACTATAGGCTCAACGTGGTGGAGATCCGCCTCCCGCCCCTCCGGGAACGCGCCGACGACATTCCCTTCCTCGCGACCCACTTCCTCGAGAAGTACGCGAATGCGCACGGGAGGGCTGTCGAAGGCCTGAGCCCCCAGGCCATGCGCCTCCTCCAGACCTATTCCTGGCCCGGCAACGTGCGCGAGCTCGAAAACGTAATCGAGCGGGCCGTCCTCCTCTGCCGCTCAGGCCCGATCGAAGCGGCCCACCTCCCCTCGTCCCTCAGCCAAGGCGCCGAGGTCGAGACGGCGGGGCTCTCCGCCCCGCGCTGGGTGGAGTCCTACCTCAAGGGCCGTCCCGCCGCGGGCAAGGCCTGGGAGGATGTAATCGGCGCCGCGGAGAAGGAGCTCATCCAGCAGGCGATGCTCCTGAACGGCCGCAACAAGGTCCGTACCGCCGACTTCCTCGGCATCAACCGGAACACCCTCAGGGCCAAGATCGAGCTCTACGGGCTCGAATAGGGGAGTCTGCCCCGTCCCGGCGCGCCGGAACGAATGAACCTTACTGGGTATTCGCTGGGCCTGGTATGGAAAGAGACGGTCTCAGTCGGGCGTTGGGTACAACGATTCCTTCGACCGTCTTTTTCCATACCACCCGCGCTGTCCGTAAAGTTCATTCGTTCTATCGCGAAGGGGTGGGGCGGGCGTCCATTCTCGTTCGGGAATTCGGAGGGGAAGATAGGATGCGGGGTTAAAACCTTTTTGGGAAAAAGGTTTCCACCCCGCGCCCCGCCTTCCAAAAAGGGGGAAGAGGGCGGTCGTTAATGGGGGCGATGCCTGTCGGTAGCGGCTTATCGATAATGGTTATCATTATCAATAAGCCGGAATAATCAGGACTTCTGCCTTCGAGGATGCTTTTTCTTCAATGCGCTCGCTTCGCGCCTGATCCGTCCAGCAGCTTCTCCACGATCCGCTTCGCTTTTTCGCAGAAGCTGATCACGCGGTCGGCTCCGATGGCTTCGCTCGGTTCTACCTTCAAGTGGTGGAAGGCCTTCGTTCCGACGGACTCGGAATCGCAGCCTCGGGGTTTCGGGATCAGGTGGAAGTGGATGTGCTTGAAGCCCTCCATTTCAGCGAAGCAGGCGACGTATTCCCGGTCGGGGTCGAGGATCCCGCGCATGGCGGAGATGGCCGCGAACTGGATGTCCGCGAGTTCGCGCCATTCGGCCCGATCGAGCTCGTGGAGGTTCTCGCAGTGCCTGCGGAGCACGATAACGAGCCAGCCCTCCAGGCTACTCGGGTACGCGTGCTCGAGGAGCCAACGCTCGCCCGCGTAGATCGTGGCGGCGGGCGATATCCGTTTCACGCCCGCGTTCGCGTCGCAACAGCGGCATCCCGGACCCGTCATCGGACCGTCCGTCCGTTCCATCGGGTCAGCCCCCGTATCCCTTTTCCGCGAGAGCCTTCTCTGCTTCAGCGATCTCGTCATAGGGGACGGCGCCGCTCGAGCCGATGATGGAGTTCTCGTGTCCCTTGCCGAGCAGCGCGACGATGTCACCTTCTCGGGCGGCGGCGAAGGCCGCGCGGATCGCTTTCCGCCTGTCGGGGATAATGAGGAGGCTTTCGCCGATCCGCCGTTCCGGGCAACCGGCGGCGATCATCCCGAGGAGCTCCGCGGGATCCTCGCCTCGCGGATCCTCGTCCGCGAGCACGAGAAGGTCGGCGTAATCCGCGGCGATCCTTCCCTGCATGGGGCGCTTCTCGACGTCCCGCTCGCCGCCGGAGCCGAATACCAGGATGAGCTTCCCGCGGCACCGGTCCCTGAGCGGCGGGATCACGGCCTTGAACGATGAGGGCGTGTGCGCGTAGTCGACGACCACGGAGAAGGGCTGGCCCCGATCGATCGTCGTCATCCTGCCGCGGACCGGGCGGAGCGAGGGGAGGAGGGGAACAAGCTCGAGGGGATCGCGGCCCAGGACGCCGGCGGCCGCGAGCGTCGCCGCCATGGCGTTCATGACGTTGAAGGACCCGGGAAGGTCGATCCGCGCTCGCGCCGACTTCCCGCTCCAGGAGAGGGTGAAGGAGGAGCCCTGGCCGTCCTCCGCGAGGGCCGCGGCTCTGAGGTCTGCGGTTTCGGACCATCCGAAGGAGACGACGCGCCTTCTCGTCGCGGACTTGAAATACGGCGCCGAGGGATCGTCGGCGTTCACGACTCCGAGGGGCTCGAGCGCGCGCTTGCGTCCGCTCCAGTCCGCGCCCGGCTCGCGGTCGAGGGCGCGGAAGAGGTTCGCCTTGTCGTCGCGGTAGGTCTCGAAGTCCCCGTGGAATTCCAGGTGCTCGTGTGTGACGTTCATGAGGACGCCGACGTCGAAGGCCACGCCGGAAAGCCTCCCGAGACGCGGAGAGAGCCCGTGGGACGAAGCCTCGAGTACCGCGGCCTCCGCACCGCCTGAGCGCATGGCCGCGAGGGCCGCGTGGATGGCGGGGGCCTCAGGAGTCGTCTGGTGCTCGGGATTGGCTTCCGCCTCGGCCCCGAGCTTGTGCTCGACCGTCGAGATGAAGCCCGTCCGCGTCCCGGAGAGCTCGAGGAGCTGGGATACGAGCGAGACGGTCGTGCTCTTGCCTTCCGTTCCCGTGACGCCGATGACGACGAGGTCCTTGGCGGGATCGCCGTTGAAGGCCCGTGCGACGGGGGCCATGGAGAGGCGCGCGTCCTCGACGAAAACGAGTGCGGCGCGCGATGCCTGCGCAGGGAGCCCGTCCGTTCCCCCCTCGAGCATCACCGCGGCCGCGCCCCGATCGATCGCGTCGCCGATGAAGCGCCTCCCGTCGGCATGGATGCCCGGGAGGGCGAAGAAGAGGGAACCCGGTTTCACCGCGCGGGAGTCGTAGGCGAGACCCGTGATCTCGGGATCGGAGCCCGAGGAGGAGCCGGGAATCAGCTTCAGCGTTCTTGCGTCGCTCAGGATACTGGAAAGCGTGGGTGCCATCGGCGTCATCCTACATGAGGAGCATCGCCCGGGCAAGCCGTGCCTCGATCCGGCGAATCGAACCGGCGGCTCTTTTTCAGGCATGTGGCCGCTTTTTCGGCATTTCTCCCCGGCGCGATGAATGTCGCGGCAGCCCGGTCGGAGTCCGGCCGCGCGGCCATGGCCCCATCGATTGAAAAGGCGTCGGGCGAATCGGCCTTTATCGTTCAGATCAAGGGATAATCGTCGTTTTTCGGTTCTTTCTGCGTCGACGGCCGGATTTCTCCTCATCGTGGCACGCTCCCTGCAAGAGGAGAGCGAGCGAGCACAGACACAAGGAGGATCATTGCCATGAAGAAGCTGCTCATCGTCCTCGCCCTCCTCATTGCCATAGGGGGCGCTTTCCTGACCGCGCAGGAGAGCTATACGAAAGAGGAATCGGACGCGGCTTTCGCGACGAAGGGCGCCACCACCATGATCTGGATGGTCGTGGGAGGCGCCCTCGTCTTCGTCATGCAGGCGGGCTTCGCCCTCGTGGAGGTCGGCCTCACGCGCGCCAAGAATACGGCGAACATCCTCATGAAGAACCTGATGGACTTCTGCTTGGGATCACTCGCCTTCTTCTTCGTGGGTTGGGGCCTCATGTACGGCGCGAGCAAGGGGGGATTGTTCGGAACTACCCAATTCTCCCTCCTCGGCGTTCCCGCGGAGGCCTGGGCGGACAAGATGCGCGACTGGTTCTTCCAGGTCGTCTTCTGCGCCACTTCCGCGACCATCGTGTCGGGAGCGGTGGCCGAACGCATAAAATTCAAGGCCTACCTTATCTACACTGTCTTCATCTCCGCCCTCGTCTATCCCGTGGCGGGTCACTGGATATGGGGCGGCGGCTGGCTCGCGACGAGGGGCTTCCACGACTTCGCCGGTTCTACGGTCGTGCACTCCATCGGCGGATGGTCCGCCCTCGCGGGCGCCATCGTCCTGGGGCCGCGCCTCGGCAAGTACGTGAAGGTGAACGGCAAGACCATCGTGAAAGCCTTCCCCGGCCATAACATGACCTTCGCCATGCTCGGCGTCTTCCTCCTCTGGTTCGGCTGGTACGGGTTCAACCCCGCGTCCACCCTCAACGGAAACGATCCGATGATCGCGCACGTCGCCGTCACCACGACGCTCGGAGCGGCGGCCGGCGCCTGCGCCGCCATGATCGTGAGCTGGATCTGGTTCAAGAAGCCGGACGTCTCCATGACCATGAACGGCGCCCTCGCGGGCCTCGTCGCCATCACGGCGCCCTGCTACGCGGTGGATCCCATTCCGGCCATCATCATCGGCCTCGTGGGCGGCGTGATCGTGGTCCTCTCTGTCGAGCTCTTCGACAAGGTCCTCAAAGTGGACGATCCGGTGGGCGCGGTCTCGGTGCACCTCGTGAACGGAATCTGGGGAACCCTTGCAGTGGGCCTCTTCGCGGTCCCGGGACGGCTCGCGGGCAATAAGGCCCT
This sequence comes from uncultured Spirochaetales bacterium, assembly GCA_964538705.1. Taxonomy (GTDB): domain Bacteria; phylum Spirochaetota; class Spirochaetia; order Treponematales; family JBGSOB01; genus CAYNQK01. The sequence continues at coordinate 29,324 of CAZIEI010000022.1, read as the reverse complement.
TGAAGCGGGCGGGCTCTTCATCACGGGGAACTGGGCCGGCCTGGGAGTACAGGCCCTCGGCGTCCTCACGGTCGGGGCGTGGACCTTCGGACTCATGCTCGCCCTCTTCGGGGTCATCAAGGCCTTCAAGTCGCTGCGCGTCCCCGCGAAGGAGGAGATGCAGGGACTGGACATCAACGAGCACGGCGCGGACGCCTACCACGGCTTCCAGCACTTCTCGAACCTGTAAAGGAGGCGGACCATGAAGCTGATCATCGCCTACATTCAGCCGCACAAGCTGAACGACGTGAAGCAGAAGCTCTACGAGAATAAAATCTACAAGATGTCGGTGACCAACTCGCTCGGCTGCGGCCAGCAGATGGGCTATACGGAGCAATTCCGCGGAGTCGGGATCGAGGTGAACCTCCTCAAGAAGGTTCGCCTCGAGATCGCCGTGAACGACGCCTTCGAGGAAGCCACGATCAGCGCGATCCGCGAGGGCGCGTTCTCGGGCGATATCGGGGACGGAAAGATCTTCGTGATCGAACTGAAGGAATGCGTCCGGATTCGCACCGGCGAAACTGGCTCGGAAGCGATCGGCTAGCGCGACGCGATGCGCGGCGTCCCTGCGGGGGCGCCGCGTTTTTTTCCGGGCCACCGCCTAATGGGGCCGCGGGGAGGGGCGTCGCGAGGACAGGCGCAATCCGTCCACGGCGCGCGCCTGCATTGACCTTCACCCCCCGTTCTGGTATGAATCGGGCATCTATCCAGGGGACATGAACTAGGAGCGCCTCATGCGCGCGCCATCCAGCCCCTCGTCCGCGGACCCGGCGCGCGTCGCCCGTCCGCCTGAGGAGGCCTCATGTCCATCCCGGCTGCTCTCGTCATCGGCTTCTTTCTCCTCGCGAACCTCGGCATCGGGGCGTGGTCCTTCGTTCGCCACCGCCGCGCGCTCGGGCCCGCGAGGGAGGACGCCGTATCCTTCTTCCTCGCGGATCGCGGGCTCGACGCCTTCGCCCTCTTCTTCACTCTCGCCGCCACCAACTTCTCCGCGTTCACCGTATTCGGCCTCTCGGGCGCGGGATTCAGGACGGGATACGCCTATTTCCCGCTCATCGGGTTCGGCACGGGGCTCATGGCCCTGTCCTTTTTCGTGATCGGCGTCCCCATGCGGCAGATCGCGGCGGCGCGAGGGCATCTCACGCAGGGGGACTACATCGCCGACCGTTATGGCTCGCGGGCGCTCGGGAAGGCGTATTCCGCGGCCCTCGTGGCTCTCACGATCCCGTACCTCTCCGTCCAGGCATCTGCGGGCGGAATGATGATCGAGGGAATCGTCGGCCTGCCCGCGTGGTTGGGATCGCTCGCGGTGACGCTCTTCATCCTCGCGTACGCGCTCCTGGGCGGCATGCGTTCGGTGGTCTGGACCGATATCCTCCAGGGCGGGCTCCTCTTCTCCCTCACGGTCGCCTCCATGCTCCTCATCGCCCGTGCCGGCGGCGGGTGGACGCGCCTGCACGAGGGCCTCATGTCCTCATCGCCCGAGCATTACTCCCTTCCCGGCGCGGGGGGCGGCGTCGGGCCGCTCGGCCTGGCGGGGTATTATCTCCTTTGGTTCCTCGCCGATCCCTCCTTCCCGCAGCTCTCCCAGCGATTCATCTCCGCCCGAAGCGACGCCGCGTTGAAGCGGAGCGCCGCAGCGTACCCCGCGGTCTGCGGCCTCCTCTTTTTCTGCTCGGTCTCCATAGGACTCCTCTGCCGCGCTGTCGATCCCGGCATGCCCAATCCGGATGCCGCGTATCCCGCGATCCTCGCCCGCTTCTTCCGCCCCGGCCTCGCCGCCTTCCTCTCCCTGAGCGCCCTCGCGGCGCTCATGTCCACCATGGATTCGCAGATGCTCACGCTCTCGTCCATGGCGGTGAGGGACTTCCTCCCGGGCCGCCGGCAGGACGGATCGACGGGGAGGGTCGCGCTCTGCGTCCTCGCTGGCGCCTCCTATCTCCTTGCGCTCTGGCCGCCCGCCTCAATCTTCGATTTCCTCCAGCGGGTCTCCTTCAACGGCTACGCGTCGCTCGCGCCCGCCCTGATCGGAGGGCTTTACTGGAAACGGGCGAATCGTGCGGGCGCTTTCGCGTCCATGGCGTTCGGGCTCTCCGCGTGCGCCGCCTTCGGCTCAGGTGCGCTCAAGGCGCCGTTCCCGCCGGTCTATGCGATCGCCGGCGTATCGACCCTCGGCCTCGTGCTCGGCAGCCTCGCGCGCGGGGCCGCGCGCGGACGCGCGGAGCCGAAAGGGGAGGGGGGAGCTGCGGAGAATCGCCCTGAGCCCGAGGCGGTCCCGGATGCGGCCGCCCCCGCGGGAATCCGCGCGTACGCGTCTCCGCGCAGCCTCCTCCTGACTTTCGGCGTCGCCGCGCTCTCCTTCCTGCCGTACCTCTTCAAGGGGCCTGGCCCCGCCATCCTCGGCGTTCCATCGTGGGTCCTGTTCGAGCTCGCGCTCTGCCTCGCGCTCTCGGCCATCTTCGCCTTCGAGGCGCGCGGCGGACGAGGGGCCCTTACTCATCGCGACCGCGAACCTTGACAGCGAGGGCCGGACATGGAAGGATCACGGTCGGGTTGCATAGCGCCGAGACGGAACATCACGAGGTGCGTATCGATGAGTGATCATGGCGCGACGACTTCGATTGCGGCTTCGAGATGGACGCGGAGGATGGACGCCGCTGTCATCGTTTTCGCTTTCGCCGTCAGCGCTTTCTTTTTGTACTATAAACTCGATTTCCCGAATATCCAGGACTGGGATGAAACCCGTCACGGCGTCAACGCCCTCGAGATGGCGGAGGGCGGCGACTGGCTCGTGCATACGTATGAGGGAACGGCGGATTATTACAACCTCAAGCCGCCCCTTAGTATGTGGGCGACGGCGCTCGGTTTCAGGATCTTCGGACTTAACGTCCTGGGATTGCGGTTCTTCTCGCCGGTTTTCGTCCTCCTCTCCGCCGCCGTCGTCGTCGCGGCCTCTTGGAGGATCTCAGGCGGAACGGCAGCCGCCGCGAGCGCCCTCACGTTCCTGGGCCTCCGGCAGATATACCTGAGCCATTTCGGGAGGACCGCGGACCCTGACGCGCTTTTCATTTTTTTCGCCTCGGTGTCCCTCGCGAGCATGCTGCTCGCGGAAAAGAACCTGGCTTGGGCCGTCCTCGGAGGCCTGGGATGCTCCCTCGCCTTCCTCACCAAGAGCTGGCACGCCCTCTCGATCCTCGCTGCCTGGGGCCTCTGGCTCCTCCTGACGGGAAAATGGCTCAAGGTCGGATGGAAGACCTGGATCGGCATCTCACTGTCGCTCCTCGTACCCATCGGCGCGTGGGCGGCCTTCCGCTACGCGCGGGACGGGACGGTCTTCCTCGATGCCATGGTGCAATACGATCTTCTCAATCGGACGGCCAACGTCATAGAAAGCCATGGAGGAAGCGAGTTCTTCTATTTTACGGCGTTTTTCCGCTTCACGTTTCCCTGGCTCGCGGCGGACGCGCTCGCCCTCGTCCTGATCGCCGCGAGGCGCGGCCCGAGCGCGCTCATCGGCGTGAAAGAACGCCTCCTGAAATGGCGGCCGTCGCCGGGATCGCTCGCGCTCTTCCTCTGGATGGCGATACCCTTCGCCTTATTCTCCATTGCGCGGACGAAGCTCGGCTGGTATATCTACATCTGTTTCCCGGCCTTCGCCCTGATCTCGGGCGCGGTGATTTCCCGGGCATTCTCGGCTTCGCGCGAGGCGCCGTTGCGGCGCGTCGCCCTCATCGCGTCCATCGCCGCCGCATTCACGATTACCATGGGGTACGTCGGCTATCGACTCGTCACGGCGAAAGCTTATCCCGAACAAGCCGTCCTCGCCGACCTCGGCGAGAAGGGCGATCACCGTGGCGAACATGTCTACCTGGATTATCTCGATGGAAAGGGATTCCCGTCGTCGCGGTTCGCCGCGCGCCTCTACGCTGGCCTCGAGCTCGCAAGCGGCGGACTCGGCGATTTCCTCGCGGACGCCGATCCCTCGGCCCTCCTCGTGGCCGACCGCGCCGTGATCGAAGCACTCGATCCGCCGCTCGATTATGAAATTCTCGCTGCGAGCGGCCGCGTACTCCTGATAAAGAAAAGCCCCTGACCCGCCGCACCGCTCGATGGCTCGATCTTCAAGGCTTTACATCGCGTTTCGCCCTCAATGTTAAAGCGCGGGTGGCAAAGATGAACGAGTGCGAGGGAATCAATGTACTCATTGCTCTTCCCGAGCGCTCGTTCATCTATGCCAGGCCCCGCGCTTAGCCGATCGCCTCGGATCCCGTTTCGCCCGTCCTGATCCTGATGCACTCCTCGAGGGGCGTGATGAAGATCTTCCCGTCCCCGATGTTCCCGGACCGGGCTCCCGCGATGATGCCCTCGATCGTCGGATCCACGTAGGCGTCGTTGACCGCGATGTCCAGCCTGATTTTCTTGAGGAGGTTCACCTCCTCCTCCATGCCGCGGTAGTTCTCGTGGTAGCCCTTCTGCTGGCCGCAGCCCAGGGCGTTCGTCACGGACATCTTGAAGATCTCCCGCTTGTAGAGCTCCTGCTTCACTTCGTTGAGCCGGTGGGGCTGAATGTACGCCGTGATGAGTTTCATGCCGTCCTCCCTCACATGTTCGAGAAGATCTGGAAGCCCGAGTAGGCCTCCATGCCGTGCTCGCCTACGTCCAGGCCCGCGAGCTCCTCTTCCTTCTTGACCCTGACGCCCATGACCAGCTTGATGAGGAGCCAGGTGCCGAGCGACGCGGCGAAGACGAATCCGCCCACGGAGAGGGCGCCGAGCGCCTGCACCCCGAGCTGCCCGAAGCCGCCGCCGAGGAAGAGGCCATCGCTCACGAGCGTCCCGGTGCCGATGGAGGCCGCGAGGTCCTTGTCGCCGAAGAGCCCGAGCGCGAGAGTGCCGAAGACGCCGTTCACGAGGTGGACGGAGAGGGCTCCGACGGGATCGTCGAGCTTGAGCTTGTCCCATCCTATGACCGCGATGACCACGATGACGCCGGCGATCGCTCCGATGATCGCCGCGCTGGGCACGGAGACGAAGGCGCAGGGAGCGGTGATCGCCACGAGTCCCGCGAGGCATCCGTTGATGATCATGGAGAGGTCGGGCTTCTTCTGGAGCACCCACGAGGTGATCGTGGAGGTGAGGAGGCCCGTCGCCGCGGCCATGCAGGTGGTCATGGCGATGTGCGCGATGGCGGCGGGGTTGGCCGCCATGGTGGAGCCGGGATTGAAGCCGAACCAGCCGAACCAGAGCACGAGGGCCCCGAGCGTGGCGTTCGAAAGGTTATGCCCGTAGATCGGTTTGGCCGATCCGTTCGCCTTGTACTTCCCGATGCGCGGGCCCAGCACGAGGATGCCGGCCAAGGCCGCCCACCCGCCGGCGGAGTGGATCGTCGTCGACCCGGAGAAGTCGAGGAATCCCAGGGAAGCGAGCCAGCCGCCGCCCCAGATCCAGTGCCCTATTGTCGGGTAGATCACCGCGGTGATGACGAAGGAGAACACGAGGAAGGAGACGAACTTGACGCGCTCGGCCACCGCGCCTGAGACGATCGTCGCGCAGGTGCCGCAGAAGACCAGCTGGAACATGAACTTGGCCCAGAAGGGCACGCCCGCCCATCCAAGCGACGAGTAGACGCCTGCGTAGGCCGGACCGGTCGCGGGTGAGTTGTCCGCTCCCGAGGCGAAGAAGAGCCCCTTGAGCCCGATGATCGGATTGCCGTCCCCGAACATGAAACCGAAGCCGATGAGCCAGAACCCCACCGTGGATATGGCGAAGACGATGAAGTTCTTCGTGAGGATGTTCACGGCGTTCTTGGCCCTGCAGAGCCCTGATTCGACCATCGCGAAGCCGAGGTTCATGAAGAACACGAGGAAGGTCGCGAAAAGCGTCCATACCGTATCCACCGCGATTTTTAAGTCCATATGCACCTCCTGTAGTCAAACGGTATTAAGCAAGGTCCGTGCCATGACCGCTTTTCTTGTCACAGATGGAATTATGGTACGAAGGAGATGACATCAGATGATACCTGGTTCATCAGATACGCATCGTCTGGTGAAAAATTCGGCAAATAAAGAGGGCGCCCGTTAAACGCGCCTCAGCTGGCGATCGCGGGATGGTGACGGAGCCGCGCGGCAATCGCTCATACGGGCTCGTACTTCTGGTTATTCGGCGGATAATCAGAGACAACCAGGGAAGGCGGAATGATTGGAAGTCCCGGTATGGCATCCATTATACTTTGGTTGCGATTTTAAAATATCCTGACGTCTTCTCCTGAACGCTCAAATGTCGGGCAGGCGAGATCGTTTGCATGGTTTCTAGCGGATTCAATCGGAAGGGGAGGGCGAGACAGGGCACGGAGGGGTTCGATGGGGGATTCTGGGTCGATGAATGTCTCCGCGATCGTACGAGCCGCCGTAGACCCCGGGCGCCAACAATATCTACGAATAGAAACGCGAGAACCGATCGCCGGGGTCTCTGCGGATTATTTTCCGATGTATAGGCAGATAAAATGGATTATTCGCGTGGTTCGGGAGAAGATTCGCTCGATTTCCGTAACCTCCATGCCAATAATAAGAGATGCGATGAAATTCGGTTTAACGGGCGGATTGCATGTTCTCATGGACTTTCTCTCGCTCAATGTATATAATTATCATAGCGAAACCGTAAAAGTATGCCCTCGTCTCCGGCGACCCGCCGGGGTGAGGGCATTTTTTGCCACTTTTGGATTAAAGCCCCGCACCGCGGGGCGATCGTTCCTGTACGGAGGGCGGATATGAAGGCGAACGCGAGAATTACCCGGAAGGTGATCGCCACCCTGGCCATCGCCGTCGCGTCCCTGGCTCTTACGACCTGCGACTGGTTCAATGTCGGCCTCGGAGACAAGGTCGACGTGAACCCGCCGGTGGTGGAAGCCCAGGCTCCCGTGGTGAATTCCTACGTGAGGGGCACCTTCACGCTGTCAGGGACGGCGAACGACGACAAGGGCGTGACGCGCGTATCCGTCGAGTACCCCCACCGGGGCGGCGGCACGGTGACGCGGGACGCCGCCTACGACGCCGGGACTAAGGTCTGGACCATCGACATCCCCTCCGGCGTCGACGGCGCGGACTCCGTGGCCGACGGACTGAACGTCGCCTTCACCGCGACGGTCTACGACGACACGACCCCCACGCCCAAGTTTGCCAAGGACGTTTGGACCCTCAACGTGGATAACAGTCTCCCCTTAGTCCTCGTCACCGCTCCGACGGTCTATGGCTCCCCTTCCCCGCAATATACTTCTTCTATCGAAATCAAGGGCGAAGCCTGGGACAGTTCGCCCGTGTCTCTCATACACGTAGTCCTCTACCGGGCCAGTAACATGACCATTCTCGCGGAAGCGGATGCCGATGGCACGAATGTCTGGTCAGTAAATTTCCTTCTCAAAGACAGCGTTGGCGGTACTCTCGTGTCCGGTGATTCCGGAAATGTGTTCTATTACGACGTCTATGCGACGGATGCCGCGGGTAACGTGAGCACGTACTACTACCACCGTTCGGATATTTACGCGATGAAGGATGCCGCCGCGCTCTTCCCGACGATCAATCTCCTGGGGCAGTTGGATCAAGCCGGGAGCGGATCTCTGCCATCCGGGATCGATTATACGGAGTTGGCGGCAGGTCGGCTCTCTAATCCCGACGTCTTCGCGGACTTCACGTTCGCGTATGAAGCGCTCCCGGCAATCACCTTTACGAACCTCGATCCGCTCGCAGTGCAGGATGCGAACGTCCTGGGCGTCAACGCGCCCGTGACGGGAATTATCAATCCGCCGGTGAGCGCGAGCCCGGTAGCGGTGGACAGCGCGACGTTCACCGTTTCCATTTATGATAACGCCGTCGACTACGCGGCGAAGACGGATCCCGTCTCCGTGATCACGGATTCCGATCCAGGATCCGACAGCGACAATGTCGTGCTCCAGGCGGTTGGAAATAGTCTGTCCTTCTCGATCCGCATGAGGAACGCGGGGCTCGTCGCCCTGACTCCGGGAAGGTACTGGATGGATGTGTCCTGTGCTGCCCAAGGCACGCCCTCCGCTACGCAGAACGTGCTCTTCATCATCGACAGCACCGCACCCATCCTCACGGAGACTGGTATTGGATCGAGCACGCAGAGTCGGAATACAGCCATTCCGTTGAGCGGAAACGCGATCTCCGGTACGGAACTTCTCAATGGAACAGTCGATATAGAGCAGTCCTTCAACGATCCGACCTTCGCGAGCCCGACGATTCTCCCGACGATCACGCTCGGGGCGGGCACCACGGTGCCGTGGTCGAGCGCGAACGTCCCGTACGGAACGACCGTGAACGGCGTCTACTTCTATCGCATCACACTGGAAACCCCGACGGGAAAGACCGCGATGATCGAGCGCTCCTTGATTTTCGATACCACTGATCCCTCGCTCTCCATTAACTCGCTCAATCCATCGGGCACAGTGAACGGCATCGTGCAGTACAGCGTTGGCGTGTCCGATGCGAACGGCATCAACGAGGTGCGCTGGGGCGTGGGCGCCACGCAGCCGGCCTGGACTTCCCTCGCGGCGAACGTCGTTGCCGCTCCTTATTCGGGGCAGTTCGATACGAACGCCTTCTCGGACGGAGCCACGAATTTCTGGATCCTCGCGCAGGACAAGGCCCTGAACGAGGGGGTGACGAGCCAAGCCATCACGATCACGCAATCGACCGACAATCCGACGATCGACGTCACCAACATGCTCGAGGCCGGTACCGCGGTGCAGAACCTCCAGGGCACGGGCGCCAAGGTGGTCGGTACCGTGACGGACGACGACATGCTGAACGCGGCCAGCCTCCAGATTAACGTAGACGGCGGCGGATGGACGAACATCACGGGCTACTCGGACGCTAAGTCCATCAACTTCGAGTACACCTTCACAGGACTCACCCAGGGCGCGCATAGCTACCAGCTCAGGGTTTCCGACCTCGCCTCGGCCAAGCTGGGGTTGGGTGCGGTGACGACGACGCTACCTGCCATCGACTTCGCGTACGACACGGCCGATCCGACCCTCTCAATAGAGGATGCTAACGACGCCTGGCAAACGACGAGCTTCGTGCTGAACGGAACGGCGCAGGACTCCTACGGACTCAACGCAGTGCAGATCAGCTTCGATGACGGGAGCACTTGGACTGACGTTCAGACCTACGCCTCCGTGAACACCCTCCAGACCTGGAGCTACGACCTCGCTACCCACGTTCCCGCGCTCTTCGACGGCTCGAACGAGGGGCCGAACGACTGGCAGATCCGCTCGGTGGACGTCTTCAATAAGACCACCGCCCTCGAATTCGATTTCAGCGTAGACACCTTGATCAATGATCCCGCCTTCACCGCGCCCGGCGCTGGGAGCTTCCAGACTTCCTCGCCGGTCACCGTGACTGGTTCGGCCTCTGATTTCGGGACCGGGACCGGAAGCGGCATCACCGCCATCTATTACGCGGTAGGCGCCTTCGAACCGGCATATCCCGGCGCTGGATGGACCGCCGCGAGCGGCACCACCACCTGGACGACTACCATCGCCATGGCCCAGGGGAACCAGACGGTGTGGGCGCGGGCGGAGGATTTAGCTGGTAACGTCTCCTCCGCAGTAAGCCGGAGCTTCCTCCTCGACCTCGCTCCCCCTTCTATCTCCAACGTACAGCTGGACGGCGCGGCTTATCCCGCGGGAGCTGTATATAGGAACGGCGCCTTCATCCTCAGCTACGACCTCGCAGATACCTTCGACCTAGCCGACGTGACTATTACGCAGAACGGCACTGATATCACGCCAGCGCTTCCGGATTTATCTGGCGCCTCGGATACTGCCGCCACCATGACGGTGAACGTGCCTTCGCTCGCCTCCGGAACTTATAACTTCGTGGTGACCCTTACGGACGGGGCCGCGCGTGCGGCGACCGATAGCAAGACCATCACTGTCGACACCACCCCGCCCCTCGCGGATGTCATCTCCGTGCAGCCCATCGTGGGCACGAACACGGTGAACGGGAACATCGCGCTCACCTTCTCCGCGAGCGATAACCTCTCGGTGCAGGCCATCCGCTACTGGGTGCTCGCCACTGGATCCACGCCGACGTGGACGACGCCCGGCTATGTCGAGATCGCGACGCCGCCCTATACGGCCACCTACGACACCGGAATCATGGACGGCGCCTACGACGTGGTGGTCATGGCGCGGGATCAGGCCTCGAATACCTCGACGGTGCTCCCCGCGTCGCGCTACGCTCTTGACATAGACCAGGCGACGGACAACCCGACGATCGACGTGACGAACATGAACGAGTCAGGATCCGCCGTTGACAACCTCCAGGGCGCTGGCGCCAAAGTGGTCGGGACTGTCACGGACGACGACATGCTGAACGCGGCAAGCCTCCAGATCAGCATGAATGGAGGCGTCTCCTGGACGAATATCACGGGATACACGAACGCCAAGAGCATCAATTTCGAGTACACCTTCACGGGCTTGACTCAGGGAACGTACACCTATCTGCTCAGGGTCGCTGACCTTCTGTCGGCCAAAAACGGAAAGCCCGTCGTCACCACGACGCTTCCGGCGATCTCCTTCGCGTACGATACGGCCGATCCCACCCTGACCATAGAAGATACGAGCGACGCATGGCATAGGCAGAGCTTCGTGCTGAACGGGACGGCGCAGGACACCTACGGCCTCAACGCGGTGCAGATCAGCTTCGATAACGGTGGATCGTGGACCACGGTAGCCTCCTGGGCCTCGGTGACGGGCGTCCAGACCTGGACTTACGACCTCTCCACGTACGCGCCCAACCCATTCGACGGCTTGCACGAGGGCGCCTACGACTGGCAAGTTCGTTCCGTGGACGCCTTCAACAAGACCGCGGCCATGGAATTCGACTTCAACGTCGATACGATAATCGGAAACCCGACCATCGACTCGCCGGCCGCGGATAGCTACTTCCTCGCGACCACGGGGACGGTGCAGGGCTCCGCGACGGACTCGGGCAGCGGGATAAACGGCGTGTACTACGCCATCGCTGCGGCGGAGCCAGCGCTTCCGGCGATAGCCAATCGCCTCTTGGAGGCGTCTTGGAACGCGGCGGGATGGACCAAGGCCGGCGGATCGGCCCCCTGGATCGCCAACCTCACGGGTCTCGCCGAGGGCGATAGGACCATACACGTGCGGTCCGTGGACCAAGCCGGAAATACGAGCGGAACGGCCGTGAACCGCGCTTATCGCGTGGATCTCTCCAGCCCCTCCTTCGGCGATCCCATCAGGATCACCGACGACGTCGGGCAGTCAAACTTCATCAACATGCCCGCGGGCATCGTCTACCGAGGCATCGCGTTCTCGCTCCAGTACGACCTTGCGGATACCTTCGACATCGCCTCGGTGTCGATCACGCAGAAGCTGAACGCCGGCGCGGCCCTGACCATACCGATCACCTCGACCTCCAATCCGGACCTCTCGGGGGCGAGCGACGTAACGGCCATATTCACGGCGGCGAATCTCCCGAGGAACACCTCGAACCTCAACGTCTATGACGGGACGACATCCGGTACCTATACCTACGTGGTGACCCTCACGGACGGGGCCGGAAGGACCGCGACGATCAGCAAGGAGATTACGGTGGACGTAGCCGACCCGGTGATCTCCATCGCGAGCTTCAACAAGTTCGTTACGGGGAACCAGGTGAACGGGACGGTGACCTTCACGACCGCAGCCTCCGACTCGAGCGGCATCGCCGCTCAGCGCTACTTCGTGACGAGCTCGGCGGTCCCGCCGGCCTGGACCTCGGTCGAGGGCGTGGGGAATATCGTCGACATCCTCGCCGGGACCAGCATCGACACGACCGACACGGTCGAGTACACGGACGGTAACACCTATTACCTCTACGTGATGGCCCAGGATAATTCCGGGCGGACGGCCGCCTGTGCGACCCCGACCCAGTTCCAGATCAACCAGGCCTCCGACAGGCCCACGCTCGACTTCGACGTGACGATTGACGAGACGGTCCTGGCCCAGGGCGACATCGCCGCGGGCAGGAACCTCTTCGACGCCACGGGCCGCGTCTCAGGCATTATCGCCGACGACGACACCGTCGCGAGCGCGACCATATCGATCTGGAACGCCTCGAACGCCCTCGTCGTGGACGCGGCACCGCTCACCCTCTCTGGCTCGACGACGAGCCGCTCCTTCAGCTACACGCTGAGCGGGCTCGCCGACGGCTCCTACTACTTCGCGATCGACGCCGTCGACGACCATGGCGTGCACAACCTCGCCATGGCGCCGAACGAGATCTGGTTCGCCAAGGATGCCGAGCTTCCGGACGTGGCGGCCTACAGCCTCGAGTACGACTATAAATACTCTGCCGGAAGCAACACGATCTCGGGCGCGGCCATGAGCGGCGCCAAGATCTACAACAACTTCATTTTCAGGGCCGAAACCAGCGACGAAGCCGGGCTCTCCAGCGTCATGCTCAGCATCGACGACTTCAGGGCGGGCGGATTCGACCCCGCGACGCTGATACCGATGGCCCTGGATAGCGGGAACGTCTATAGGTACACGGTGCCGATAGACGTGGCCGGCCACGCGAATGACGGGACCCTCTCGCTCACGGTGACCTCCACGGATACCTGGGGCAAGCCCGCGACGACGACCCTCACGGTCGTCATCGACACGACGGCTCCGGCTTCGACATTCAACAGCCCCGCGGCCTCCGCCCTCGTGAACGGGACCGTCACGGTGCAGGGAACGACCTTCGACGCCATCGGCATCCAGGGCTGGACGATAACGGGCGGCCTCCTCGGGACCACCATCCAGACGGGGTCGGCTTCCACCTGGAGCACGACTTTCAGCGCAACTGATTTCGACGACGCGGCCAACGCCACCGTCCAGGGAGCGTCGGTTACGGTCAACACGACGAACGATACCTTCGGGCTCACGGCTCACGGGCTCTCCGCAGGCGACGAGGTCTACTTCTACGCCGCCACCTATCCGGGGAACATCGCCCCCGACACGGTCTATTACGTGCGGGACGAGAACCTGGGTACGGACAGCTTCGAGGTGGAGACCGTGAAGGGCGCCGCATCCAGGGTCGACCTCACGGGGACGCCCTCCGGCGTCATCATGAGGGAGAACGGCATCACCTGGCTTTTCCCGATCACCATGACCTCCTACGACACCGCAGGGAATAGGGAAATCGCCGCGAGGAGCGTCTACCTCGATCCCATGGGGGACAAGCCCCGGATCGTGGAGGCCACCCTCATCCCGGCCGCGGACGCGAGCGTCTCCGGCACCATCCTCATGCAGAGCTCCGTCCAGGACGACGACGCTCCAGCCGCGGTGCGGATATGGGCCGATCTCAACGACGACGGCGTCATAACGAACGACGCCTACCCCTACAACTACGGTGGCGCTGGCGGAACGACCGACCCCTTCGAAGAGGAGGACAACTACCTCGAAGTGGCGGTCAGCAACGCCAACTGGAACGTCCTCGTGAACGAGGCCAATGAATTCTCGAGGGCGATCATGGCCGCGCGCGGCATCGCGTCGCCCACGGGATACCTGCGCTTCCGCTTCCAGGCCATCGACTCGAACGGCACGGCGTCCAACTACGTGTGGCGGAGGATCTTCATAGACGACGCCTCCCCCGCCATCGGCAGCCTCAATTACTCGTCCGGCGCCCTCGTCAAGGGATCGGTGACCATTACCGGGTACATCGAGGACGATCAGGAGCTTGCAGACTCCAATGTTCGCGTAAGCCTGTCGGGAGGCGGCGTATCTACGGGCGAGACGGCCTTGAGCTCAGCGATTTCGTACCTAGGGATTTTCAGCGGGATGCGCCGGTACTCGATCAGCCACACCTTCAATACTGCGACTTACGATGGAGACGATGATTCGGGCATCATCTACGCGATCATCAAGGTGACTGACGGATCGTACAAGCAAAGCCAGGTCAATATCAACTTCAACGCCGACAACAAGTATCCTGTCGGGCTCTTCGACGCGATCCCCGCGTCCCTGCCTCAAGTGGCGGGAAGGTACAATTTCGTCGGCAACGCGGTCACGCCCGATTCCGACTATCGCGTCATGGGCTACGTCCGCGACGCGGGAACGGTCTCCAACGTCGAGGACGTGCTCGTGTACTTCGTCAAGGACATCAGCGGTACGGATTACTTCATCAGCCCGAGGAACGGCGCGCAGGACGACACCTCTGACAGCCTCTTCACCATGCGCTCGACAGATATAGACGCTAATAACGATGGCACGCCGGAGTCGATCGGCTCGAACGTCAATAACGTCCCCGTGCCGCCGCGGACTCTGGACTCCGGAGCCGGAGCGACCCATTACCTCACCGGTAACACGATCACGACGCTCGCATCGGACAAGCTCTCGCTCGTAAGCGCCGGCCTCATCGGAAATCTATACGTGCAGGCTGGATGGATCGTCCAGTTCAACGACGGCGAGCAGCGGAGAATCAAGACCTTCTCCAACGCGACCGGCACGATCACCTGGAGTTCCGCCCTGACGGGCGCGGCCGCCGCGGGTCAGCAGATCATTCTCGGGCATTATCTCAACTACATCTCCATAGACGGACGCACCGAGCTCGGGCAATTCGATGCGGTGTCGGGCATTGGCGACGGGGACGGATTCCAGGAGTCGCTCAAAGCACAACAGGGAGGGTTCGACGAGTGGTCGGCCTTCTTCGACACCACCGAGCTGCCGGATGGCCCAATCACGGTCTATTACATCGTGGAGGATCACGCTGGCAACGCGGTTTTCGCGAATGTGGCCGCCCAGGTGGCAAACCATCCGCCGGTCATCAACTCCGTGGAGATAACGGTCGGCAGCCCGGGGACCTACTATTCCAGCCTGTTCAAGCGGGCGGACGACCTCTACCTCAAAGTCAACGCCTCCGACGTCGAGGGCATCAACGCGACCACGTATGCAGCCGAGATCATCGATACCCAGACGGCGCCCAATGCGGGCGATAATCCCTCGAGTACGCCAACGATCGGCGCCACTTACGATATCGCCGATACGCTGGACGGGTCGGCGGCGAACGACATCACGATCGATATCTCCGGATGGGATTCCGGCATCCAGTACACTCTCCAATTAAGCGTCGAGGATACGGACGGCAATGTCGGAACCTACGAGATCGACGTCTGGGTGAACAACGTCGACGCCACGCCTCCCACGGCGAGCATCGATGATTTCGATCAGGCGAGCAGGGGTGCCGATTCCGCTCCCACCGGGCACGTCGAGGAGGCGGGATACAGCCTGAACGACGGCGGCTCGACCACGGCGGCGATCACCACGACGGGAACAACCTCGGTGATCGCGTCCACCCTCGCGGGAGACGCCGGCATACGAGCCGGCTATACCGCATGGTTCGCGACCGGCGAGTGGAGGACGCTGTCCGGCTTCGACATCCTGACCGGAGAACTCACTTTCGCGACGGCGCTCAATACCGCTCCGACCGCGGGCACGAACGTCGTGCTCTTCCCCGGAGCCGCCGGCAACGTCACGGTAGCGCCGGCCGACAGGCTCTCCGCGACCGTGGGCTCCCTCAGCGCCAACACCACCATCCAGCCCGGCTGGACCGTGCTCTTCGCGACCGGAGAGTGGAGGACCATCCGGGGCTTCTCTGCGGGAGTCATCTCCTGGGACGATGCCCTGGCTACCGCTCCGACTGTCGGCACCCTCGCCATCTGCAGGCCGGGGCAGGCGGACCTCTCCGGAACCGTGACCGTGTCGGGCGTGGCCCATGACGACAGCTCGGTGACGGACATCGAGGTGCGCATCAACGGCGGAACGTGGACGAACGTCACGTCCTGGTCCGAGGTCGGCGGCGACATCCTGAGTGGCTACGACTACGAGTGGTCCTACACGCTCGATACCGCGGCCGTGGATTGGAACGGCGCGACGGCCGGGACGCCGAGAACGGCCGAGAACGTTACGATCGAGGTCCGCGCGAACGACAACAGCCAATGGGGATATCTCGACGCGGAGGGGGATTCGCCCACCAAGACGGTGGACGTGCTTCCCTATATCAGCCAGATCACGCGCGAGGCTCCGCTGAAGACGAACCGCAGCCGTTACGGCCGCTACTCCATGTACCAGGGCGAGGGCGTGACCGACGCGTACGAGATCACCGTGTCGGGCTACAACCTCGACGTCTCGGTCGGAAGCCTCAACGCGTATCTCTACGGCGCTCCGATAGGTTCGACGACCAACGCGGCGCTCGCGATCGAGGCGGTGACCGGGACCACGAGTTTCACTTTCAACATTCCGAACAACGCGGCTTATCGGCCCGGCTGGCTGAGGCTCAGGACGAACACCTCGACCCTGGACGCGGTCAACAACCTGAACGACAACTCGAGGAGCTACAACCGGGTCTACGGAACGGACGACGATTCGCCCGATTGGACGGACGACCGGTATCTCGTGATCTTCGATACGGGGGATTACTTCGGAACGGCCGCCAACAACTCTGCGTACGCGCAGTACCCGAGCATGTCCATCAACCCGGCGTCGAGCCGCCTCTTCGGGGCCTGGGCCTACCAGCCCCTGTCCAACGTCTTCTTCGCGAGCGTGAACTCCGACGGAGCCGCGTACCGCTCCAGGGTCTTCCACGGCTACGACTTCGACTTCTGGACCGACATCGCCATCGAACCCACGACCGGCACCATGAGCCTCGCCTTCCTCGCGGACCATTACGCGAGCGGCAACTTCGCGGACGCGCACATCGCGGTCTTCACCTATGAGCGCACGACGGGCTACCTCAACGGTGACGTGGAGAACGACGGAGCGGCCAACCTTTCGGCGAACGCCGTCCAGTGGACGCGGGATTTCTTCGATAACTGGTATTATCAGGGAGAGTCCGAAGACTACGACGACATGTCCAACCAGTTCCAGCAGATCAAGACAGCTCGCAGCGGGAACAACGTCCACTGGGCGTACTTCGACGCGCAGTCGCAGACCGTGAAATACGCTTACGTGGATACGACGAACAACAGCGAGGCCGAGATCCAGAGCTGGATCAACGTCGACGGTCCCGACACGGACGCGGATGGCGGAGAGGATGGCCGAGAGGTGACCAACGGAGTAGCGCGGACCTCGGGCGCGGGCGAATACGTCGCCCTCTGCCTCGACGAGCAGAACTTCCCGATCGTGATCTACTATGACATGGGAAGCGCCATTCCCACCCTGAGGATGGCACGCTCCAATTCGGCGACTCCGACGGCGGCGGCGAACTGGACGAGGCAGACGGTGTTCCCGGCCGGCGATCCCAACGACGACTACTCGAACGGAAAGCACGTTTCGGCGGTGGTGGACGACGACGGCATCCTGCACATCGCCTTCTGGTCGGAGGATACGGGCTACATCTACTACATCAGGTCCGACGCGGACTACGACGGCGGCGCGGCTTACAGCTTCCTTCCCTCGGAGATCGTGGATGAGAGCGGAACCGCGGGCGTCTGGAACGACATCACCCTGGACCGCAGCGGCTCTACGGACAGGCCCTACATCTCGTACCTGAACTCCGGAAGGATCAACACCAAGGACGGGCTCAAGATCGCCTACTATGACGCGGCAAAGGGAGGATGGGAGAACATCGTTGTCGCCAACGTCTCGACGGTCACCGACCGGAGGACGAGCATCGAATACAAGCGCTCGGGCACTCCCGCCTGGAACGCCGCGCTCGGATACGTCGGATCGGCAACGGGACAGGCGGAGTACTTCTTCTGCACCTATTATCTGCCCGAGATCGCGACTCCCTGATTGAAATTACTAACGACCGAGCGCGGGGGCTTCCGGAAGGAGGCCCCCGCTTTTTTTCGTCTTTTGTTCAGTCTCCCCTAGTCAATCGAGGACGCATCGGGCCGGGGCCGTCCGAGGAATGGCCGCGCGCGCGTATACGATCATCGCATCAGCGCCTTCTTGATCGCTTCCATGGAAGGATGCATGGTGGAGGAGGAGATGCTCGGGAGGATTCGCGACGGTCCGCTTCCGGACGCAAAGAAGGGCGCGCTCAGAGTGGCGGAAAGCCGGTTCGCGGCGGCGGGGCTCATCAGGTCCTTGAGCACGGCCCTGGCCGCGAGGGCGTGGGCGCTCTTCCGCGCGCGCGCGACGTAGACGAGCGAGCCGATAGCCCAGGCGGTCTTCCCGTCCTTCACCGAACCGGGGAGCGGGAGGTATCCGATCCTAGCCCGCTCAGCCGGGAGGAGGGAAGAGATGAACTCCTCATTGAAAAGGCAGAAGGCCGCGTCGCCCGCGATGACGGCGCGGATGCTCGACGGCCAGTCCTTTGACGAGTGATCGACATTGACGTATCCCGCGTCCACCCAGGTTTGGAATTTCTTCACGGCGGCTGAGAAGGCGGGAGATGCGGGATCGAAAGCGGCGTCAGGGAGGGCAGCGGCGTCGTCCACTGAGGATTCCGCCATGATGGCCTGGATCCAGACCGCCAAGGGCCAGATGAAGCGGGAGCCGAGCGCGATGGGCGTCTTGCCCGCTTCCTTCGCCTTCTTGAGCGCGGCTTCGAGGTCGGCGAGGGAGTACTCGCCACGCAGGACTGATTCGGACAAACCCGCGCTCTTGACCGCCGCCTTGTTGTAGTAGACGCCCCAGATCGATCCCGTGATGGGCACGGCGGGCTCGGCGAAGCGGTCCTCCATGCCGAGGATCGCGGTGGAGCCTAAAGCGATGTCCCAATCCGATGCCGTCCGCACCCGGTCGTGGATCTCCGCATAGTCCGCGGCCTCGAAGCGCACGCGGCTTTTGCTATGGGAAGCCGCATAAGATGCGGCTTCGGCATCGAGGGCCGCCTTCCACGCGCCTCCCCCGAAGGGATGGATCACCGTGACTATCGCTGGGGGGGAGAAGATCGCGAAGCCCAGCGCGGCGAGGCCGCTTAAGGCGATGACGGCGGCGACCGCGATGGCGGCGATCCTAGCGCCTTTCGGTAGGCCGAGGAAGAAGGCGATCGGCCTCCTGTTCCCGTTCGATCCCCGTTTCTCGCTCGACGTTCCCATCCGCTGCCTCCTCGTCACGCCGCGATGCGGCGACGCCTACACCGTGGCGGAGCGGAGAGGAATCGTCAAGGCCCGTTCAATCATTTCTCCGGATCGGAGACTTAGTGGCGGAGAGACCGGACGGCGGCGAGCCTCTAGGGAACGGGTACGCGCCTAGACGAGGTCGCCCATGTCCTGGGGCCTGTTCGTGATGATGCCGGCCACGCCGCGCTTGAGGAGGGCGCGCGCCCTATCGGGATTGTCGATGGTCCAGGCGATGATGTCCCGTCCGCGGCCGGCGCCCGGCCAGAGGATCCCGGGCAGTGTGAAACAGCGGTCCGAGGGCTTGAGGAAATCGCAGCCGGAGACCGCCGCTCCCAGGCCGAGCCTGAGTGGGAAGGGGATGTCCTTCCCGGCGGTGCTCCAGATGATGGCGGTGGGGATGTCCTTCCTCGTTTCCTTGAGGTACTTGAGCGGGAAGGGATTGAAGGAGCTGACGATGACTTTCTCCCGGAGGCCGTGCGCGTCGACGAGCCCGGCCACCTGAAGCTCGATCCCCGTCCGCTCCGCGGTATTGCACTTTATCTCGACGTCGTAATAGAAAGCCTCCCCGAATTCCGAGAAGACCTCGTCGAGCGTCGGAACGCGCTCGGCCTTGAAGGCGGAACCCTTCCATGAGCCGATGTCCACGCGTTTGAGGTCGCGAAGCTCGGTGTCCGCGACGCGGAGGGGCACGCCGCCTAATCGCATGAGGTCGAAGTCGTGAATGACGACGAGTTCGCCGCTCGCGGCGCGGTGGACGTCCAGCTCCACGCCGGGGCAGCCCATGTCGCGGGCGGCGCGGAAGGCCGCCATGGTGTTCTCGGGCGCGAGAGACGAGGCGCCGCGGTGCGCGAAGAGGAGGGGGCGCCGTTCGTCGGGGAAGGGAACGAGGCGAGTCACGGGGAAACCGGATCGTCGCCGGAGCCGGACGCGCCCCCGTCGATGCCGTTCGCGCCGGCGCCGCCCGCCTCGCCGGTTTGGGGAGCGTCGTCTTCGGTAGAGGGGGCGCTCCCGGTCGCGGCAGGAGCCGCGCCTTCGGTCGTTTCCGCGCTTGCGGAAGCGGCCGGGGCCGCAGGCTCAGGAGGCGGGGCCATGCCCAGGCTCGCCTTGAGCGCGGCGAGGGCCTCGTCGGCCTGCGCCGACTTCACCTCGGCCTCGAGCTTCGCGACACCCGGGTTATCCATCTCACCGGTCACGAGCTGGAGCTCGGCGAGGAGGGCGTCGGGATCGATGCTCCGCACGCGGGCCTCGAGCCCGGGCACTTGGTCGTGCATGCGCTTGATGTCGTCCGCGAGGGCGATGGCCTCCATCTTGAGGGCGTTGGCCTTCGCCCGCGCTTCCTGGAAGCGGGCGTCGGCTTGGGAGGCGAGCTCATCGAGCCCCTTGCCGCGCGCGAGGGACGCGCGCTGTTCCCAGCTCGCCGCGTCGGCGTCCGCTTCCTTGACGCGCATCTTGAGGAGGTTGAGGTCGGTCATGTGGGCGAGGATGTATTCCTTCGCCGATCCGGGGCTCATGCCCCTCAAGTTCGTCCAGTCTTCCATCAGAGCTTCACCGTGACGCCCAAGGCGGCGCCGATTCCTTTCGCGTCGGTGACGAGGTCGTCGTCGAGCCCGAACCAGTATTGATACGATCCTTCGAGGTAGGCCTTGAAGTCGCGCGTGATGAGGAACGATATCCCGATTCCGGCGATCCCGCCCGCGTGGCCCGCGCCGGAAATGTCCTCGTCCTCGTCGTTTCCACTCGTCTTCACAAGCACCCTCCGCGTCGCCACGTAGAGCGACGCTCCTCCCGCGACGAAGGGGGAGATCTGGAACCTGCCTATGTAGAAGTTGAGTTCGCCTCCCAGGTAGACGAAGAACGGGAAGGAATGAAAGGGATCCTCGTCGCCGAGGACGACCGAGCTGAACGGTACCTGCAATCCGATGAGGGGCTTGAGGGCGTAGAACCCCTCGGAGAAGGTGAGCTTGACGCCGGCCTCGCCGTAGCTCTTCCCGACGGGATATCCGGGGGGAACGAGCACGGGCGCCGAGCCGAAGACGTAACGGAAATAGGGGGAGACGTCCACTCCCGAACGGGGTATCTCCCTGAGCCGCGTCTCCTCCCCGATCGGGGAAGCGGAGAAGAGCACCGTGCCGTCAGAAATCTCCGTCCCCGCGCGCTTCACGACGACGAGGCCCGCCTCGCGCTCGTCGAGAACGCCATCGATCTCCTCATACTCCATGACGGCGAACTCGTATCCCGTCTTGACGCCCATGGACGAGCCGAGCCTGAGCTTCACCTTCCTCCCGCCGACCGAGACGATCTTCGAATCCAGGGGAAAGACCGTCCTCGCCTCACGCTCGAGCGGCGAAGCGAGGGAATCGATCGCCTCGCGCAGCGCCGCGTCCTTGTCCAGGGGATCGCTTCCCGTCCCCTCGATGACGGGAGCGGCCATCACCTTCCCTTCGGCGACGTCGAGGAAGGTGACTGACGCCGAGATCTTGCAGTTCCATTTCGACTTCAGGGGATCTTCAGGATCGATGACGTAGGCGAGGCTGTAGCCCGTCACCGCGGGTATGACGGCGTAGAAGGCACCGATGAAGCGGTTCATCTCCGCTTCCGTGAGGAAAGCTTCTCCGAGGAGGTATTTCTCCGGAATGACGAGGTTGTCTTCCTTTATCTTCTTGATGTCCGATACGAAGGATGCCAGGTCGCCCGAATCCACGCGCTGGGCGAAGCCGATGATCTCGAAGCGCCTCATGGAGGAGAATACTTCCATGATCCGCGCGTCGATGCTCCCGAGGGCCTCGTCATTGATGTCCCAGCCATGGTAGCCGAGCGCGAAGACCGCGAGCTCTTTCCGCTCGGATACGGCGGGATCGGGGGCGGCCGGGAGCGACGCGGAAGCGAGGAGCGCCGCCGCGATCGCCGCCTTGATGACTTTTCCCACGCTTGGCCCTCCCTATCGATCAAGAGTATAGCCCGCGAGAAAACGATGTCAATGGAGAGCGCTTCCCGGACCCCGCCCGGGGCGTTGAAAGCCCCGGCCCGGTCGCGCTAGTCTTCCCGCGTGGATGCGGAAGGATCGTACGCGGACGGAAGGCCCATCGCGGCCATCGCTACCCCGCTCGGGGAGAGCGCGCTCGGCGTCGTGAGGCTGTCGGGACGAGAGAGCCTCGCGCTCCTCGGTAAGGCCTTCTCGCGGCCGGAGGCCCTGGAGGCCTCCGGTAACGCGCGCGCCCTTCATGGCTGGATCAGGGGCAAGGGCGGGGAACGGATCGACGAGGTCGTCGTCCTCGTCTGGCGTTCTCCCGCCGGCTACACGGGCGAGGACGGGGCCGACGTCATGTGCCACGGCTCCCCCGCGGCCGTCTCCGCCGTCCTGGAAGCCTTCCTCGCCGTCGGCTTCCGCCGCGCCCTCCCCGGGGAGTTCACGCTGCGCGCCTTCATGAACGGCAAACTGGACCTCACGCGCGCTGAAGCCGCCGCGGAGATGTCCGCGGCGAGGACCGAACGCGCCCGGAAGTCGGCGGCCGTCAGGCTCTCGGGCGTTCTCGAGGAGCGCGTCCGCGCGGCGAGGGAAAGCGTCCTGGAGGCGCTCGCGCTCGCGGAGATGCGGCTCGACTACGCGGAGGGCGAGGACGACGAGGACGGCGCTCCGCGGACGGACGGCCTCGCCGCGTCGCTCGCCGAGATCGATAGGCTCCGCGACGGCTACGCGACGGGGAGGCTCGCGCGTGAGGGCGCCACGGTCTCGATCCTGGGCCCGACCAACGCGGGGAAGTCGAGCCTCTTCAACCTCTTCCTCAAGGAAGACCGCGCCATCGTCTCAGAGGAGCACGGAACCACCCGTGATTACCTGGAAGCGTGGATCGAGCTGGGCGGCTTCCCGCTCAGGCTCATCGATACCGCGGGCCTCCGCGAGACGCGCGATCCCGTAGAGCGCGAGGGCATCGAGCGCGCGCTCAAGGCCGCCGAAACCGCCGACGTCGTGCTCTTCCTCGGCGACGCGGCGGCGGGAATCGAGGCGGCGTCGAGTCCCGACGGAGGATCCAAGGCGGGAATCCTCCTCTCGCGGCCGGACATGGCCGCGAAGACGCTCAGAGTCTGGAGCAGGGCGGACCTCTCTTCATCTCCGCCCCCGGCGGGATGGCTGGCGCTGAGCTCCGTCACCGGAGCGGGCTTCAAGGAGCTCGAGACGCGGATTCTCGACGAGCTCCGCGCGGGATCCGCGAAGGAAGACGGCCTCGAGATCGCGTCGGCCAGGCAGAAGCGCCTCTTGGACGCCGCGTCCGCGTCGCTCAGGGCGTATTTAGGCGGGATCGCGGCGGGCGAGCCCCTGGACGCCCTCGCGCCCGAGCTCCGCGATTGCGCGGATTCCCTCGGCCTCGTCCTCGGAGAGGGCGCCCGCGCCGACCTCCTCGACGAAATATTCTCGCGCTTCTGCGTGGGGAAGTGACATGAGCGATTTCGACGCGATCGTCGTAGGTGGCGGGCACGCGGGCATAGAGGCCGCGCTCGCGCTCGCGCGCCTCGGGAAGCGGACCCTCCTCATGACGCAGAATCCCGACCGCATCGGCGCCATGTCCTGTAATCCCGCCGTGGGCGGGCTCTCCAAGGGCAATCTCGTTCGGGAGGTAGACGCCCTCGGCGGCGAGATGGGCAGGCTCATCGACAAGACCATGATCCAGTTCCGCGTCCTCAACCGATCGCGCGGCCCGGCCGTGCAGGCGCCGCGCGCCCAGGCGGACAAGGCCGCGTACGTGGAGGTGGCGAGACGGTCCCTCGAGGGGCAGGCGGGGCTTTCTATCCTCATGGACGCGGCCGTCGACCTCGTCACGGACGAGGCGGGGACGCGGATCGAGGGCGTCGTCACCGAACGCGGCGCGCGGATCGGCGCTCGAGCGGTCATCCTCTGTACCGGTACCTTCATGGAGGGGCGCATCTTCATCGGCGACTACAGCGCGGAGTCGGGACGCCTGGGCGAACCGGCCGCGGTCGGGTTGGGATCGGCGCTGAGGAGGAGGGGCTTCATCGTGGGGAGGCTCAAGACGGGGACGCCCGCGCGCGTGAAGTCGGGCTCGCTCGACTTCGGAGCCTTAGATGAGCAGCCCGACGACGATCCCGGTCCGCGCCGCTTTTCCTTCTACGGGGAACCCGTCGAGCGGCCGCGCGTCCCCTGCTGGACCGCGTACACGAACGACGAGGTCCACGCCGTGATCCGCGCCAACATTGGGAGGTCCCCGCTCTACGGCGGGAAGATCAAGGGGAGGGGGCCTCGATACTGCCCTTCCATCGAGGACAAGGTGATGCGCTTCCCCGAGCGGGAACGCCACCAGGTCTTCATCGAGCCCGAGGGGCTCTATACCGACGAGGTCTACCTTAACGGCCTCTCCTCGTCGCTCCCGGAGGATGTCCAGGAGGCTTTCCTCCGGAAGATCCCGGGCTTCTCGCGGATGGAGATGGTGCGTCCCGGCTACGCCGTCGAATACGATTACGTTGATCCCCGGCAATTGAACGCGAGCCTCGAGGCCAAGGCCTTCAGCGGGCTCTTCATGGCGGGGCAGATCAACGGCACCTCGGGCTATGAGGAGGCGGCAGCGCAGGGGATCATGGCCGGCATCAACGCGGCGCGTTACCTATCGGAGGAACCCGCCCTCGTCCTCGGCCGCGCGGAGGCCTACATCGGCGTGATGATCGACGACCTCGTGACCCTCGGCGCCGACGAGCCGTACCGCATGTTCACGAGCCGCGCGGAGCACCGGCTCTCCCTTAGGCACGACACGGCCGACCGCAGGCTCTCCCCGCACGCGGCGCGGATCGGGCTCCTCCGTCCGGCGGACCGCGCGGCCTTCGAGGCCAAGGCAACCCGCGTGGCGGAAGCGGAACGGATCCTCGGCGAGCGGCACGTCCGCCCCTCTGATGCGGAGCGCTATCCCGGCCTCTCGAGCCACGAGGGGCAGAGCCTCGCGCGGACCCTCTCCGATCCGACGATCGATCCCGCCGACGCCTGGGCCCTCGACGATCGGCTCGCCTCACTTCCCGCGGATTGGAAGGAGACCCTCTACCTCGACATGCGCTACGCGGGGTACCTCGCGCGCGAGCGTGAGATCGTCGAACGGAAGCGGGCGATGGAGGAGCGGCTCATCCCCGAGGGGATCGATTACGCCGCCATGGCGGGGCTCTCGGCCGAGGCGCGCGAGAAGCTTTCCGCGGTGAGGCCGCGAAGCGTGGGACAGGCCTCGCGCATACCCGGCGTCAGGCAGTCGGACATCGCGCTCCTCATTCTCCGCTCGCGCTGAAGCCCGGGGAACGGGCGGCGGCGCGCGGGGCTTTCACGCGAGGATCCCTCCACCGTCCTCGGCCCCTCCTCCCCGCGCGCCGTTCGGAGGGATACGGGCTTCGAAGGCGGGGCAATTCGTTCCCGTCGCGGAACGGACCTCCCAGCTCGGCATGTTCCGCGTCTTGACGCCGAACACGCGGCAACCCCGCGGGAACTCGGGCTCCCAGGTGACGAAGAAATGAGCGCACTTGAGGCAGTCCGGGGACGCGTCGGCCATGAGTTGCATTTTACCCGATGAATGGATAGATTCAAGGCATGGGAATGACAGCCATCCTGCGGAAGCCCTTCAAGTACACGTTCGCGAACGCGAGCCTCGTCCTCGTGATCCTCAACGTCGTCGTCTTCGGGATACAGCTCCTCTTCGCGGGCAGGGTCGAGTACTACTTCGGACTCATTCCCGACGCCGTGTCGCACGGCTGGGTCTGGCAAGTCTTCACGTACATGTTCCTCCATTCGACGCGCATGCCCTCGCACCTCGTGTTCAACATGATCGGCCTCTATCTCTTCGGAGTTCAGATCGAACGTCGCACCGGGACCAGGGAGTTCATCCTCTTCTACCTTCTCTGTGGAACCCTCGCTGGAATCTTCTCGTTCGTCTTCTATAAGATCATCGGGGCCGAGTCCGTCATCCTCATCGGCGCCTCGGGCGCCATCTACGCCCTCCTCCTCGCCTTCGCGGCCTTCTTCCCCGGCGAGAACGTCCTGATCTTCGGCCTCATCCCCGTGAAGGCGCCGATCATGGTCCTCATCTTCGCGGCCGTGGAAATCATATCGCAGATCGTGCCCTTCAGGTCCGGAGTCGCGCATCTCACGCACCTCTCGGGATTCGCCGTGGCCTGGGTCTACTTCCTCGTGCGCTACGGGATCAATCCCTGGAAGAGGTTCTTCCTCAGGTGACGCGCGGCGGGGGCTCGGTTCGCGCGTTCGCCGCCGTTCTCGCGGCCTCGCTCGGTGGCGTCGCGCCCTGCGCCGGCCAAACGACCGCCGATAGCCCGGTACTGAGGCATGAATTTTCCTGCGCCCTCGAGCGCCGTCCGGGATCCGAGGGCTCCGTGGTCGTGGGGCCCGAGGAAGCCGGCGCCCGTCTCCGCACCGAGGCTGCCTGGGTCTACATGGGGATGATACACGGCTTCGAGGTGGAATACGTTCCGCTGGACATAGGACGGAACGTCCACGAATCCTTCGCGGCCAAGCCCGCGTGGAAAGAGCGGAGCCAACGGAAGGGCCTCTCGCTCGCGGACGTCCGCATCGAGGAAACCACGGTCAAGGCCTACGTCGAATACCGGATGACGCGCTCCGAGTCCTCACGCTACGCGGGTTGGCGCGCTCTCGGCGCCGCGCCCTTCCAGTCCGAGGGCCGCGCCTCCGAGGCGAGCGGCCCCGACGCGCGCTTCACCGCAATGGAGCAGGCCGTCAAGCTCGCCGTGAAGGAATACGCCCGCTCCCTGGAGAAGAACCGCCCTCGCCGCGTCCGCGCCCTCGCCGCCTTCGAGCGCCCGCCCACCATACGAGTCGACCAAGGCCTCTACGTCGCCTCCGCCCGCATCCTCATCAAAGTCCTAGAGATAGTCCCGTACCCCGACCTCTGACCGCGTGTAGCAGTACGCATCCCTCGCGTGAAACCGAACAAAGACAAATACTCAGCTAATTTGAGTGAGCCATTCATTCTAGATTGTCTGGTTCCAACAATGGAAAAGAAGGACATGGGGATGGATGAGGAGGGTCCGGGAGGGGAGGGAAGGGGAAAGCTACCGGGAAGTAAATCTTTCCATGCGGTTTAGTATGGTATTGGCGCGGGTGGCAGGATAAAACGCGCTGAACGATTCCGCACGTTTTACCCCAGCCTATACCCGAAAAGGAGGACAAGAGAAGCGCATTTTATCCTGCCAGGCCCCGCATACTGAAAAGCGCATGGAAAGAACGCCTGACGATGGTCGCTTTCTCCTTCTCTTCCCTCCTGGTCCTATTCTTTCAGACGCTCCGGTTCCGCGGCCTCGTGCATCTCCTCGAGCCCCTTCATGATGGCGTCCGCCACCGCCTGCTTCTTGTCAGCCCCGAAGTGGACGTTGCGGACGGACTCGCGGAATTGCGCCGCCGAGATCACGGGGCTCGCGGTGAACACGAGCTTGTCCTCGCACACGAGGTCCTCGGTCATCGACCCGTCGGGATTGATCCTGAGAATGTTCCCGTTCATGGAGATGAGGCACATATAGTCGAAGGACTTCACGTAGGAGTCGATCTCGCGGATACCGCGCTTGGTCGTGGGGTCCCAGGGGCGGTAGCGCGTGCCGGCCGGATACACGAGGACGATCTTCTTCGATTTCTTCTTCTCCGCGAGAACGCGGGAGGCCGCGCGGTTTATGCTCGTGGTACGGAGCATCTCCTGCATGAAGGCCTTGGGATCGCCCTCCTTGAGGGCCTCCGCGGTGCGCGTGGGGACGATGACGATGCGGGAATACGCCTCCGTGGGCGCGAGGACCGCCGGATCCTCCTCGTTGAGCTTGATTCCCGCGATAGCGACGAGGTTGTCCGCGAAGGCCTGCCCGATGGGGCCCTGCTGCCTGAGAAGATAATGGAAGGCCGGCAGGTCGAGATTGGTGTAGTGCTCGACGAGGAGGAGGCACGCGTGGCCCTCCTGGGACTTGCCGAAGAGATCCTCGAGGTTTTCCCAGTTGCGGATGCCCGACCCGGGCTTCAGGTTCTCCTCGACCATCCTGTCCATGTAGGGGAGGATGTCTGGGTTTCCCTCCTGGTAGACGTTCTCCTCGCTTACGCGGGCGGGAGCCCTGGAGCGCTGCATCATCGCGATGAAGGAATCCCGGTACTTGAGCCCGACCGGCCACATGAGGGCGCCGTCCTTGGGATCGCGCATCGGGTACTTGGACTCGGGCTGCGAGGGAGTGCCAACCTTTCCCGAACCGCCGCCGTAGATGTCCTTGATGACGTCCTCGGCGCTCGCCTCGCGGTTGAGGATGCGGTAGACGCCGTCGCAGATGGGGAGCTTGAGCTTCTTGTCCTCCGCTATCGCCCTGATGGCGCGGCAGGCCGCGGCGCCTTCGGGGATATAGCCGAGCTCCTTGATCCGCGAGAGGAGGTCCGCGATGCTCGAGAATTTCTCGTGGACGCGCTTCTCCGCGATCTCGCGTCCGAATCTCCTGTTGCGCCCGAGCTGGGAGCGGCAGGTGACGTCCAGGTCGCCTACGCCCGCGATGGACGTGAAGGTCTCGGGGTGCGTGGCGCCGAGCGCGCGGCCGATGGTCTGGATCTCGTTGAGCCCCGCGGCGAGGAGGAGGGACTCCGTGTTGTCGCCGAAGACGGCGGAGCCCGCCTTGAGCGCGTCGAGGATGCCGAAGGCTATGGCGATCACGTTCTTAGCGGCGGCGCAGGACTGGACGCCGATGGGATCGAGCGAGGCGAACACGAGGAGCTTGTCCGAGGAGAGGAGGTCGCGGACGGTGATGGCGTTCTTGGGATTGGCGCTCGCGGCGATGAGGCCCGTCATTTTCCCGGAAGCGACCTCCTCCGCGTGTGAAGGGCCGGAGATGTAGACGGTGGAGCCCGAGTAGAAGCCAGGGAGGTGGTCCTCCATGACTTCCGTGATGAGCCTGTAGCCCTTCGGGGTCTCGAGGAAGCCCTTGGTGAGGATGGAGATGATCGCCTTCCCCTCCATGACGGCAGGGGTCGTGATGAATTTCTTGATCGTATCGATGAGGAAGAGGGAGGGAATTGCGAGGATGATGTGCGACCTGCCCTCCGCGGCGGCGCGGATATCGCTCGTCGCCTTGATCCCGGTCGGGAGGCTGATATTGCCTAGGTACCGCTCGTTCACGTGCTTTTCATTGATCGAGGCGACGACGTCCTCTTCCAAGGCCCAGATCGTGACTTGGTTG
>CAZIEI010000021.1:0-34459 GCA_964538705.1 uncultured Spirochaetales bacterium | reverse complement strand
CAACCGGTTCGAGCGGACTCACGGGACAAGCCCGTTCGCAGCTCAACCGAATGTTGGGCGGACGCCTTCGGCGCTCGGATTTTTGCAGGTAACAATTGCAGGAGGCAATATGAGTAAAAAAGTCCAGGCAGTTTATGATGATGATATTGAGGAATTTCTCAAATCAATAGGAGAATACGATAAAGTCATATCTGGAAAGATAAAATGCAAATATTGTGATTCGACAATTACTATGGATAGTATAAGTAAAATATACCCTGATTCTGGATCTATTAAATTTGTTTGTAGTAAGAGCGACTGTATCATTAAATCTTACGAGTTGGGGTAATAATTATGGAAACACTACTTGTCGGTTTAATATCAGCTCTAGGGACGACCGGAATTATAGTTGTTCTTCTGGTTTTCTTCTGGGATAAAGTAGAACTCATTATTTCTCGACTACTTAAGATTATTGCTGGATTTGGCTCTATTTTCAAATTCGCTAAAAAGAAAAGCATTCAACTGAATGTTCAAAGTAGAATAAATATTTCGATAAAGAAATTAGTTAAAATTGCTAACGAACTTGAAACCGAAAAGATTAAAATTGATTGGATTGAAAAAGATAAAAAGCGAAAAGCCTTTATCGATGATGGAAATGCAGTAATAAGATTACGTAAAGATGATACTAATGAACAAAACTTTATTCATGGTACATATCTTTATGTATCAACTTGTTTGCTTTTTAAAGTAAAGAATCATCTAAATCCTACTCAAAAAGAAACAATGGATTTATATGTCACATCCAACCTTTTAAGATCTGAAAAAAGTTCAGCTGTCGATTTTTTTATGGAAACCTACTTAAGACCATCTCTCGAAAGCAAGGCTGAAAAACGAAAATACTATGGAAAATATCAGCTAATTGATGAACATGGATTATATTATCCTATACTATTGAATGAACTAAATTTTCTAGGTAAGAAGGTGTTTGCATCCGTTGGTAAACATGAACTTGTCGAAGAATTTGATGAAATAATCTCCTTTCTTGAAAAAGTATCAAATAGAAAAATTGGTGATGACTATGAAGACCTAGAATATACCGGTAAGAATACTAAACTACTAATAGTAATAATCGGTAAACCTGAAAAAGTTACTGATGAATCTAGATATGTAGATTTTATTCTTGGCGTTACAAGAAGAAATTCCATAAACAGTATATATGCAATTGGAGACCTAAAGAATAAAGAAATAATGAATAGTATTTGCAAGAAAATTGATAATGGATATTGTATTGAACAATGTGGTGAAGGGAAAGCAATTGTAAATAAGAAATATGGTGGGACTCGAGAAATTAATCAATATTATATACTGCTTCGGAAAAATGATATAAAATTGATTTTGTGAATTTCGCCCAACAACTGCTTCAACCTGACAATTCCTGTTGTCATGGTTTTTGCGGTCGCTGCGCTCGGCAAAAACCATGCCAAGCCCTTCGGGCCGGATTTGCAGGTTAAGCAAATGTTAGGTAGCCGCTTGATGTATGAAAATGGAAATACTCATCAATAAGGAAAAAATAAGAGACATCTCACTAATAGAGGTTTATCCAAAACCAATAAACGAGGATTTACCTTTTGTTATTTTTTTGCATGAATTTGGCGGAAGGAAAGAAAATCATATTGAAAATGCAAAAACAATTACTGAGAAAGGTTATAGAGTATTGCTTCTTGATGCTTTCTTACATGGAGAAAATGTAAATGCGGAATACGAAGATATCAGCCCTCTCAAAAAATTGGAACAAATTGAAAAAATATACTGCAAAACATCGGATTATATTGGCCAAATAGTAAATGAACTAAAAAGAGATAAGAATCGAAATTGCAATGTTGGATTGTTAGGAATTTCTTTGGGTGGTTGCAGCGTATTGCATCATATTATAAGAAAAATGCATCCTGCGATAAAAGCAGCTGCTGTAATGATTGCTTCGCCTTATTGGGCGAATCATTTAAGACGGACAGTGGAAGAATATCCAAAGCTTCAAGAATACCTGACAAAACAAGTAATAAATCGAATCAGTGAAATCGAACCTTCTAATTTCATGGAGGAATTTACCGATTTGCCTCTTCTATTTCAAAACGGATCCTCTGACAAACTTGTACCGATTGATGACGTGAGAAAATGCGTTCACAAAATAAAAAGAAATTATAGAGATGAAAAAAGAATACGTTCAATAGAATATGAGAATATCGGGCATGAATGCACATCCGAGATGCTTAACGTCGCGATAAACTGGTTTGATTTGTATCTTACGTAATGATGATTTTACAATTAACTGATATTAACAGATTATTTGCGCATCACATAACAAATCGCTACAGTTGTCCGCCTTGTGCAAACCGTTGAGGAGTCGGAAACCCATCGCGCGTCTCACGCGCGCACGCCGGCGAGCCGGGCTTGCTCGCGGACGTAGGCGGCGGCCCGCTTGTAGCTTTCGAAATCGCTTAAGTGCTCGACGAACAAGGTCGTGTCCGGGCCGAGTCCTTCGCAGAGCCGCGCGATTTTTCCGAAATCCAGTTTCCCCGTGCCGGGCATGGTCTCATGGATGACGGTGCTGTACGCATGTTCCATGTATGCGTCCTTGCCGTGAACGCTCTTGATGTGCGGGCCCAGCGTGGAAAAGCATTCCTCGATGGACGCGTCCCGGAAAGCCCATCTCCTGGGCGAGTTGATCATGTTGACGAAGTCGAGGTGCGCGCCGAAGGCCTTGCGGTCGACGGCTTTTATGAGGCTGAGATACTGGTCCGGCGAGTCGGGGATCATCCAGGGCATGGACTCGATCGTATAGAAGGTGCGCGTCGGTTTGACGGCGTCTATTATGCGGCGCGTGGTTTCGACCACCATGTCCCAGGTTTCATCTGCGTAGTTCTCTAGGCAGCAGCCATCCCATATATCTCCGCGGCTCCCGGAAATGTTCACGCAGCAGTTCGCGCCCAGCTCCTCCGCGAGCGCGAGCTGGTTGATGTTGTATTTCAGCGCCTCCGCCCGTTCAGCCGCGTCCGCCGCGAGCAGGTTCCTCCAGGCGCCGACCTCGCCGATGACGAGGTCATGCTCGCGCGCGCAGTCGGCGTAGGCTTTCCGCTCTTCCGCGCTCGCCCTATAGTCGACGGGGGCGAGCACCGCCCGGTATCCCAGCTCGGAGACGAGGGCGGCCCATTCGTCCGGATTCGCATACGGCCTTTCGACCGCTCCCCCGATCCTCATGCGCGCCTCCCGCTCTCCGAGCGCTTCACGCTTTCCAAGCGCCAGATCACCTCAGGATCGATGCGCGCCAAGTCGGGCGAACAGGTACGCGCCATTACCCCGGCGAGTTTTTCGGTCATGCCCGCGATCGCCGCGGTCACGGCCCCGGCGCCGCCTTCGCGCAAGGGATTCATGAGGTGCCTGCCTACCGAAACCGCAGTCGCGCCCAGGGCCAGCGCCTTGAAGGCGTCCATTCCGCTTTCTATTCCGCAGTCCACGAAGATCGGAATGCGGCCGGCGATCGCTTTGGCGATGCCGGGCAATACCATGAGCGGAGGAACGGCGTAGTCCATGATCCCGTGATGGTGCGACACCACGATTCCCCGGGCGCCGGCCTCGAGGCAGAGGAGCGCGTCCCGCTCGCTGAGCACGCCCTTGACGATGAAGGGCAGGTCCGTGCGGGCGATGAAGCCCTTGAGCTCCTCGAGCGACTTAGGCTTGACCGGGTGGCCGAGCACGTCGTCGTAGCGGCCGTTCGAGTCGAAGGCGTGGTCGAGGTCCATGCCGACCGCCATGGCCCCGCAGCGCTGGGCATGGTCCATCTTCCGGAAAATGACGTCGTTGTCGGCGTGCGGCTTGATGATCTTCACGGTCCGGGCGCCGGTCGCGATCACCGCTTCGAGCTCGGCCTCGCTTCCCATCCCGACCCAGTGCGCGGCGTTCGCCCCCTTGGCCCCCCGCGCCATTTCCGCCATGCCGTCCTTGCGGGTCCCCTCAAGATGCGAGAGCGCGGCCGTCATGATGGGCGTGTCGAAGGTCTCGCCGTACAGTTCCAGCTTCGTCGAGGGGATGGCCGCGCCGATATGCCTCATTTCGACGAGGAGGGAGTCGAAGTACTCGCGTGTGATCCGATTCGAGTCCCCCGGCCTCGCGCCTTCCCGATCCTCGGGCATTTTCCGTTCAGCCATGGCGGACCTCCATCCGCTCGAAGTATACCAGAAATGGATTCAATCGTTGAGCGAGCCATCGTCGTGGAAGGAAACGCGGACAGCGTCGAAAATTCTCAGTGACAGGTCTGTTCGGGTGATCCAGAAGGAGAGCTGGCCGTAGGGGCCGTCGTGGAGGGTGTTGTCCCAGATGCGGTCGAGCTGGAGGAGGAGGAGCCAGTCTTCGGCTCCGGTGAATTGACCGGATCGAATTGGTTTATACCTGCCATTACGGACTCCTGAGTATCAAAAGGCTACCCCGTCGAGCCGCTTTCCCCTATTCCGGCTTATTCCACTCGGTTCTCATTAACCAGTATGCGCCTCTACGTCCAAATGGGCGAAGGGAAATTCCGAAAGCGATTCATTTGGCGGAGAGCCGGGCATACTCGCTTGACATAATATGTATTTTACCTTTAAGGCGCACCACAGGGATATATGGCAAAAACGAGCAAGAGATCGATCAGGGAATTCAGGAATGGCCTCAGGGAAGTCGCCGCGGCCCTCGAACTCGACGCGGCGATGTCTCCTACGGCGGAAGCGATGAAGCCCGTTTCCTCGAACGCGATCGAATGGTCCAGTTTCCGCGCGGATGCGGCCCAAGCGGGGAAACGCGGGCTGAGCTTGATGGTCGCGGCGCCGCGAACGGCGCCGCACTGAAGATTTCGCTCGGGTACTTAAGAGGAACGCTACTCCAGATTATACTCCCCCGCGCCCCAGAGTATCGCGAGGGTATACAGGCATATGTTGTAATAATTCTTTTCCTCTGTGATATCGTAGTCCCAGAGTTCCCGCATGTATCTTTTTGCCTGCAGATGCTTCGTTTCCATGTAGTCAGGCAGGAGGCACGATACCATAGCGTTCATCGCGACCAAACCGATTTTATGGCCGTCTTGCTTCGTGAACGGCGTTCCATCGGTGTACCATTGGTCCTTGTAATCGCGCTTTCCGCTCGTATTCTTTGACTCGAAGAAATCGCAGAATTTCTTCGCGTAATCACGGAGCCATTCTTCGCCTTTATTGCCCGTCTTGCCATACCACTTCGGGCCGTTCCAGTCCACGTCGAGAGTGATGTTCATCGCCACCCGCCAAGCGTCATTCGCGAACTCCTTGCCATCGCTGCCCCAGTTTTTCCCGATGCCGTCCTCGTCGCTGGTATCGGGAGGAAGCCTGTACTCGGACTGCTCGAGGCATTTTTTCAGGAAGTACCGGCTCTGATCCCTTATGCTGGCGTATACGGCCTTCGCATCAGGGTAGGATGAATTCGGCAGGAAGCTGATGAAAAGCTGGTGAAAAGCGGGCAGATGATAAGATGGGTTGGTCGTGACGACCGTCGATCCGTTCTCGGGCCAGTGCTTGACGAGCCCGCCGGGATAGAAAAAGCTCGTCTTGTTTTTATCCTTTGTGTCGTAATTGATCATCCTGAGGATCAAATCGGTCGCATCGTTTTTGTACTCGGTAGTGCCCCACTTGTTATAAGCCAAGATCAACGCCGCGGCCATATACAGTTCTCCATCGGGAGCCATGCCGATGCTTCCCTTTTTCTCCAGGAATTTATCGCCGCTGCCGTAAAGGCGCCAATGGAAGAATCCCTCGAATTTGCTGCTGGAATCGAACCGCATGTATTTTTTGGCGAGCTTCCAGAGTTTCTTAAATCCATCCTCATAATCCATCTGCACGAAGATCATCATGCCGTAGGACATCCCCTCCGACCTTATTTCATCGTTGTAATTATCGAGTATATACGCCATCGTCTTATCGCCGGGGACTTCCTTGTACAATTCATCCTTGAAATACTCGTACGCGTCCTCGGCCTTGGCCGCCGCCTGCTTGCTCGAAACGCCCAGGAAATCCTTGAACGGGATATAACTGCCGTCCCTCGTCGTCCCGGTGAGCTTTCGGCTCGGCCCTTCCGCGGCGATGGCGTCTCCGCCCGCTGCCGCGTTGCCGAGGTCGCAGCCGGCCAACGACAGCACGATGGCTAACGCCGCCAACGCTAACAAACACTTCTTGTTCATTCCTCCACCTCGCTTGTTCGAAAAGATGACAAGGCTTACTTGATTCCGCGGAAATCAGGTAGTCACGATTTTCCGTGACAAGCGGGCTTAGGCAGGCGACCGTGACAGGCGACCGTGACAAGGAGGTCGTAACGAACGCCACTCCCGCAAGCGTTCAATTTCTGATTATATCGAATGAACGCTCCGGAAGACCGTAACGGAAGAGGACGGATAGTAGGTCGCGCTTCCCCGGTTCGACGTTATCGAAGGCCAAAGGCTCGACGGCCTCGTACTTGTTCGAGGACGGTTTCTTCGCGGGGCCGGTCCGCTTCGACTACGACAACAGCGACCCGACCAATCCCAAGGGCCACCGCCAGACGCTGGACTTCACCCTCGCCCCCGGCTCTCCGGCCAGAGGCTTCGGCGATCCCTCAAGGCAGCCGGCGGACGGCCTCGGTACATTGAACGCTGAGGGCTTCATCCTGGCCAACCCGGTCAGGCGATCGCCGGCGCGGCACGACGCGGGCGCCTATCCCTGACGCCGGGGAGAGCGGAGCCGGATCTCGCGGCCCGTCGCCTCGAAAACGAGGCGCATCGGCCGGATGGCTATCCGCCGCCCGGAGCCCTTCCGAACGGTAGATAGCCATTGCGCCCGCCCTGTTAATCGCTAAGCGATCTCCTACTTGGAAATCAGCGTCGTCCTGCTCGCGTCGGCCAGGACGAGGAACCGATCCCCGTCGCTGATAATGGCGCACCAATTGGCCGGAACCGGAAGCGTGTCGGCGGTCCAGGAGATCCCATCGGCTGATCGGAGGATCGAACTCGAGGAGTACGACGAAATCGCGATGAATCCGTCTCCGTGCGCCATGGCCTTCACGCTTTCCCCTCCGGGATTGGTCCTTTGGGTCCATGTTATGCAATCAGTCGAAGTATAGATTCTCTGAGAGCAGGTAAAGATGAAAATGCCATCGCCGCATGCGACTGTCATGGCGTTATCGGGAAGCGCCCGCGAAGTCCAATTCACCCCATCCGGAGATGTGGCCGCCACCTGAAGATTTTCGCTCACCGTGACGAAGAGGCCGTTGCCGTACGTCAAGTCGACCCAGCGGGCGGAAACCGGAAGGGTCCCGGTCGTCCAGGTGACGCCGTCGGTCGATCTCGCGAATGTATTGGAACTGTGGGCTACCGCGACGAATACGCCGT
The DNA here is from genome assembly GCA_964538705.1 of uncultured Spirochaetales bacterium. Lineage (GTDB taxonomy): Bacteria > Spirochaetota > Spirochaetia > Treponematales > JBGSOB01 > CAYNQK01. The sequence goes on along the minus strand of CAZIEI010000021.1, from coordinate 27,063 downwards.
TTCCGAAGGTGATGGAAGACCATGAAGCGGAAGGGATGCTCCTGGCCGTCCAGGAGGATCCCGTGGATGAAGTGGCCGCCACGGAGCTGTTATAGGATACCGCTACGAAGACGCCGTTCCCGTATGCCACCGACATCCAAGCGTTCACGGGGGGGGAAGTGGCCGGGAGGGTGCCCGCATGCCAATTCACGCCATCGACGGAGTAGGCCGCGTCCCTTCCCCCTCCCTTGGCGACCGCCACGTAATATCCGTTCCCGTAGGCGGCGGAAGGGATCGTGAACGCGCTCGGCAGTGAACCGGCCGCCCAGGATGCATTAGAAGTCACCCAATGCGCGTAGACGGTCATATTCGAGTCCACGGTCGTATCGACGGTGAACGCCTCCCCGCCTCCGTTCGCCTCGGTATACCAACCGTTGAAAATGAATCCGCTTTTCGTCGGCACCGATGGCAGGGCGCTGATATTCATCGCGGGCGAAGTGACCGATACGTTCGCGGGGGACGCGTTGACGTCGGCGCCCTGGCTATCGAAGGTCACCCAATAGGTATTCTTCGCCCACATCGCGTACAGAGTCACGTTCTCGTCGTAGATATGGAGCGAGGCTCCTTCCGAATACGAGTAGCCCGAGCCGTCGGCCTGCGTATCCCATCCCGCGAACAGGTAATTTAGGTTCGTCATCGTGCCTTTCCCGAGAACGGTCGCCGATGATCCTGATTCATAGGCGTTCCCGTCGACCGGCGCGCTTCCGCTCGTATTCCCGTTCCCATCGTAGGTCACCGTATACGTGACGATCGTCGCCCATTGCGCGTAGAGCCTCAAGTCTGCTCCAATGGAGAACGAGTAGCCCACGGGATAATCGAATCCGCTCCCGTCCGCGAGCGTATTCCAGCCCGCGAACCTCGTTCCGCTCTTAACCAAGTTTCCCGGATCGAGGACCGTCGCCATCGTCCCGTATTCGTATCGATTCGCGTCGACGGGAACCTCGCCCCCGGTATTCCCGTTCCCGTCGTAGGTCACGGCGAACGTGGGGATAACCGTCCACCGCGCGTAGAGCGTGACGTCCTCTTCGCCCATGGAGAACGTCGACCAGGGAGCATAATCGGTTCCGCTCCCGTCAGGGGCCGTATTCCAGTACGCGAAGGTCGATCCCGCCTTGGCGAGGGGCCAGGGATCCATCACCATAACGGTCATCCCGGTCTCGTAGAGGTTATAATCCACGGGCGTAAATCCGTCCGTGTTTCCGTTCCCGTCGTAGGTCACGGAGTACGTGGGGTTGGCCGTCCACCGCGCGTAGAGAACGACGTCCTCAACGCCCATGACGAAGGTCGATCCGATGGGCCGGTCCGCGCCGCTTCCGTCATAAGCCGTATTCCAACCCGTGAAGGTATACCCCGGCCTGGACAAGTCCGTGCCCTCGCCGAGCACCGTCACGGTCATCCCGGCCTCGTATCGGTTCGCGTCTTCGGGGGCGGATCCGCTCAAGTTGCCGTTCCCCTCGTAAATCACCCGGTACGTAGGGTTCGTCGTCCACCGCGCGTAGAGCACGACGTCCTCCGTGCCCATGCTGAAGGTCGAGTCGACGGCCCGGGGCGTCCCGCTCCCGTCAGGGGCCGTATTCCAGCCCGTGAAGGTCGACCCCGCCTTTGCCAGGTTCCCGGGCCCCATCACCGTCACGGTCATCCCTGTGTCGTAATAGTTTCCATCCAGCGGAGCGCCCCCGCTTGAGTGCCCGTTCCCGTCGTACGTGACCTGGTATCCTTCGTGATCGTTATCGTTCCCGGAGAGCCCGGGGTCCGAACACGAGGATAATAAAAAGCAAATGAGGGCGGCGGCCGCCGCTGAAAAAAAGAATGCCGCGGATTTCCTTCGGTGCATGCTCTGGCTCCTTCCGCCTGAGCGCTCGGGCGGGGCTCCGCCTGCAGGCTCCGGGGGCGCGCATTCTAGCACGCGATACCGCTTGCGCACGGGGAAGAAGTACATATGGACTTGTTTTCAGGCCCGGGTCCTCACTCGTATTCGACGCGCACGGTCCGCTCGGGAACGAAGAGCCAGCCCTCCTCGACGATCTTGTTCTTGTTCGCGGCGGAAACCACGGAGCCCAAGCGCATGACGTCCAGTACGCAGCGGAAAAGGCGGAGGGAATTGTAGATGTTACGGTAATCCGGGCAGGCGCTCGCCTTGACGCGCGCGCAGCCCCGGCAATCCCGTCCGTACTCTCCCAGCACGATGTCGGCGCAGCTCACCCGCCCGCCGCGATTCACTAAATAGTAGGCCGCGGTGCAGGCGCCCTTGCCGAGGATGGGAGAAAAATCTATGCCGTCCACGAGGAAGCGCTCGCGCTCGGCCCGGAGCAGGCGCCGCGGCTCGAGCGACAGACGGAAACACAGCGCGTAGAGCAGCGCGGCGAGGCCGCTATTGTAGAAATTATAGGATATGGCTTCGCCCCATCTCGGTTCCGCGCGTACCACCAGGGCGTAGCCCATCAGCATCAGCCAGAGCGTCCACAGGATGGAGGAGGCCAGCGCGAAAAAAAAAAGGAAGCGCCTGGATCCGCCGTGCAAGGGCCGGGGCGCCAGGTAGCCCGACGCGTAGAGCCCCCCGAGGATGACCTGTATGATGCGCATGAAGAAAGCGCTGAAGAAGTCCCGATGGATCAGGAAGCCCATGGCGATGTCCGATGCCACGCCGGCGAGGGCGAACAGGACCAGGAAGAGCAGCGCGCGGCGGCGGTACTTCTGCGCCAGGAAGAACCAACCGAGGGCGAATTCCGCGCAGGCCGCCAGAAAGGCCGGAATGGAGCTGAAGGGGTTTACGGGGACGGAGAACGGCGACCCGAAGGGAGAGAAGAACACCATCGCCCATATGACGAGTGAGGGAAGCGCGCAGTACGCGGCTATGACGACGCGCGCGCCCCTGCTGCCGCGCAAGCTTAGGTTCAAATCCTCAGTGATACGCATAGGCGAGTAGTACGGCGGAGTATAGACTGATTCGCGCCGCGCCTCAAGCGTCGTCCCGCGCCCTCGGCATCTTCCGCGGATCGTTCACCCTATCCCCAGCTTTTCCCTCCGATGATCCGCACCGATTCGCCTAAGCGCTTCCATGGGCGCTTCGCTGGGGCGCCGGCTCTTCCTGTAATCGCTCGAAAACTGGTTCATGGAGAAGTGCTTGAAGACGAGGACGCGATCATTCCCGACGCCGCTAACGGGAAGGGCCGCGCGGAACGCGTCCGCCCAGACGGAGAAGAGGCCCCGCTTCCCGAGCTCGGAGTATCCGAAGATCCACAGGTCCGCCCCCAGCGCGGCCGCGGCTTTCAACACGAGGCTGGCCATGTAGCGCTGGCTTTCCTCCAGGAGGGGCGTAAACTCAGGCAGGAGTCCCGCGAGTTCTTTCGTCTTGGGCGTGTGCACGGGCGTTTTATTGAGGATAATCGTATTCCGCCGGAAATCCCGGCCGAGCTCGCGGGTGAAGAAGCCTTCCGCGAGACGGCCGGATTGGCCCACGAGGTAGGCGCGCCGGTCCGCCCGCTGCTCGTTGAGGCCGGGGTTGTCAGCGACGATGACGACGGGGACGTCGTCATCCGCAGTCACCGCGTCAAGCGCGTTGTTGTAGACGACCGGAGTCTCCACGCGGTAGTCGTAGCCGTTCGCGCGCGCGAGGGCCTGCTGGGCCTTCATGAGGCCGGGCCACGCGGCCGTCCATGCGTCGGTCTTTTCCTTGAAGCCCTTAATGAGGCGGCGATACGCCGCGTAGGCGCCAGAGTCCATCGATCGGCTCCCCTCGGCGCGCGGAGCGCCAGGGCGAGTATAGGGCGGGCGCCTTTCCGCGGCAAGAACGCGCCGCTCCGCGGCCGCGGGCGCCGTCGATCGGACGGCCTTTACCCGCCCGCCGCGCCTTGGGTATCATCGAAGCATGCGATCGCGACGCCGTCTTCTCGGATGCTTCACCCTCTGGCTCCTCGCCGCGCTCTCGGCGGAGGCTTGCGCCCAGGCGGCGCCGCCCCCGGCCGGAGCGCGGAACCCGGACTCCGTCCGCGTGAGCGTCCTCGCCGTCGGGGACGTCATCCCGCACGACACGGTGCTCGAGGCCGCCCGAGCTCCCGCCGCTGAGGACGGACACGAATTCGGCCCCATGCTCGCGGACGCGAGGGGCATCGTCTCCAAGGCCTCGCTCGCCATCGTCAACTTCGAGGCCACGATGTCCGGCGACGGTTCCTACTCGGGCTACCCCTCCTTCGACGCCCCTCCCTCGCTCGCGTCCGCCCTCGCTGCCGCGGGCTTCGACGTCGCGACGATGTCGAACAATCACATGTTCGACCAGGGGCTCAAGGGATTCGAATCCACCCTCCCCCTCCTCCGCGCCCGCGGCCTCTCCGTGGCCGGCGCCCGCCTCCCGGGCGAAATGCGCTGGATCATGCGCGAGGCCGACGGCGTGAAGATCGCCGTCATCGCGTACACCTACGCCACGGGCCCGGACGCCACGCCCAAGTTCAACGGCTTCGCGCCGCCAGCGGCGGCATTGCCGAGGGTCAACTACTTCGTCCCCGGAGCCCCCGCGCGCCCTCTCAAGGAATTCGCCGCGGCCGCGGCCGAGGCCCGCGCCGCCGGCGCCCGGATCGTCGTCGCCTACGTGCATTGGGGCGAGGAATACGAGGGAACCGCGCGGGAGAGGGAGCGATCCTTCGCTGCCTCGCTCGCGGACGCGGGCGCCGACGCCGTTTTCGGCGCGCACCCGCACGTGGTGCAGGGCGCCGAGGTCATCCAGGCCCGCGACGGGCGCGTGGTTCCCGTTTTCTACTCCCTGGGCAACTTCCTCTCCAACCAACGCAGGGACACGGTGGACAATCCCTCCACGGAGGACGGCCTCATCGCCATCGCGGAATTCGACGTCCCGTCGGACGGCGGAAGGGCATCGCTCGCCTCGGCACGCGCCGTCCCCACGTGGGTGCTGAAGACGGAGCCCCCCGCGCTCTCGTTCAGGGTCGTGCCGATAGCGGGCGAGCCCTCCTCGGGCGAGGCCTTCGCGGGCATCAGGAGGGAGGCAGCGGAATCGCTCGGCCGGACCTCCCGCGCCCTCGGCCTTCCCTTCGATCCCGCGCTCCCCGGATATCCCCTCGCCGTCCCCCCGCTCTCGGTCCTCCCCGTGCCCTTCTACGGCCAGACCCTCGAATGGCCCTGGGGCGGGGATTTCATGGGGAACGCGCGGGCGCTCATCGCGGACAACGGCTGCGTCATGACCTCCACGGCCATGATCCTCTCCTACGCGGGGATCGACATCGATCCCCGCACCCTCGACCGGACCCTCGTAGCGGCTAAGGCGTACCTTCCCATGAGCTTCCAGGGCGAGGCCCTCGGGAACATGGGCTTCAACGTCTCCGCCATCCCCTCGGTGTTCCCGGGAATCGGCTCGGTGAGGACGCGCACGCCGGTCAAGGACGAGGCGGACCTCGAGTTCGTCCGCGCCGCGATCAGGGCCAAGCGCCCGGTCCTCCTCCTCGTCATGAGCAGGCGCGGCTTCAGCCACGCCGTCGTGGCCGTGGGAACGCGCGGCCGGGACATCGTCATCAACGACCCTCTGGACCGGAAGGCGCGGAGCCTCCTCGGCGACTACGGAAAGCCGAACGGCGCGGGCTGGCCCCTCGCGGGGGTCGTCCTCCTCGCCGCGGTCTACGAACCCGCGCCGGGATCGGCGTCCGCGCCGGTAACGGCGTCCGCGCCGGTAACGGCGTCCGCGCCGGGATCGGCGTCCGCGCCGGGATCGGCGGAGAAAGCGAGCCCGTCGAAAACCGCCGAGCCCGCGGGCGGCCAGGCCGTCGCGGCCGCGCGGAGCCCCGATTCGGCGATGGAGCTCGACGCGCGGGCTTCCGCTTCGGCGCCCCCTCGGATGGCTAGGCTCGAGGGCGGCTCCTTCGTCATGGGCGCGCGCGGGGGACAGAGCTACTTCGCCGAGGAGCCTCCGCACGAGGTCCGCCTTCCTCCCTTCCTCGCCGCCGTCAAGGAGGTCACCGTCGCCGAGTTCACCCGCTTCGTCGAGGAATCGGGCTACCTGACTCTGCCGGAGCGCTCGGGGGGCGCGTGGATCCTCTTAGGCGGCGTCTTCACGCGGAAGGACGGCGCGAGCTGGAAAGCGCCCGGATTCGCGCAGGCGGGCGACGAGCCGGTCGCCTGCGTCGCCTGGGAGGACGCCCTCGCCTACTGCAACTGGCTCAGCGCGCGGGAAGGCCTCAGGCCCGCGTACCGCCGAATGGGAGACGAATGGGTCTGCGACTGGGACTCGGGCGGATACCGCCTGCCGTCCGAAGCCGAATGGGAGTTCGCCGCCCGGGCGGGCAAGGTTCCCAAGGGCGCGGGGGAATTCGCGGGAGCGGCCTCCGCCGAGGCCTCGGGCTGGGTCCTGGGGAACGCGGGATCCCGGACGAAGGCCGGCGGCCTCAAGGCGCCGAACGCCAACGGCCTCTACGATACGGTCGGAGGGGTATTCGAGTGGTGCTGGGATTTCTTCGGCCAGGAGTACTACGCCTCCTCCCCCCTCCTCTCCCCGCGCGGGCCGGAAACGGGCCTCACGAGGGTCGCGCGGGGCGGATCATGGGCGAGCAGGCCGCGCAACGCGCGTTCGACTCAGCGATATGCGCGCCTTCCGGAGGAAGCCGCTTCGTACATCGGTTTCCGCGTTTTCAGGAGCGCCGAACCGTAAGGCATCGCAGTCGAGGGCGCCCGACGCCAACGAAAGCGGGGAAACGGAAGCGCCCGCGACCGCTTCCTCCACCCGCGCCCGGAAACTATAAAGCGGCATGATCCGAAAATTGACAGAGAAGTGAAACGGATATATAACCGATAATCACCATATGACTTACCGCACCGCGATAAAATCCATCAACGCGGCCGTCACCATCGTCGGTTCCATCCTCGTCGCGGGGTTCGCCCTCCTCTTCAGGCAGAATTCCCTGATCATGCTCGCCAGCATCGCGGGCGTCATCTTCATCGCCTATTTCTTCCTGAGGCGGACGGCGCTCAAAGGAATCTCCGAGTCCATCCGGCGCAGGCGATTCGACGAGGGCGACACGGGGCTGCTCACGGGCTTCCTCAACCACATGCGAATCTGCTTCACCATCAACGACTTCATCGAGGCGATCAAAGCGCGGGTGGAGCGGGAGGCGGACGGCGCCGCGGTACTTGTATCGGGGGAATCGACCGAGGTCGTGTACGCGTCCCCCGACAACCTCACCTCGGACCCGGAGACGGGGAGCTTCATCCTCCACCACTATGCTGGATGGACGGAGGGGATCTACTTCTTCGACCAGGAACTCGGCCTCATCTCGGATTACCGCCGCTCCCGCGGCTTCTTCATCGTCACCAAAGGCTACCAGCTCTGGATCTTCCACCGCTACTGCAAGCTCCTCGAGCCGGAGATCTTCCAGACGATCAAGAAGGAATTCGAAGTCTTCCTCGAGCGGGTCCAGACCGTCCAGGAGATGTTCACGATCTCCGCCCTCTCCAAGGAGTGGGACCTGGTGGCCGAGACCCAGGACTCCTTCCTCCCGAGGTCGATCCCCCGGATCAAGAAGCTCGACCTCGCCGCTTACTACCGGCCGCTCGTGAACGTATCCGGCGACTACTACGACATCATCCCGATCGACGAGAACCGCACCCTCCTCGTGCTCGGCGACGTCTCGGGAAAGGGGCTCGCGGCGGCCCTGATCATGGGCATCATCATCTGCACCATCCGGATCACGCGCGACCGCCTCGACCTCAAGCAGATCCTCCTCAACGTCGACTCCGCCATCAAGGGAATGCGCTTCGAGGACAAGTACACCGTCGTGTTCATGGGCCTCGTGGACACCGCGGAGAAGAAGCTGACCTACGTCAACGCGTCGATGGCCGACCCGCTGATCGTCTCCCAGACGGCGACCGGCCTCAGGGTCAGGACCATAGAATCCAACAACTCACTTATCGGCCTCATCCCGCTGGACGAAGTCCACGTCGACGAGATCCCGATCCGCACCAACGACGTGATCCTCGTCGCCTCGGACGGCGTCTCCGAGGTCGCTAACGAGGAGGGGACGCAACTCGGCGACACGGAGCTCTACCTCAACACCATCAAGAAGGCGTCGGGCGGAAGCGCCCAGGACGTGGTCGACGCCGTATCCAATCTCGTCCTGCGCTACGCGGGGGACAGAAAGCTCCGCGACGACGTGACCATGCTCGCGGCCAAGGTGGGCAAGCTATGGGACTGACGATCATCGCCTACGTCATCGGCATCATCACGATGCTGATGGGATCATACGTCCGCGACCGCTTCGCCACGAGCGCCGCCAACAGGCTCATCTACGTCTCCTGCCTGGGATTCGGTATCATGGCCGTCTCCACGTCCCTAGCGCTGGACCTCGCAGGATGGAATAATAAGACCATCCCCCCCTTCCTCCTGAACGTGGGAATCCTCGGGTCCGCGATGAGTGCGATCTTCTTCCTACGCCTGGCCTTCTCCTTCCCCTACGAATCCAAGTCCAAGGTGGTCAACGCGGTTTCGTGGATCGCGGTCATCGGAGCCGGATGGGTCCTGCTCTTCAACCCCTGGCACTCGATGGGCGTCGCTAAGGAGGGCGGTCAGGCCGTCATCGTTCGCGGTCCGTACTACCTCATTATCGAGGCGTGCATCTGGGGGCTGATGGCCTTCGGCGTGATCGTCCTGCTGATCCGCGCCTTCACCCTCAAGAGCCGCATTTACAAGCTCCAGAGCTCAATCGTCGCCATGACGGCGGCCGCCGTCATCGCCGTCGGCTTCACGTTCCATACGTTCATCGCCGAGCGCTGGCCCTTCCTCTACCCGGTCTCGAGCGTCGCGGGCCTCGGTTTCATGCTGGGCGTCTACTGGGCCGTTTCCATCACCAAGCTCTTCGACATCCGCGAGATCGCCGGCCGCGTGGCGGCCTTCACGCTCTTCTCGGCTCTCGCCGGCGTCCCGGTCGGCGCGGGGGCGGCGTGGCTCCTCCAGCAGTGGGACGTCTGGCCCGGGATCCCGCTCGCGGGAACGCCGGTCCTGATCCTCCTCGCGAGCGTCGCCTTCTCGGCGATATCGGACCGCTTCTTCAAAGCCTTCAGCTCCCGCGGCGCCTACCTCGAGCAGCTCGAACGCGGCCTCGCCCAGATCGACTTCTCCCAGGGTCGCGGCATCGTCTTCGAGCGGCTCTCGGAGCTCCTCAGGGACTCCATGGCCTTCAACGACTTCTCCGTCATGATCGAGGAGTCCGACGGCAACCTCACCGTGGCCTACTCGAACTGCGGGGCGCGCCTCACGATCGAGCACAAGGAGAGCCCCTTCGAATTCGTCATCAACATGAAAGCGGACATCCTCCTCAAAACCGAGGCCGTCACCAACCGGAACTTCCACACGGTAAAGACGCAGCTCCTCTCCATCTACGAGGCGCTCAAGGCCGAGGCCCTGATCGTGCTGCGCGAGGGCAACCACGTCATCGGCGTCCTGGCGCTCGGCGCCAAGCGCACGGGATCGGACTACACGGCCTACGACTCCTCCGTCCTCAGGATGGTCTATGCCAAGCTCTTCGCCATCGGCTTCTACCTCAAGAACATCGCCAAGGAATCGATCCTCACCACGGTGGACAGGGAGCTCCAGTACTCCACGCAGATCATCGCGAGCGTCCAGGAGAACATCGACAGGATCGTCCATCCGAAGGTGGACCTCTCCTTCGTCTCCAAGTCCACGCGCAAGCTCGGCGGCGACTTCATCGACTTCGTGAAGCTCTCGGGCGAGCGCTGGTTCTTCGTGCTGGGCGACGTGTCCGGCAAGGGGCTCAACGCCTCCATGTCCATGGTCATCCTGAAGTCCACCCTCCGCGTGTTCCTCAAGGAGGAGAAGGACTTCGGGAAGCTCATCGTGAAGGCGAACGCTTTCATCAAGAACAACCTCCCGCGCGGTACCTTCTTCGCCGGGATCATCGGCATGTTCGACTTCTCGAAGGACCTGATGTATTTCGTCAACTGCGGCGTTCCGCTCATGTTCATGTACTCGCCGCAGTTCAACAACGTCATGGAAGTGCAGGGGGAGGGCCGCGTCCTCGGCTTCGTGCGGGACTACGCCCCCTTCCTCAGGCTCCGGAAGATCTCCCTCCAGCGGGGCAGCATCCTCTTCATGGCGACCGACGGCATCATCGAGGCTGAGTCGGTCCGCGGCGAGCGCTACGGCAAGGAGCGCGTCCAGCGCAGCGTGTCCGAGTACCGGGACTACAACGCGGAGACCATGGTGCATCGCGCCTACGTCTCCCTGAGCGACTTCGTATCCGGCGCGATCGAGGACGACGTGACGCTCATGGCTCTCAAGTACGGGATCATCCGGGATTAACGGCAAGCGCGGCGACGGTCAAGGGGGAACGGCGTGGATCAGATCAGCATCACCGAGAAGAGCGGCGACAATTTCGTCATGCTCGTCGTCAAGGGTTCCGTCAACTCCTACACGTATTCGGAATTCCAGGCCAAGGTCTACGACCTCGTGGCCAAGACGAATCTCTGCCTCGACCTCTCCGAGGTCACGAACCTCTCCTCCGCGGGCCTCGGCGTCCTCATGACCGCCGTCGAGGACGCGGAGTCCTCCGGTCACCGCCTCTACATCCTCAAGCCCTCGGACATCGTGAAGATGGCCATCGATTCTACGGGATTCCCGGAGATGTTCACGGTCATCAGATCGAGCCACGAGATCCAATGACGCGCGGCCGGGCCGCGCGCCTCCGCGCCACGGCCGCGTTCCGCGCCGAGCGCGGGGAGATCCCGCGCCTCGAGGATTTCGTCCGCGGCCTCGGCTTCCTCTCAGGAGCCGACCGCGACCGCCTCGTCCTCGTCTCCTCGGAGATCATGGACAACATCGTCTCGCACTCATGTCCGGCCCGGGGATCGACGGTCACGGTGCGGGTGACCGCATCCGGCGGCCCGCGCATGATTTTCTGGTTCAAGGGCGATCGCTTCCGCGCCTTCGCCGAGGCCGCGTCACAAGCCGCGGGCGAGCCCCGATATGATGCCGAGGCCGGGCGCTACCGCGGTCTCGGGCTCGGGATGTGCGCGCGGCTCGCCCGCTCGATCCGCTACCGGAGCGGGAGCGCGTTTGACGCGGTGATTGTGGCCTTTTAGCGGAATAGCGACGCAGGGAGCGGCTCGGGGACGGTTTCCTTCAGTCGGAGGATGGCGAGGATTCCGGCTTGAAAGAAGAGGCAGCCTCTCCGGCGCGGGCGAGGAGCCCGGCGTGCGGAGCAGCGACCGCCTCGTATCCCTTCCCGGGCCGCATCTCGACACATCCGAGCGAGATACCGAGCGAAACCGGCATCCTGAATTCATCTCCGCCGTCGAGGAAGAGCGATAATACGCGCGCCGCGGCCGCGTCCTGGCGCTTGACGGCCCTCGCAAGCGGTTCCGGTCCGGAGGGTACGGGATCGTCGTCGGCGAGGACCACGAGAACGCCCCTCGTTCCCGCGAGTTCGAGCGCGTCCGGCCTGAAAGGCCCCTTCCCCACGAGGACTGCCCCCGTGCTCGGCTTCATGAGCCGCCCGAGCGATTCGTTCCAAGATTTCTTAGCCGCCACGGACCGTTGGTCGAAGGCGGCGTCGGCCTTCCCGAGCGCGAAGGCGAAGCCCGCGCCGAAGGCGATCGCGGCCTCGCGGGCGGCCTCGTCCTCCGCCATGCGTATCGAGCCCGCGCGCGGCTCGGCGCCGGAACCGCCCGCGGCGAGCACGGCTCCCGCGAAAGCGCCCGCCACGAAGGCGGCCTCCTCCACGGCGATGCGCGCGTAGGAGAGGTTGCGGGGCGCTCGCGCCTCGCCCTCCTCGACGGGCGGTGAGGCGTCGAGGGCCACGAAGCGGATCCCAGGGTACTCGAGCGCGGCGGCGACGGCCGTCTCCGAGAACCCAGTTCCCGACAGGATCACGAGCTCCGCGTCCCACGCGGCGAGCTCCGCGATGATCTGGGCGGAGTCGGCGCCGCCAGGGAGCGGGGCCTCCGCCCTGAGGACGGCGGAGTCGCCGAATCCGTAGACGACGTCCGCGGCCTCGAGGCGGGCCTTCCGCCGCTCCGCCTCCGCGTAGAAGCCGCGGAACGCGGGATCGTCACTGAAGATGCGCGTCCCCGAGGGGAGGACGAGGGCCGCGCGCGGCGCGGGCGCGTACTTCCCCGACGACGCGTTCCGCTTGACGCAGGAGAACGCGGAGAAGGACGCGAGGATGAGAGCGATGAGGGGAAGAGATGCGGCGGCTGGTCGCCTCGGCAAATCAGTCCTCCTCGAGCATGGATACGATCTCGACGCCGTTCGAGGCGCCGATCCTGTCGGCCCCCGCTTCGACCATGGCGAGGGCCTCCCGCGTGGTCCTGATGCCGCCCGCGGCCTTCACCTTGAGCTTATCGCCCGCGGCGCGGCGGAGGAGCTTGACGTCGTCGATGGTCGCTCCCGAAGGCCCGAAGCCGGTGGAGGTCTTCACAAAGTCCGCCCCTCCCGCGAGGCAGGCGGCTGTCGCGCGCTCCTTCTCCGCGTCGGAGAGGTAGCAACATTCGATGATGACCTTCACCGCGACCTTGGAGAAACGGCCCGCGGCCTTCTTGGCCGCCTTGACCACGCCGCGGATGTCCTCCTCCACGGTCTTCCAGTCGCCCGCTTTGGCCGCACCGACGTCCATCACCATGTCCACCTCGCGCGCCCCGTCCTTCACCGCGAGGAAGGCCTCATCCGCCTTGGCGGCGGGGGACATGGCGCCCAGGGGGAAGCCGACGACCGCGCACACGAGGGGTTTCTGGCCCCTTAAAGAGGAGGTGGCGAGCGCGACGTGCTTCCCGTTCACGCAGACGGAGGCGAATCCGTAGCGGACCGCCTCCGCGCAGAGGGAGCGCACCTCGTTCTCTCCCGCGACGGCCTTGAGCACCGTATGATCTATCTTCGCGGCGAGGGCCGCCCTGGTCATCTTCTCTTCCATGTCGATTACCCTTTCTTCCTCAGGCGCGGAGCTCGGCGGCGTAGCGTTCGAGGGTCGCGGCGCGCTTCTCGGCCTCTTCGAGCTTCTTTCGTTCGTTCTCCACGACCTCGGCGGGCGCAGAGGCCGTGAAGCCCGCGTTGGAGAGCTTGGCGCGGGCGCGATCCGCTGCCTCGCGCTCCTTCTTCATGTCCTTCTCGAACTTCGCGAGGAGCTGGGCCGGGTCGGCGGCCTCGCGCACGTGGACGAAGAGCTCGAGGCCGCGGCAGGCCGCGCCCACCGATCCTGAGGGCTTTTCCGCGGCCTCGTCGAGGCCCTCCACGCCCGCGAGCGACTTCACGAGGCCGGCGTTGGCCCTCGCGAAGTCCGCGTGCGGGAAGCCGGGTTCGAAGCGTACCGAGACGCGGAGCTTCCCGTCCTGCGGAAGGCCCAGCTCGCTCCGCGCGTTGCGAAGGGCGCGGACCATCTCCATGAGCACGCCGAAGCGCTCGGCCACGGCGGCGTCCCTGCGGGCGGGGACGGAAGCCGGATACGCGGCGGTCATGAGCCAGTCGCTCGCCCCGCCCGAGGCGGGATACCCCCCGTGCGCGGGACGCGGCATGAAGGACGCGGGGAGATTGGCCTTGAGCGTCTGGTAGATCTCTTCGGTGACGAAAGGAAGCAAGGGATGCATGAGGCGGAGCGACGAGACGAGCACGTCGAGCACGATGCCGGCCGCGCGGTCCCGCTCGGCGGGGTCCTCCGACCGCACCGAGGGCTTGGAGGCCTCCAAGTACCAGTCGCAGAAGTCGTTCCAGAAAAACTCGTAGACCGCTCCAGCCGCGTCGTTGAAGCGATACGCGGCGAAGGCCGCTTTCGTCGCCTCCACGGCCTCGTCCAGGCGGTGATAGATCCACTTGTCCGCTTCGTTCAGGCGCGCGCTCCCCGGAGCCGCGGGATTCCGCCCCTCGAGGTTGAGGAGGATGAAGCGCGTCGCGTTCCACACCTTGTTGGCGAACTTGGAGCCGAGCTTGAAGGACTCCTTGTCCACGAGGACGTCCTGGCCCTGGCTCGTGAGGAAAGCGATGGTGAACTTGAGGGCGTCGGCTCCGTACTCGTCCACGATCTCCAGGGGATCGATGCCGTTCCCGAGGCTCTTGGACATCTTCCGCCCCTGCTTGTCGCGGACGAGAGAGGTCATGTAGACGTCGCGGAAGGGCGCCTTCCCCATGAATTCCATGCCCGCCATGATCATGCGCGCGACCCAGAAGAAGATGATGTCGTAGGCCGTGACGAGCGCCGTGGTCGGGTAGAAGGCCGCGAGGTCCTTCGTCTCCTCGGGCCAGCCCAGAGTGGAGAAGGGCCAGAGCCAGGAGGAGAACCAGGTGTCCAGGACGTCGGGGTCGCGCTTCAGGTCCTTGGAGCCGCACTTCGGGCAGGCGACAGGGTCCTTCCGCGCCACGATCGTCTCGCCGCAGGGGCAGTACCAGGCCGGTATGCGGTGGCCCCACCAAATCTGCCTGCTCACGCACCAGTCGCGGATGTTCTCGAGCCAGTTCGAGTAGGTGTTCTCCCAGCGCTGGGGATAGAAGCGGACGTCGCCGTCCTTCCAGGCCTTGAGGGCCTTCTCCGCGAGGGGCTTCATGCGCACGAACCACTGCTCGGAGAGATAGGGCTCCACCACCGTGTGGCAGCGGTAGCAATGCCCGACCGAGTGGCTGATCTTCTTCTCGTCCTTGAAGAGCCCGAGCTCCTTGAGATCCTGCACCACGAGCTTCCGGGCCTCCGCGGCTTTCTTCCCGCGATACTTCTCCGGCACCGCGTCGTTGAGCGTGCCGTTGGGGTTCAGGATGTTCACGCGGGGGAGGCCGTGGCGGTTCCCGCACTCGAAGTCGTTAGGATCGTGCGCGGGCGTGATCTTCACCATGCCCGTTCCGAACGCGCGGTCCACCATCGCGTCCGCGATGATCGGGATGGACCTGCCCGCCAGGGGGAGCCTGACCTTCTTGCCCACGAGGCCCTTGTAGCGCTCGTCCTCCGGATGCACCGCCACAGCGGTGTCGCCGAGGAGGGTCTCAGGCCGCGTGGTGGCTATTTCGATCCTGCCCTCGGGGAAGGCCTCGCAGGGTCCGTCCTCGAGCTCGTAGTGGATATGGTACATGGACCCCGACTTGTCCTCGTGGTCCACCTCGTCGTCCGCGAGCGCCGTGCCGCAGCCCGGGCACCAGTTCACGAGGTACTCGCCCTTGTACATGAGCCCGCGTTCGTAGAGGCTCACGAAGACCTCGCGAACCGCGTCCGAGAGGCCCTCGTCCATGGTGAAGCGCTCCCTGCTCCAGTCACAGGAGGAGCCGATCTTCTTGAGCTGCTTCACGATGATGGCGTGGTGCTCCGCCTTGACCTTCCAGGTTTCGTCGATGAATTTCTCGCGTCCCAGGTCGTGCCGCGTCTTCCCGTCCGCCTTGAGGCGCTTCTCCACGATGTGCTGCGTGGCGATGCCCGCGTGGTCCGTGCCCGGGAGCCAGAGCGTCCGGTCCCCGATCATGCGGTGGTAGCGCACCAGGATGTCCTGGATGGAGTTGTTGAGTCCGTGGCCCATGTGGAGGACGCCCGTGACGTTGGGCGGCGGGATCACCACCACGAAAGGAGGGCGCGCGGGGTCGTCCACGGGCTTGAAGAGGCCGCGGGAGAGCCATTCGTTGTAGAGCCGATCCTCGAACGTTTTCGGGTCGTAGGCTTTGGGGAGTTCGATCGCCTTCATGGCTCGCGAGTATACCGGAAGGGCGGCGCCGTTTCAATGCGCGCGTCAGCGTTAATGGCATCCTCAAGATGCATTCGGGATATTTCGCGGGGTCCTGTCGGGGAAAAGAAACGAGAGAGGAAGGCGCGCGCCTTCCTCCCTCGCGCTCCCTCTTTCCCGGGGCCTCAGGCTTCGCGAGAAGGAAGAGTTCGAGCGCGAGGCCGGCGGCACGACTCCGAGAACGGAGCCCGCTGAGAACGGGATCAGTTCCGGAGGAGCTTGAGGGCGGCGTCCCTGTCCAGGCCGAAGGTCGCGGCGGTGGAGAGGAGGACGTCCTCGGGATGCCTGAGGTCTCCGTCCCGCTCCACGATCTGCTCCCTGAACACGTCCATGGTCCCGAGGCGCGCGCCGTTGCGGTAAGCGCGATAGCTCAGGCAGCCGTCCATCGTGTCCGCGATGATGAGGAAATGGGAAAGCTTCGGCATGCTCGCCGCGCGGTGGCGGAAATAATTGGGGTACCCCTCGCCCACGTGCGTGTACGCGAGGATCTCCGCGGTGCTCCGCATCCGATCGATCTTGTTTACGATCGCGTAGCTCAGGACCTGATGCAGCTGGAGGCAGCGCTTCTCCTTCTCCGTGAGCGGAGTCGACTTGTCCAGGAGCTCGACGGGCACGCCGATCTTGCCGATGTCGTGGAAACGGCACGCGAGCACGAGCTCGTTCCGCTCCTTTCCGTCGAGGATGGGCGTCTCCAGGTTGTTCAACATGCCGTCCGCCGCGTCGCTCACCCGGATGCTGTGGAGGAGCGTCTCCATGTGGTAAAGGGTCATCGCATGGTAGAGGACGTCGTGGTCCAGGTGGTAATCCCGCGGCGGCGCGATCTTGAGCAGGAGCAGGAGCTCGCCGATCCTGCCTCCCAGGAGGAGGCTGACGTCCTTGTCGTGGGAATCGGCCCCCGAGGGGAGGTCGTAGATGAAATCGCGCAGGGACTCGACGAGCTCCGCCGAGAGCTTGCGCACGAATTCGTCGCGGCCCATACCGAATTCGGAGAGCAGGTCGTGTATCTCGACCTGCGGGTCTCTACGCCTCATGCCCTCGAGCGTCGCGAGCGAATGTGAGGTGAATTCGTTTTGAGCCATGGCAAGGTCCTTTCCGATCGGCGATATCGGTCGGTTCACTCTACCATCGCCCCGTCGCGGACGAAAGTTCGAGCGCCGCACTTTCGTAAATACATCCCGCCCTCGCGAATCCATCGCGTAAGGCGATCCGCGTCCCGCTAGTCCGCGCGACGGCGACTCGATAGAATGCCTCCATGGCACTCGTCGCGGACAGAAGCGCCGTCGAATCCATCTACGCCGAGTTCTCCGTCCCCGTCTCGCGGCTCTGCAGGCGCATGTTCGCTCGCCGGGAATCCGCGGAGGACGCGGCGCAGGAGATCTGGCACGAGATCCTCCGCGCCCTCCCCTCCTTCCGGGGCCGGTCCAAGCTATCCACCTGGATCTGGACCATCGCGCGCCGGACCGCCCTCAGGCTCGCCATCCGCGAGCGGACCTATTCGACGCGCTTCCTCCACGAGCTCTTCCTGATCCGCGAGGACGACGGCATGGCCGAGATCGAGCGCATCCCCGTCGAGGACAGGATGGCCTGGATCAGGCTCCAGTGCGACGACTGCCTCGCGGGCGTCATGCATTGCCTCTCCAACGACGACCGCTTCGTCTATCTCCTCCGCGGCCTCGCCTCCCTGCCCTTCGCCGAGATCGCCGAGATCGTCGAGCGGGATGAGCCCGCGGTCCGCAAGGCCCACTCGCGCGCGCAGGCCAAGGTGCGGCGTTTCCTCGAGGGCAACTGCTCGCTCTATAATCCGGACGGGGGCTGCCGCTGCAAGATGAGCGCCCCCCTCCGCGAGGCGGACGCCGCGGGAGAATACCGCCGTATTCGCGAACTCTCGTCCCGCATCCGCTTCCTCGAGGCCGCCGAGAGCTTTTATCCGCCCAAGGATTATTGGAAGGGCCTCCTCGCGGAATTCAAGGCGTCCTGAAGCCTCCGCGCGCCCGATCGCCAGACCTCGCCGCCGCTCCGCTTCTCTCCCAGGGAAAAAAGCGCGGTCACGAATCGCTCCATGGCTCCACTCATTAGGGTGAAAGGAGCATCGAATGGACCTGAACCACATTGCCCCCTGCGGGCTCGACTGCGTGAACTGCGACCTCTTTAAGGCGAACGGAAACCGCGCCGCCTGGGAGAGCGTCGCCGCAAAGCTCGGAAAGCCCGCGGAATCCTGCGCCTGCCTCGGCTGCCGCGCCGGGAACGGCTGCGTCTTCCACCCCGGCTGCGAAACCCTGGACTGCGCGAGGGCGCGCGGCCTCGACTTCTGCTCGGACTGCGCGAATTTCCCCTGCACGCGCCTCCAGCCCCTGGCCGACGGAGCGGGCTTCTACCCGCATAACTACAAGATCTACAACCTCTCCGTCATCAAGGCGCGCGGCGCCGAAGCGCTCCTCGCGGAAGCGCCGCGGATCAGGAAGCTCTATTACAAAGGTAAGTTCGCGCTGGGAAAGGGGCCCCAGGAATAACACGGGGCCTGTCAAGGAACGATACAGCATTGACGCCGCGGCGCCGAGCGGAGATTATCCACTCATGGAAACCGCCAACAGGGAAATCGGGCCTTTGAGGAAAACATGGCCGCTCTGGGCCGCCATCTTCGCGCTCGGCATCTTCATGGTCTTCTTCAGGATCGGTGCGGACGCGATCTGGTACGACGAGAGTTATTCGATCGCGGCCGCGCGTCATCCTCTCGCGAAGCTGATTCCCATGATCGGAGCGGACAGCCACCCGCCCCTCTACTTCATGGCGCTCCGCGGGGCGACACTCCTCTTAGGCGATTCACCCGCGGCGGTAAGATCCGTATCGGCGCTGGGAATCCTGGGGCTGGCCCTTCTCGGATTCTTCCCTGCGCGGCGCCTCCTCGGGGAACGCGGCGGACTGGCCTTCTCCCTGATCGCGTTCCTGACGCCCATGTCCATCGTGTCCGCCCACGAGGCGCGCATGTATTCCCTCGCGGCCTTTTTAGTAACGGGCATGATCCTCTTCGGATACGCGGCGGCGAAGGACGGGCGAAAACGGGATTGGGCCCTCGTCTCGCTCTTCACCCTCGCGGCCGCCTATACCCACTACTACGCCCTTATCGCGGCGGGCGCGTACTGGCTCGTCCTCCTCGCGAGGATCATCGCCTCGAGGGACCGCAAAGCCCTCCTCCGCTGGCTGATCTCCGCGGGCATCGTCGTCATCCTCTACGCGCCTTGGCTCTTCTTCCTCGTCGGGCAGGCCTCGCGCGTCAAAAAGAACTACTGGATCCCGCCTACGGACCTCGAGATGGTCCTCAAGGTCGTCGGCTACCCCTTCGACCGGAAATTCCTCGGTCTAGTCGATCCTTACAAGATCGGCCTCTTCATCGCGTCCATCGCCGCGGGCGTCGCCGGGATCGTCTCCCTCATCCGGAAGAAGGACGATCGGTGGTTCATCCCCGCGAGCGCGCTCGCGGTCTACGCGCTCACCCTCCTCGCGTCGCTCCTCCTCTCCGTCGTCTTCCGGCCCATCCTCATGGAGCGGTACATGGTCGCCTGCATGGGTGCCCTCCTCCTCGGCATCGCCGCGTTCGCGGGTTCCAGGAAACGGAAATGGGCGATGCCGGCGATCGTCGGACTCTACCTCGCGGTCAACCTGGCCACCATGATCGACGTCTACCGATTGGAGGTGAACGGGGCCATGGATTTGGTCCGGGAGGACCTGAAGGACGAGGTGCGCCCGGAGGACGTCTTCGTCCACGGCAGCGAGCACAACATGGGCACCTTCTGTTACTACTTCCCTAAAAACAAGCATTACCTCTACGTCCCGGAAGGATTCGTCCCCTTCTCGAATTACGAGGTATTCTTAGACCGCGGTTCCTACGGCTCGGATTTAGGCGTTTTTAACGAGCAGCCCGTCACGATCTGGGCGACCACGCGCGACGGCGAATATTATCCCACGCCATTCTCGGATATCGCCGAGGCGCCGCATCGCCGCCAATCCGGCGACGCCCGCTGGTTCATGAAGGCCCCCGGGTGGTACTCGGTCTGCGTGCGGGAATACGCGCACGATCCCGATAAAGCCGAAGGCGCGCCCGCCGCCGCGGCCCGGCCCCGCGGGACAATGAAGGTCGTAGTCCGCGGGCTTAAGCCGAAACGGGGAGGCAGCCTCCTCCTGGGCCTGTTCAAGGGGGAACCGCTCGTCCCGGACAACGTCTACCGCGGCGCGAAAGAGGCGGCCGCGTCCGAAACAATCGAAATCGCCTTCGAGAACCTCGAATACGGCGAATACGCCCTCTACGGCTACCACGACGCGGACGACGACGGGACGCTCGATATGAAAGGCATGAAACCGATGGAGGGGATCGCATCCGGCCTGCGAAAGCCGCCCGAGGGGGACCGCCCGACCTTCCGGGAAATGGCCTTTACCTTTGAAGGAGAAGAGCGGCCCGTGGAGATCGAAACGAGGTACTTCGACTAGGCGCGGATTTTCGGTCGGATCAGGCAAGACTTTCGTCCTTTTTACATTTCCGAACCGGGCAAATCACGGGGGCCAGGATATATTCGACGGCAGACCGTCCGGCCGCCGCGCGCGGGCGCACACGTCCTCGTTCAAAAAGAAAGGACCGCTAAAATGAGGAAAGCTCTCATTTCCCTGGTGATTGGCGCCATGATCCTCTGGCTGGCCGGATGCGGATATTCCTCCGCGGCTCCGAACGCGGGACCTTCATCCACTCCCCCCGCGACGCCTCCCCCCGTCGAGCCGATCTACCCGGAGGGCCCCGCCTATTACGAGCCGCCGGCCGCTGCCTCTGGCACGGGGCAGGTCTTCGACATCGGCCCCGCCGATTACGGGAACCCAACCCGGACCTACCGGGAACTCGCGGACTTCCCCTGGCTGGACCTCGCCCCCGGGGACCTCGTGCTGATCCATCATCGGACCGAGCCGTACCGCGGCTTCATCTTCGTCCGGACGGTCGCCACGGAGGCGGCTCCCGTCAAAATCTACGGCGTGGCCAGCCCCGCGGGAGAACTCCCCGTCATTTCGGGCGAGAACGCCGTCATGGACCAGGAGCTCTACGACTTCCTGAGCTATCGGGAACTCCTCGGCCTGGGATTGATCACGGTGCGCGGAGAATGGAACGACAAGGCCAGGCACATCGTCTTCGCGAACCTGGACGTGCGGGACGCGTCCATCGGGAATAATTACGGGTACGAGGACTCGAGCGGCGCCTCGCATCAGTTCCCCTGGATTCGGGGCTGCGGATTCTGGATCAAGGGGGGAAACGTCTCCGTCCTCGGTTGCAAAGTGCACAACAACAACGAAGGCATCTTCACGCAGGCGAACGCGAACCTCATCGACGACATCACCTCGGACCTCCTCGTGCAAGGATGCCACGTCTACTTCAACGGCACTCTCCCGGGCTCCTTCTATCCGAACGGCGATCTCATATCGAACGACCTCGACCACAACCTCTACCTCCAGGGCGCGGGCGCCGTCGTCGAGTTCTGCAGGATCGGCCTCATGAGGCCGACCGCCGGCGGCAGCGCGCTCAAGGATCGCTGTTCAGGGTCGATCATCCGCTACAACCTCATAGAATCCGGCGCGAGGATCCTCGACCTCGTCGAACCCGAGGACACCCAGGACATCGTCGTCGATCAAACGACTTACGTGTACGGCAACATCCTGATCGACGATTACGCGAATCCCGTGGACGTGCCCAAGGCCAGCGCCCTGGTACATTACGGCTTTGACAACGATCCAGGGGAGAACAGGCGCGGCGTCCTCTATTTCTACGGGAACACCGTGTTCGTAAGGGTCTCGCGCGACGGCGCCGCGGGCAATTGGCGGACCAAGTTTTTCGAGATCGGCAGGGAGGACGCAGACGTTCCGCACGATCCCGTGGAGATGTATAATAACATCATCCACGTCATACCCACGAACGCGGGCGACGATCCCACCTTCTTCAACCTCCTCTCCGTCTACGGGGACATCCGGATGGGCGGGGGGAATTGGATCACCGATTGGGATTCGGACCATTGCAGGGTCATCGACGCGGGCGGCTACCCCTACGTGGCAGAGGGCGATCCTATTCCCGTCTGGGGCACCATGACCATTCTAAACGCGGGCCAGCCCATCCTCACGGGCTCCGATCCCAGTTTCACCGCCACGACCCTGAACGCCTACGATCTATCGCTGACTCCGACGTCGACGCTCCGCGGAAGCGCCCTTCCCCTGCCCGCGTACGTCCCTCCGATCCAGTACCAGTACCGTGACGGGATGATTCGCACGCCGCGGACATCGACCACCTGCCCGGGGGCCTTGGAGTAGCGCGGGGCCCGTCAGGGAGGAAAAACGAGTTAAAACGCTTCGCTAAGCCTTCGGCTCAGTCGGGTGAAGAGTACTGGAGAAGTGCTCGGAGATTTCTCCGAGCACTTTTATTTCCGCAAGGAATTGGGTTGAATGCGGGCGAGCCGCAACGGAATCAATTTCTGAACACTCCGCTTCGCTCCGTTATGCCTTCGGCTCAAACTCGTTTTTCCTCCCTGCCACCCGCGCTTTACCGCCTAGGGAGAAGAGTCGGTCGATAGAACCCAGCTCCGCGTACTTCAATGGTTAACCTTTTTGCTTTTAACAACTCTTGACTAGGTAATTCACCCTAAAACAGACCGAGACTTTTGTTCCTTTCGATCAAAACGGGGACCCTTGAGCCTGTTCATGGAAACAACATGCGGTATAAACGAGGCGCATTCTACCGCTCAAGGAGGGTTCCACCATGCGGAATATACTGAAAAGCGCGTTCCTGCTCTGCATCATCATCGCGGTCGCGTCCTGCGCGCCGCCCGAGCCGGCTGGACATGAGGACACGGGCCTCGAAAACCAGATCCGGATCAACGGTACCGTGGATTCGATCACCTGGGCCGGGATCGCGTACCTCGGGTCCGAACGGTATTTGTTCATAGACAACGGATCCGGAGATGAGATTTGTCTGTCTTTCGCGAGTACCGATTCCCGACAAATCCCGACCGGCCATTGGACCTCGATTGACGGAAGCCATCTGATGGAATTCGAACATCGGGACTACGACCAATCTACGACTATGTCTTTCACCTCAAGCACGAATACCGCCGTCGATATTCTCATTTCCGGAACTGACGGAGCGAGCGACGGCTCCGGAGGCGTACTCACGATAGATGGCACCGCGCAGGACGGCACGGAGCCCGCCTTCGATTGCGCCTTCAACTACTCGGGCCCGTACGAGTATTACCCGGAGTAAGGCTCCGTTGAGCGCTCGGTGCTTAGGCTTTCATATGTGCGGTCAATTTCATAGTATCAAGGAGGTTAAGGATGCAGAACAAGTTCATCGCAAAATGGTCCGCGCTGCTCATGATCGGGTTCTTCATGGCGGGCTGCGACGTGGCCGAAATGAAGGCCGCCCGCGCGGATTCCGGTCCCGAGGGCATAGCGGAACAGCCGATCGATCTATCGACCTATACGGCTAGCACGCCGGAGGCGCAGGCCGCCATCGATAGGATCGTAGCGGGTGAAAAACTCGGATCGGGCTTCGTCGACGGAGGCCTCACGGACGAGTCGCTCGCGCTGAGGGCGACCGGCGCGGCGGGCCTCGAGTCAAAGGCGGTACAACCTCCCACGAGGCCCACCACCGCCGATACGCGGCCGAAGATCTACTGGGTGGGGAAACGGTACGGCCCCGCGGAGACGTATTACATCAACACGGAAATCAATAGTTATGTCGACCTCACGGAAAACCACAAGCCCTTGACGCCGTCCTCAATGAAGGTCACGTATTGGAGGGAAGGAATCCCGGGCCATGCATACCCGTATTACGTCGTCCTGCTCCAGGATATCGGCGTCGAAACCACCTTCGTAGGCTATAAGAACCCGTCGAGCGATGGATTCAGGGGGAAGATCCTTTCGATGTGGCCGTATGGATATCCGGATGAGAATTACGTCGATTTCCTGTATGTGAGAAATGATTTCACGAGCAACTATCTCTATACCCATCTGCCCGCGAACGTCTTCGAGGATCCCAACGGCTATCCCATTAGGGAAACCTGGTACTGGAACCCGCCCTGGCATTTCGACAAGGTGAGCGCCAAGACCACCTCGTCCGGCGAGATCCGCTACGCCATCAACACGGTGGAGGGGTATGAATACCAGACCCTCATCCACCGCTGGAGCAAGAGCGATTTCTACGCGGCGTATAAGGGATCGGGCGGCTGGCACGATCAAGGCTGGTATATTAAGGATTTCGACGTGGAGAACGGTTCAGTCACCGCCATCCTCTACATGCTCTCGACCCGGTATGAGGAAGTCCTCATGTGGGGCGTGGTCGACGACCAGTTCCATCAGCAGATCAGGGACGTCTACTGGCCGCAGGGATACCGGGGACTGATGATAGACAATTCCTGGTAGGGAGCGCGCGGGGCCTGTCAGGGGAAACCATAGCTTCGGTCAGGTGCGGAGTACCGCAATTTCCTTCGCTATGGTTTCCCCTGCCACCCGCGCTTTACCGCGAGAAGAGCAGAGTCCGTCCTTATCAACCAGCCCCGCAGACTTCAATGACCATCTTTTTGCTTCAAGCCGCTCGCGAATAGGCAATTCTACCTAATAAAGACCGAGACTTTTGTTCCTTTCGATCAAAACAGGGCTCTTTGAGCCTATTCAGGCTAGCGGCATGCGGTATACAGATGGA
Organism: uncultured Spirochaetales bacterium; assembly: GCA_964538705.1. Classification (GTDB taxonomy): domain Bacteria; phylum Spirochaetota; class Spirochaetia; order Treponematales; family JBGSOB01; genus CAYNQK01. Next base: position 2,612 of record CAZIEI010000021.1, on the reverse strand, counting down.
CATCGATTTCCAATAAGGAGGCATTCTTGAAAGTCATTGGTAAGTTTTATTTCCTGGCGTTGGCCCTTATCGGGCTGCTCGCCCTCGGCCTTGCGGCCTGCTCCCCCGTGCTCCAGGAAAACCCGGTGGACGACGAAGGAGCGCCGAACTCGGCGCCTATTTCGCTCAACATCGATCCGAACCGGCCCCTGCTCAACCTCGTATGCGACGGCTCCAGCAAGGGCTTGGACCTTACAAGACTCAATCCCGCTGATTTCGCGGGGGATTTCCGTATTGAGCTTGAATTAAGGGCCGGCACCACGCAGAACACGTACGCGAACATTTTGGACTTCAACCATCGGGCGAACGTCGGCCTCGTGATCCAGCAGATGGGGACGGACACCAACAACTTCATGTTCGCCATAGGGAACGGCACGACCTCAGCGGCCCTTTCGTGCGAGCTGGATCCGGCGTTCAACAATGTCATCGTTTTCCAAAGGAGCGGAAACCTCCTGGAGCTCTATGTGGGCTGGGTTTACCCCGACGTTCCCGTCGGCTCTTACCCAAAAACCCTCGACCTCACCTGTGTCGGTCGAACCTTCGACTGCTTCACGGGTCCCGTAGCCTTTATCCCAGGCTCAGTCCCGACGCTCGGGTATAACAAGAACTACGGACGCGGCTTCAACGGTACCATCATCAGCGCGAAATTCTATAAAGGCATTGCCGGACTTTCTGAAAATCAAGCGGTCTGCAACGGAACGCCGAGCGGCGGCGTGAACCTGGGCTCCTCGTTCTCCTCCCAGCTCACGGGCGACTTCGTCATGGAAATGCACGTCGTTACGGGGCCGACGCAGAATACCTACGCTAACATCCTCGACGTGAATCACCGATCGAACATCGGGATGGTCATCCAGCAGGGCGGCGACGACTTGAACAACTACGTTTTCGGACTCGGGTTTGGCAATTACTCCGTTTGCATCCAACGTCGGCTTCCCTCGGGTCCGGGAGCGTATTATGTCGCCATGAGCCGGGAGGGCGGAGTGTTCGGCGTCTACGCGAATGGATATGAATCCGTCGCATGCGACCCGACGGCTCCCATCTCCATCATCCCCGGCTCCAACATGACCCTCGGGTACAACGCCAACTACGGAAGGTATTTCAACGGAAAGGTCTACAATCTCAGGGTTTGGACGCCGTTGGTAGCATACTAGTCCAGCTCCGCTTCGAACTCGATTTCCTGCCCGTCTACCAGGCGTTCGCAGGAAATCGAGAGAACGGATGCCGTTCCGCCGCTCGCGACCTCGACGCTCAGGCTCCTCCCGGGGAGGAGCCCCTTGAGACTCTCGCTCGACCTTGAGCCGTTCACCGTTATCCACGCGTCTCGGTAGATAGGCGCTATGCCGACGTTCTCCACGGTTACCCTGGACCGCGATGCCGAAGCACTGAAGGCGGTGACCCGGAATCGATACCCCGTGGCAATGCCCGCCGCTCTGATGCGCGCTTCCGTTACGCCATAGTTCGGCTGATCGTTCCCGATCATGTACGAGACGTGATATCGGGCGGCCATCGTCTCGAACGAAGTCCCGTACGGTCCGGCTAAATCGAGCGCGTGCACCTGATCGTAGTCACTGTAATAGCTGAGCTCCCCGCCGATAGGCGAGCGCTCATATCGCGTTCCGGCGCCGAGCGCCGTGAAATTGAGGTCATTGACTGCGTCATGCTCCTCGCAGAGGAAGGAATCGTCGAAGAGGCCGAATCGGATGGCGAGGAGCCCGGGGCTCCCCGCGACGGGTGAAACGTCCGGATCCGCCGCGTCTATGGAAACGCTCCAGGGCAGATCTCCGAAGTCGGACGCGAGGCTCGTGAAGAACAGCGATTGGAACTCCTTGGACGGAAACGTCCCCCCGAGCGAAAAAGGCCCTTCGTAGATGTGGTACTCCGCCCAGAGCCCGAAGCCGGTCTGTAAAAAGGCGAGCCGCGGATCGTCGTCATAACGCTCAGCGACCTTCTCGTAGAATTCGAGCGTGAATTCGCGAAGGGCCGCGGAGGACCAGTCAGGGAACCACGTAGTCTCGCCCTCTACCATCCCCGAGGTCTCCACATAACCCGGAATCGCCTTGATTAAATCCGGCACCGTCGTTGGTCGTCCGGGATAAACGTAGTGAAAGCGAATGATAGCCTGATGCCCCCTGCCCGCGGCGGAATCGAGCACGGCGTCGACGGCGCTCCAATCGTACGCTCCTTGATCATTTACGATATCCGAGTATCCGATATATGAGTATTCCAGTTGAATGGCGTCAGTCTCGCAGTTGTCGGAGTCATTCCAATAGACGATGCCCGTCATGGGCTGGACATGGGTGATAGTCGAATGAAGGGGGATATCGATAAAAGCCTCAGCCCCGCCGCCCCGTCCCGCGAACGCGCAACTCTCCATCGCGCCGAGCATGAAAGCGACCATGATCCACACGATCCCTTTCATCCCGCCTCCCCCGTTCTATCCTACATCTCGCGCCAAGGATTACGCGCCTCCATCCTATCACGTCGAGGCATGGAATCAAACGCCGGGCTCTCGTTGGCCGCTGAATAGGCATTTCCCCCTAAACCAGACCGAGACTTTTGTTCCTTTCGATCAA